>DATBQJ010000070.1:0-16615 GCA_036560885.1 Methylocella sp.
GTTATTGGTGAAGGGGAAATCGTTGTAGCGGCCGAAATCGGAGTAGCGGTATTCGGCTCGGACCGACCAATTGTCGGTGACGGCATATTCGATACCGCCGCCGACGGTCCAGCCGGTGCGAGTCTTGGTAATAGTCTCGGCGCCGAAGGAAGGCGAGATCAAGTAACTGTTGGTGACGTTGGCGAAGGCGGCGCCGCCAGTGCCGTAGATGAGAATTCGGTTAAAGGCGTAGCCCAAGCGGCCGCGGAGCGACCCCTGAACGTCCTCGCGGCTGCCAACCGTGAGGTCGGGATGGGTGGCATGGAGGAAGCCGGACTCGCCGGCCAAGAAAACATCCTTGTCCATACTCGTGCCGTCGACTGTGCCTTCGAGGCCGATCACCCATTGGAGGTACTGTAGATTGTAGCCGAGATGGGCGCCGCCAATCACCCCGTCCGGGCTGGTGTTGGCTTGGAAAAACGGCCGGTCTGGGTCAAGTGTGGTAATATCGTTGTTGTCGCGGCCCCAGGCGTAGCCGATCTGGGCGCCGGCGTAGAGGCCGCTCCAGGTGAAGACGGGCGGCGGCGGCAGGTAGACCGGCGGTGGAGCGCGGGAAGGCAGATCGGCCGCGAAGGCCGGACCGGCGAGGGCGATGGCGATGGCGCCAACCGATGCCAGGTGGATTTGACGGCGCATGGGGTTTTCTCCGTTGAAAATTGAATTTCAAAACAACTACGCCGTTGTGGCGCGCCCGCAACCTTTATCGGCGTGTGCGTGGCGTTATTTCGGCGACTGTGGCAGGAACGCAACGAACGGCCGTTGAGCGGGATTAAAGCCCGTAAAGCCGCCGCCAAAAACCCGGCCGCGAGGCCGGGTTCTGTTTTAACGGAATATTCGAAACCGCCACCTACCCTCCAGTCGACGCGGGTGTTTGAGTAATTGGCCGAAGTTCCAGCCGGAGCGGCTAACCCGGTGTAGCAAAGGCAACACCCCGGTTGCATAGAGCAACGAGTGCTCCCAGGAGATGCCGAGACGGACGCGATTCGAACCTTGAATATCGGCGCACGACGTGGGCGTGAATCTGCCGGACTGTTGCCAAATATGTCGTTAACGGGGCCACGAGCTCAGGCTCGTGCCGTTAAATGCCGGTCCAGGAGAATATTGGCGGCGGCGGTAGATAAACAGGTGGCGGCGCGCGGTAAGGAAGGTCGGCCGCGAAAGCCGCCGATCCGGCAGGGCGATGGCGCCAGCCGCGGGTTTTCTCCGTTGAAAAATGGACTGCCAAATAACTGCGCCGTTGCCGTTGTGGCGCGCCCGCAATCCCCATTGGCGCATGCGTGCCGTTAATCCTGTGACTGTGGCGAGAACGCAATGGGCGGCCGTCGAGCCGGATTAAAGCCCGCAACGCCGTCGCGAAAAACCCGGCCGCGAGGCCGGGTTTTGTTTTGGTGGAAGCCGGAGCCGAGGCACGCGGCTCAATATTTCGCGACGACCGGAGGTGGAGCGTAAAAGTCGAACTTGTAGTCAAAGCCAACCTGCACCTGGTTTTGGTTGATTTGGTGGCTCCCGTTGAAGAATACGCCGGCAGGCAACACTCCAAAATCGTTTTGCCTGATGCTGCCGAAATTCGTGTAGCGGTATTCAGCAAAGATCGACCAATTGTTGGTGACGGCATATTGGATGCCGCCGCCGACCGTCCAGCCGACGCGGGTGGTCGAAACATTGCCGGAGCCGAAGAACCCAAATCCGGGATTTGAAATCGACACAGTAGTGTTGAATCCACCGAAGGCAACGCCGCCAGTCGCGTAGATCAAGGCACGGTCCCAAGCGACGCCGAGCTTGCCGCGAATCGATCCCTGAATATCGGCGGTCGAGTGTGCTGACAGAGTCGTGCCGTCGGGGAAGAACGCCGCAGAGGTATTGCTCAGGCTGGTGCCATCGACGGAACCTTCGAGGCCTAAGACCCACTGGTTGATCTGGTAGTTGTAACCGACGTTAGCACCCCCGATCACCCCGCTCGGCGTGCCGCCGATCGAGGTTGAGAGAAAGGTGCCCGTACCAAAAAACGGATCAAATCCGTTGAAGTTATTATTGCCGCTGGTCCAGGCGTAACCGATCTGGCCGCCGATATAGACGCCGGTCCAGGTGAAGATCGGTGGCGGCGGCAGATAGACCGGCGGCGGCGCACGGACAGGAAGGTCGGCTGCCAGTGCCGCCGATCCGGTGAGAGCCATGGCACCGACCGATGCCAGGAGAATTTTGCGATACATAGGGTTGTCTCCATTGCGGTAATTGCAGGTGAGAAAACTACGCCGTTACGGAGTGCCTGCAAGCTTTCTCGGCTCCTATGCCACGTAATTCCGGTAGCTGTGGCAGGAACGCAACGGAAGGCCGTCAAGCGGAATTAATGCCCGTAAAGCCACACGAAAAACCCGGCCAAGAGGCCGGGTTTTGTTTTTGCGGAAGCCGGGGCCGAAGCACGCGGCTTAATATTTGGCGACGACCGGAGGCGGAGTGTAAGTGTCGAACTTGTAGGAGAACCGGGCCTGCACCTGGTTTTCCCTGAGGGTACGCGACACGTTGATAAAACTGCCGTCGGCCAGCGAAGCCTCCCTACTGAGAGTGCCGAAATCGGTATAGCGGTACTCGACCCCGACCGACCAATTGTTGGTGACGGCATATTCGATTCCGCCGCCGACCGTCCAGCCGGTGCGGGAGTTCGAACGGCTGGTTTGCAAGAAGAAGGGCACGCCTGCCGCGTCGACGGCGTTAAGCTCGAAGTCGGTGGTGATGCCGCCGAAGGCGACGCCGCCGGTGCCGTAGACCAGGACGCGGTCCCAGGCCATGCCGAGGCGGCCGCGAATCGAACCCTGGATGTCGGCGCTCGTATGCGCCGACAGAGTGCCGCTGCCCCCAAAGGCACCAGGCAAGTCGACCACGGTGGTCTTGCTTAGGCTGCTCCCGTCGATCGATCCTTCGAGACCGATGACTACGCCTGACGACGAAAGCCAATTCCAGGTGGGGATTTGATAATCGTAGCCGATATGGCCGCCACCGATCACCCCGCCCGGGTTACCACCGCCCGAGGAGGATTCGACAAAGGTGCCCGTCACTGCGTCAAATGCAGTGAAGCTCCTGCCTCCGGTACCCCAGGCGCCGCCGACCTGACCGCCAATATAAATACCGGTCCAGGTGAAGAGCGGCGGTGGCGGCAGATAGACCGGCGGCGGCGCGCGGGAAGGGAGATCGGCCGCCAGCGCCGCCGATCCGGTGAGAGCGATGGCACCAACTGATGCCAGGAGAATTTTACGATACATAGGCTTCATCCTTTCGGTAAATTTAGGCCTGCGCAAGAATACACCGATCAGCACACCATTTCGTTGAAATCTGCCTTGCGAATGCCGGATTTCAGGCACCGTGACTTATCCGCAACAGCAAGCGACATTGTCATAATCCCGGCCCGGCTTTTGCTTTGGGCCAGGATCGTTGGTGCGGCGTGCAAGCGACACCTCAATAGCGTGCGGCGTCCACGCCGAACGAATCGAATTTGTAGCTGAAGCCGGCGCGAACGGCGTTTTCGGTCTCGTGATGATTGACGAAGGAGCCGAAGCCGAATGTGCTGGGAGTAGCATCGCTGAAGTGGCCGAAATCCGCGTAGCGGTATTCGGCTCGGACCGACCAATTGTTGGTGACGGCATATTCGATGCCGCCGCCGATGGTCCAACCGGTGCGGGTGGTCGAGTTTTGGTCGAAGCCAGGAAACCCACTGACGCTCGTGTCGAAGCCCGCGAATTCGGCGCCGCCCGTCGCGTAGAGAAGCGCCCGGTCGAATGCGACGCCGAGACGGCCGCGAATCGATCCCTGCACGGGGATGCTCGTACTGTACAACACGCCTCCGGGGCTGAAGGACCTGTCGATGCCGGTTCCCTCAACATCGCCTTCCAGCCCGCCGACGAATTGGTTGAACTGAAAATTATAGCCGACATGGCCGCCGCCGACGACGCCGTTGGGGGTGAAGTTGGTGCCGAAGCCAAAGGGAGAGACGGTGAGGGTGTCGGTGCCCCAGCCATAGCCGATTTGGGTGCCGAGGTAGAGGCCGGTCCAGGTGAAGAGTGGAACAGCAGGGGGGTAGACCGGCGGCGGCGGCGCCAGGTCGGCCGCGAAAGCCGGTGCGGCGGCGGCCAGTGCGGCCGCCGGCAGGAGAAATTTGCGAATCATGGGTTGCTCCCTTTCAGAAGTTCCACTTCCAGCGAAACTTTGCTATTTCGCGAAGCAAGCAACGTGAATTGGGCCGAAATTGGAAAGCGTAGTACGTTTATGCTGGATGTTTGTAGATTTACAAATTTATATGAAGCTTATCGTGATGCATAAATACAACATTATAAGTAATTAGTTTTTTAATAACATGAATAAATAGTTAATACGCATGCAACGATGCTTAGGAATATACTTAATAAGTTATGAATCAAGCGGGCCGTACCCTTCCGTGGCCGGTCCTCGCAGAGTTGGCGCGGTTGATCTTTGCGGGTCAATCTGCACAAATGGATCGAGACTAAATCGGGAGGCGGCCACGCCGCTCTAACACCAGGACGAATCAATCATGGCCGCAGCCTGCACCGAAGGGCTCGATACCGGCTTTGCCGCTCTCGGCTACGCCAAGGTTGGCTTTCTCGGCATCGTTCAAGGCATTACCGAGCTGTTGCCGATTTCCTCCACGGCGCATATGCGGATCGTCCCCGCTTTCCTCGGCTGGCAGGATCCGGGATCGGCGTTTTCGGCCGCGATGCAGGTCGCGGCGCTCGCGGCCGTCGTCAGCTATTTTTGGGCCGATGTGCGCGGCATCGCGTTGGGGTCGCTTGGTGCCGTTCGCCGCCGCGATTTCCACGATTGGAATTTCCGTTTCGCCGTTTGGATAGTTCTCGCCACGCTCCCGATCGCCGCCGCCGGACAATTGTTGTCGCCGGTCCTCAACGCCTGTCATTCGCCGTTGCGCAGCCTCACCGTCATCGCCATCGCCTGCGTTGTCATGTCTGGACTGCTCGCGCTCGCCGAAATTTACTCCCGGCATAAGCGGACCCTCGATCACGCGACGCTGAAAGACGCAATGATTATCGGATTTGCGCAAATCGGGGCGCTCATTCCCGGAGTTTCGCGATCGGGCTCGACGCTGACCGCGGCTTTGTTCTTGGACCTAAAGCGCGCGGAAGCAGCACGCTTTTCGTTTCTGCTCGGACTGCCCGCGATCTCCGCTGCCGGGTTGAAGGAAATGTGGGAACTGCACAAGGCGCATCTCGACGCGCATGGCTGGTCGATTCTGGGCTTCGGTCTCCTGATCGCGTCGCTATCGGCCTTTGCGGCGATCTGGAGCTTGCTGCGGATTCTCGAACGATTCTCGGCCTGGCCCTTTGCGGTCTACCGAGGCCTGATGGGCATCTTCTTGTTTATCTGCGTTTACTTTGGCTGGCTGCCGAATTGAATTCAGACTCCGGGCGCCAGCATTGCCTCCGGGCGCACCAGCGCATCGAACTCTCCGGGCCCAACGAGCCCCGAGGCGAGCGCCTCTTCCCGCAAGCTCGTTCCATTAAGATGCGCGGCCTTGGCGATCTTAGCCGCATTGTCGTAGCCGATTCGTGGCGCAAGCGCGGTGACAAGCATCAAGGATTGCCGCATCAATTCGTCGATCCGCTTCCTGTTCGCATCGAGTCCTTCGACGCAATGGCACCGGAAACTATCCATGGCGTCCGCGAGAAGGGTGAGGCTTTCGAGAAACGCAAAGGCGATGACGGGCTTATAGACGTTGAGCTCGAAATGGCCCTGCGAATCGGCAAAGGCGATCGTCGTCTGGTTGCCGAAAACCCGCGTGCAGACCATGGTCAGCGCCTCGGCCTGGGTCGGATTGACTTTGCCCGGCATGATCGAAGAACCCGGTTCGTTTTCCGGCAGCACCAGTTCGCCGATACCGCAGCGGGGGCCGCTCGCGGCAAGCCTGATGTCGTTGGCGATCTTGAAGAGGCTCGCCGCGATGGTATCGAGCGCGCCATGCGCGAAGAGCAATGCATCATGGCAAGCGAGCGCCTCGAATTTGTTCGGCGCGGAGACAAATGGGAGCGCGGTATAGTCCGCGATCTTCGCAGCGAAAGCTCCCGCGAAGCCCTGTTTTGTATTGAGCCCGGTGCCAACCGCCGTGCCGCCCTGGGCAAGCCGGTAGAGCCCCGGAAGCGCCGCTTCGAGCCGTTCGAGGCCGAATTCGAGCTGCGCCGCATAGCCCGAGAATTCCTGGCCGAGCGTCACCGGTGTCGCGTCTTGAAGGTGCGTGCGGCCGAGTTTGACGATTTCGGCAAAAGCCTCCGATTTGGCAGCGAGGGCGGCAGCGAGCGCGCGCAAGGCCGGCTCAAACCCTTGCTTGATTTGGCGGACCGCGGCGATGTGCATCGCGGTGGGAAAACAATCGTTCGAGGATTGTCCTAGATTGACGTGATCGTTGGGATGCACCGGTTGTTTCGCGCCCCGCGCGGCGCCGAGGATTTCGTTGGCGCGATTGGCAATGACCTCGTTGACATTCATGTTGGTTTGCGTTCCGGACCCGGTCTGCCAGACCCGCAAGGGAAATTCGCCATCGAGTTCCCCGGTTTCGACTTCGCGGGCGGCAGCGGCGATCGCGGAACATAAACCGGCCGGCAAAACTCCGAGATCGCGATTGACCTCGGCGCTCGCGCGTTTGATCATCGCCAAGGCACGAATCACCGCCATCGGCATGGTTTGCGAGCCGATCGCGAAATGTACCAGTGAGCGTTGCGTCTGCGCGCCCCAATAATGCGCAGCGGGCACCTCGACCGGCCCGGAACTGTCGGTCTCGATCCGCGTCTTGCTCATGTTCATTGATGCAATTCTCCAGCTTCGCCCGCCGAGGCTTTTAAGGCGTGCCGCGCGTAACGCAACCCCGAGTTACAAGGATTACTCGCCGCTATCGCTGCGCACAAAGCGCTGGCCCGCGCCCGTGGACTCAATCGCTTGCCACTCACCCTCATGCCCGAAATCCATGCCGGACTTGATCGACAGCATTTCGGTGAGACGGCTTCTGGCGCGATTGACGCGGCTTTTCATGGTCCCAATCGCGCAGCCGCAAATCCCCGCTGCTTCTTCGTAGGACAGGCCGGAGGCGCCGATGAGAATCAACGCTTCGCGTTGATCACTCGGCAGTTGCTGGAGCGCGGCGCGAAAGTCGAGCAGGTCCATATGGCCGCCTTGCACCGGGGCGGTTGCGAGCTTGGCGGCAAACGTGCCGTCTGGGTCGGCGACCTCGCGCCGCCGCTTGCGATATTCCGAATAATAAATGTTGCGCAAAATCGTAAACAGCCAGGCACGAAGATTAGTCCCTTCGACAAAAGAGTCGATGTTGCTCCACGCCTTCACCAAGGTTTCCTGGACGAGATCGTCGGCGCGATCGAGATTGCCGCATAGGGACACCGCGAAAGCACGCAGATTGGGAATGACCGCAAGGAGGTCGGCGGTGAGTTGTAAGCCTGCCGCAGGTTCCCGCGGGGGCGCCTGCGCCGCCGGGATTTGCGTCTTTTCCTTATGCGCAGCCGTCACATGCCGTCCTTAGTTAACCGGGAGCTTGACGCGCCTTCGAGCTGCCGCAAAAGTTCAAGGAAGCGCCCAGGAACTGGTTGTGCCAAGACGTCGTCGTAGACGCTGCGCAAATGCAGACCGATTTGATCAGCGACCCCGGGCTTCGATGTTGATTTCCTCGCGCAGGGCTCGTCAATAATCTCTTTGGCCGACCCGGAGCACCCGGGTACACGCCGCACGCCGGGGGTCTCGCCGATTTTCCCCCCCTTGATCGATGGATTTCTCGGTTTTGCCGGTTTTGTCACGGAAGCTCCCTCGCGGCGGTACTTTTCATTCGTTTGTCCCTCATTGACGTCCCCTAAAACGGGGAGCATTTTCGTTGAAAAAGCAGCACGGCAGCCCACATTTGCCCGCGGTTTGCGGATCGGAATCGAGCGGTCCCGCTTGCGACGCTTGGCTCAGTCGAGAAAACGGTTATAACCAGCTCGTTTAAACGCTTGATAAGCGGGATGGTTCCACACGCGGGAACTTTTCCGGGCTTTTGGAATTAGTCCCCGAGCCGGATCGATCACGAAAAATAACGCGCAATATCACGCGCAATATCAAAGGTGTTTTCATGTCGCTCTCCCAGGCAATCTCCTCGCACATTCCCTATTTGCGCCGGTTTTCGCGGGCGTTGACGGGGACGCAAGCCGGAGGAGATGCTTATGTGCTCGCTACGCTGGAGGCCATCGTTGCTGACCCGGCCGAGTTTTCGAAATGCGCCGATCCGAGGACGGCGCTATATCGCTTGTTCCTCAAGGTCTGGGGAACGGTGCCGGTCAACGATCACGTCGATCAGGCGTCGTTCACCGGCGACGAAGCAGGCGCGCAACGCAATCTCGAGGCGATGACATTGCGTCCGCGTATCGCGTTCCTTCTCAGCTCCCTTGAAGGCTTCGATACCGCGGAAGTCGCGGGCGCGCTTGACTGCTCGATCGAGGAGGCCGCGTCGCTCATCGACGCCGCGGGCAAGGAAATTGCCGGCCAAATTTGCACCGACGTCTTGATCATCGAAGACGAGCCCTTCATCGCGCTCGACCTTCAGTCACTCGTCGAGGAGCAAGGGCACCGCGTCGTCAATATCGCGCGCACCCACCAGGAGGCGGTCGAGGCCGTGATTCGCGAGCGGCCAGGCCTCATCCTCGCGGACATCCAACTTGCCGACGGAAGCTCAGGTCTCGAAGCTGTCAATCAAATCCTCGAAACCATTTCCGTGCCGGTGATCTTCATTACCGCATATCCGGAACGTTTTCTGACAGGAACGCCGCCCGAGCCCGCCTTTCTCATAACCAAGCCGTTCGGCATCGACAGTCTGAAGGCGGTCATTAGTCAGGCGCTATTTTTCGATCGCAAGTCGCATCGCAAGGACGAACCCGAAAAAAGCAGCAGCCTCGTTTGATAGGCAGCTTGGCCCAATCTATCCGGGCGTGTTGTTGCGTTGCTTTAGCATCCGGCCAATGATAATGCCCGCGACAATCGCCAGCGCGGTCAGTGAAAACGGACGCAGCTGTTTCGCGATTTCCGCTCCGGCCGCAAGAGCGGCGCTTTCGCGCTCGAAGCCAGCGTCGCGCAAAACGGCGAGGACGGGCACTATAGCCTCATCGATGTTGCTTGCAAATTCAAGTGTTGGCTGGGGCGGGGTTGATTTGTTTTCCGTCCTTCGGCCTGATTCCGCGGCGGCCATGGCGCCGTGGGGAGAGCTTTCGCGCAATGCGACGGCGATGCAAATTAGGGCAGCGCCAAGATAAAGACCGCCGGCGCTGAGGGCGGCGATTGCAGGTCCAGCTAGTTTTTGGATGAAAAAAAAGAATGCGATTGTAACAAACACGGAGCTGACAAAAAGGGCGCTCATGGTCACGAAAAAGAGCACGGCCTTTTTGAAAAGGCGCGCGCTCATTTTTTCAACCGGAGCCACGGCTTCGCTTATAAGCCGGTTAATCAGTGCATTCATTGGCGCCCGCGGCTTAGTAACCCTATCAATATGCCGGCTACCATTGCGATAAGCACCGCCGACAGGGGATTGCGCTCAATTGTTGCCTCGAGGTCCGTGCTCGCACCGGCAACGCGATCTTGTGCTTTGCTCGCGGTATCGGAAATTTTTTGCCGCGCATTATCGGCGGCATCGAAGACAGTGTTTGCCGTCGCGGCTGTTTGTGTGCGAATAATTTCGGACAACGATGATGTCAATTTCGCAACGTCGCCACGCAGTGCCGCTAGATCGGCGGCGAAATCTTGAGAAGCCTCATCCAACGGTTTATTGCTCGCCATATCTGTTCTCCAGTTGTGAGCAGCTGTCGCAGACCACGATCGCTTGAAGTTGATTCGCACATGGTCTCTATGGCTGTGTTTTGTCGCATGATCTTTTCCAAAAAGCCTGCAGCTCTTTGGGATCGCGCTCTAGCAGCCAAAAGTCTTGCCGTGGTAATTTTGTTCCATTGATTGGGTCGAAGATTGCGAAGAGTTGCCGGATGCGAGCAGGGACGTGGTTTTCTTCTATAGCCGGGTGGGCGCAGATGTGCGGCGCGGTGAGATTCGTCCGTAACCATTCCTTGCGAACGCGGGCTCGACAGGGTTTTGCCACCGGCCATCCGAAAGATCAATTTTCCATGCGATCCCACGCGCCTAAGGGCCGCCGGATGGATGCGGCCTTGTAAGGTTTTTGGCCCCAATCGTACCAAAATGTTTCACGTGCAACATTTTGGTACGATTGGCGGCGGTCGCGTCGTCGCTGGACTTCTGGCCGGACATGGACGATTGGCATAGTCGCAAGCAGCCTTCCCCACAATCGACCGGAGTGTCCTTGGAGGCGTCTACACCGAACGCGTACGCGAGAACTGCCGCCCAAGTGGGTGTGCGGCGGCTCGCGCTCGCCGATTTTCGTTCCTATGCCTCGCTCGATCTTGCGGTTGACGCGCACCTCGTTGTGCTGACCGGCGACAATGGCACAGGCAAAACCAACCTCCTTGAAGCCCTCTCGCTGCTGGCGCCGGGGCGTGGCCTGCGCCGGGCGGAATTGCGGGATTGCGCGCGAAGCAACGGCGGCGGCGGCTTCGCTATCTCGGCCGAATTCGAAACGCCAAACGGCGGCGTCCAGCTTGGCACCGGAATCGAGCCGCAAACCGGCGCGGCACTGCTGCGCAAATATCGGATCGGGCGCGAGCCCGCGGGCTCCATACGCGGGTTTTGTGATCATGTCCGCGTGGTTTGGCTGACCCCCACGATGGACGGGCTTTTCATGGGCCCGGCCGGCGATCGGCGGCGGTTTCTCGACCGGCTCGTGCTCGCCATCGATGCCGGTCACGGGACCCGCGTTGCCTCGCTCGAACGGGCGTTGCGCAGCCGCAACCGTTTGCTGGAGGAGGGTTCCGGCGCTGACCGCGGCTGGCTCGACGCAATCGAATGGGAAGCCGCCGGACTCGCCGTCGCAGTCGCCGCCGCCCGGGTCGAGACCGTGTCGCGGCTTTCGGCGCTCATTACCGCGACGCGGGACAAAACCTCGCCGTTTCCATGGGCGGATCTCGTCTTGGAGGGCGAAGTCGAGCGCTTGGTGGGGACCTGCCCGGCACTGGAAGCTGAGGAGATCTATCGCGGTATTCTACGCACCGGCCGGCCCCGCGACGCAGCTGCGGGGCGCACCTTGATAGGACCGCAGGCGAGCGACCTTTGCGTGCGCCACGGTCCCAAACAAGTCCCGGCAGCGCAAGCCTCGACGGGAGAACAAAAGGCGCTCCTCGCCGGATTGGTTCTGGCGCATGCAAGGCTTGTCGCGGCATTGAGCGGATTGGCGCCACTCGTCCTCCTCGACGAAATCGCCGCGCATTTCGATCAGGCCCGCCTCGACGCGCTCTTTGAAGTGCTTGAAACCTTGGGCGGGCAGATTTGGCTCTCCGGCACGGACAGGGCGGCTTTCGAGCCAATCCAAAAACGCGCGCTGATGCTGAAAGTGACGCCGGGGTTCGTCACATCCCAATTCCAGGGCTAGCTTGCGGTTCCATCAAATCCGCTCCTATTTCTCGCCGCTCGTTCTGCGCGCGCGGCGCGGGCATCGAAAAATACGGTCCCGATCAACCGCGTGTTTCAGCTGGGAGCGTGCGCCTTTGCAAATCACTGGCTTGACCTGTCTGCTGGCGCACTATCACCAATGTCAGGCTCTATTGATTCGTCTTTTTTTTCGCGCCGCGACCCCCCCAGCATAGACAAGATCAAACCGGCGGCGGCAGTCCCACCTTGGCGAGCGCGCCTGATTGCCGTTCGCTCACAGCGGCGGCCGAAAATTTACCCAGCGTCTCATGAAACAATTGGAAAAAATTCAGCCTCGCGTCGAGATGAAGAAAGGCGCTTCCAAGTCCGATCGCGGCGCGATCCATGAACACGAACTCGCGCGGCACCAGCACCGGACCCTCTTTCTTCAAAGCCTGGTGGAGGCTAAACGTTTCCTTGCGGCCGTAGCTCGTTGGCGCAACGCCATCGGCGACGCTGCGCACCCGATCGTCGAGCAAAGGCGCATAGATGAACCGCGCCCAAATGTTCAGAGCCTCGACGAGATTCTTGGTGAGACCGCGAAAGCCCCAAGTCTCATAGGCGTGCACGGTGCGGGTGAAATCTTTGTGCAGCAATCCCTCGTAGAGATCGACGATGGCGCAGGCGAATTTCGGTGTGAAAATCCGGATGCAGCCATAGTCGAGGAGGTTTATACCGCGCGCCTCCTTTTCTTCTGCCATGCCGAACACCGTATAATTGCCAAGATGCGGATCGCCATGGATGACGCCGAACTGGCTGAAAGGAATCCACCAGGCCTTGAACATCGCCTGGGCGATGCGGTTGCGCGCGGATTCGGCGGCATCCGTAAAGCCGAGCAATTTGCCGCCTTCGAGCCACTCCATCGTCAGCAGCCGCCCGGTTGACAGCTCCGCGCGCACGCCGGGCACGCGTACTTCCTCGATATTACCAAGAATGTCACGATAAAGCGCGGCATGTTTCGCCTCGCGCCGGTAATCGAGTTCCTCGCGGATGCGAGCGCCGATTTCTTTCGCGATTTCACTTGTGTCGATGACCGGATTGAGGCGCCGGTGCAGCGCGAACACAATTTCAAGCTGCCGCAAATCGGCTTCGACGATCGGGGTCATATCTGGATATTGCAGTTTGCACGCCAGCGCCGTGCCATCCTTGGCGGTTGCCCGGTGAACCTGGCCGAGCGAAGCCGCCGCCGCCGGATGCATATCGAATGCGGCGAACCGTGATTGCCAATCCGCCCCGAGCTCCGCCTGCATCCGCCGCTTGACGAACGCCGCGCCCATCGGCGGCGCATCGCTTTGCAGCTTCTGCAATTCCCCGGCATAGTCTTGCGGCAGAAGACCCGGGACGCTCGCCATCATCTGGGCGGCCTTCATTACCGGCCCCTTGAGTCCGCCGAGTGCTTGCGCCAAGGCCGCCGCATGGGTGCCGCCCCGCCCGCCGAGAAGACGCGCGCCGGCAATTCGGACCGCGACGCCGCCGGCATTGGCGCCGACCCGGGCATAACGCGCCGCGCGCGCGGACAAGCGATTGGCTTCCTCGTCTTCCATGCACTAGACCCGGATTTTATGAAATGACACCTCGCGTCTGCGCCGGCATCATGACTTTAATTTCCTTTAAGCCGGAGCAAGCGGCGCGGACAGCAAAAACCATCCATTCACAGAGACTTGTAGCCGGTGCGGCGGAGGCCTGGGGGATGGTCCATAAACGCCGGTGCGGCAATCGAAGCAATCGAGTGCCGGTTGCGCGAACCCTGTCCCGCAAGCAGGAGAGGGCTATCAACCGAAGCCATCAAGCGAATTGGACTGGGCCAGGCAAGGATGACGTGGACCCCAGTCGGGAACAACGGGCGGTGGATTTAAGGTCATGGCATTCGGGGAAAACAACCAGCTTGCGACCTTAGCAAATTACGGTGAACCACTTGCTCATATTCGCGATGCAGGATTGGGTTCCACCTGTTCGCGACACGTTCAAAAGTCGAGAGCGGTGGGTTTTTGACCGCCGCTTTCCGTCTTGACGTCTCTAACCGTGCGCAATGGATTGGGCAACAATTTCCTTATTATCGCTGGACTGTTCAACCCGTTCCCATAGCGGCGTTTGCGCGGCGAACTCATCACAGTTGAATTTCGCCACAGCATTCAAATCCTGTGTGCTCGACCACAGGCGCCGCTGGCGATCGGCGCTATTTCCGCGCGCCATAATATTTTCCAGCGTATCGATATAGCGCTGATAAGCGAGTTTTACGACAAATGGCCGGATTCGCTCCAACCAAAGCTTGAAATCGTCGCCAATGGGCCTCGTTTCACCTTGATTGTTGATAACAAGTTCGGCGTTGAGGCCGTAGCGCATGGCGCGCCACTTGTTATCACGCATCCTCCATGCGTTCGGACGCGGCATCTCGGCAAGCCAGCCTTGATCCTTTTGAAACCACAGCGCCAACGCATGGACGAAAGCAGCCAGCGCCAGAACCTCCGCTATCGTTGCGGGTTGATCGCAGATCCTGATTTCAAGCGTCCCGCACTGCGGACAGGAGCGCAAATCCCACCAGAGATCCTTGAGGCTCTCGATCGAACCCGCACGATACATCGCGCGGCAAAGATTGACGTATTCCTGCCAATTCTTAAAGTTGTAGGGCATGCCCGCAATGGGCAGGGATTCGGTAATAGTCGGGCGGATGGACGCCAATCCCGTATCCACGCCCTCCTCAAAGGGCGAGCTAGCGCTCAGCGCAATCAAATGCGGCACAAAATGCATGAAAAAATTGTGGTACCGGACGCACTGCTCCGCGTCTGGCATGCCCAAATGAACGTGCATGCCAAGCGTTCCGAAACGCTCGTTTATGATTTTCCTCTCATTATGCAGGCGCTCGTAACGTTCATCCGGCACCTGCCTAATATCGGCGAGCCTGATCGTAGGCGGGCAGCCCGTGCCGGTAATTAATAGTTCGTGTTCTCCACAAGCAACCGCGAGCTTCTCCATCTCTTCCCGGAGTTGCATGGCGGTTTCATGAACGGTCGTACCGATGGTCGAGGTAACCTCGACCATATGTTCAAACGACTCTTTTTTAATTTGTGGTGAAGCGAGTTGCTCTATGAGCGCAAGCCCCATATGCGCCGGCCGAAGGGTATTGGCGTCCAGAAGAGCCAACTCGCACTCGACGGCCACGGTCAGCGGCTGGCTTGGTGCGAACACCAGCTGGTCATCAATCTTTTTATAAAATCGCCTTTCCTCGGAAAGCGTCTTCTGGCCTTCGAAGACGTTCTGAAGCCATTTGATTACAGCCATGCATAACCTCGCTCAAATGCGGTTGCTGCGTAAGGCTTGGGCTTGCATTGATCCTTCGTTCTTGCGGCCCGTTGTCAAAATCTCGGGTCAAAAATCTGGAATGAAATTGGTCCGCTACTGGCGGATATCAAGAGGCGGGCAGATGGTTTAAAAAACCGTTCAGCGCAAGGCAATCGGCACGCCGGCGCCCGGGATTGTCCCAAGATCGAACGGCCGAGCCGGCGGCAAAGGGGCGGCGCGGCCCGCAAAACGGCCGGTGGGAACTGCATCGGACGCCCCTGCGTCACCATCCGAGGGCAACGCCTTGGTCTCCGCCTCGGCGGGGCTCATGAGGGAAGCCTCCCTCCCGGCAACCATGGTACGGTCGCGGCCCGCCCAGCCGGCAATCGATGCCGGTCCATCGGTCCGCAAAGTCGCTAGCAATTTTTCGTCGTTCGACCCGGCGAGGCTGGCCGCGCCGATATATTCAATCTTAACCCGCGTGGTTCCCCTCTGGCGGAAATCCAAGGCCTCGGCAGTCTTGCGGGACACGTCCATGATGCGATTGGCGGCAAAAGGCCCGCGGTCGTTAACCCGCACGATCATCGAGTAATGATTACGCAGGTTGGTGACGCGCGCATAGCTTGGCAATGGCAGCGTCGGGTGCGCGGCGGAAATCGAATCGCGATCGTAAACTTCGCCATTGGCCGTGCGGCGGCCGTGAAAGGCATCGCCATACCAGGAAGCAAGGCCAGTCGCGGCATAATGTTTTTCGCTCGGGTAATAGGTTAGCCCAGCGATCGTATAGGGCTTGCCGAGCATATACATCCCGCCGCCGTGCGGCACCGGTTCGCCGTCGGCGACGACGCGCGGGCTCGCGGGGCCATAGATCGAGGATGGAAAATACTCCGATGAATTGGCGGAGGCGAGACGTTGGGGCTGCTCGGCGCAGCCGCCGAGACTAAGCGCTGCGCCGCCCGCGAGCCCTGCAACAATACAGTGGACTCGACTGGCAGGCGTGCGAAGAAACCGAGAAAATACGGCGAAGGAACGTGTTAATACACGGAGATTTCGCTTGGCCCCCATGTGCTTCCCCTTGGCTCGCAGCGCGGACCGCGGTGCGGGCCTGTGCCGACTCTCAAAAACGGGCACACTGGTAATTTCGCAACCTTCAGTTTCCGAAGGCTTAAAGTCCCAGTAGCGCCAGTGGGAGTTTCGTCCGGCGATTGCGACCGAAATACGGCAGCGCTCTCGCTCGCATTGCCGCAAAGGGCCCCAAAATGGTTAATTCACGTTTACCATCAGAGGGTTGGATATTTTTGCAACAGTCGCTGGAATAATAGCGCGTTGGTCAGCCTCGCTCATGCTATAGGCGTTATGGCAATATCAACTCGAATCGGTCAAAACTCAGTCATCGCGTTGGGCGACTACGGGGTGAGCCAGAAATCTAACAGTCTGTCCGGTGACTTCATGCGGGATTACAAAATATTACATGACCTGTTATAAATATATAATAAACTGATCGAGAATTGTGTAAAAACAAATACCGAAAGTTGTCAAAAAATATTCTTACTTATGTGAGGATCGACGAAAACGAAACGCTATACTGGTTGAGGAAAGTATGAATATATTGATATTTGTAAAAACTCATATTGAGACGTTTGCTCATTTTACTGAATAAATGGCTATGCCATCAGCAGAAGTAGAAGTCTATACTTGGATACAGGCCTTACGATTTCTCGCA
>DATBQJ010000071.1:0-13540 GCA_036560885.1 Methylocella sp.
ACAGCGTATTTCACCGGCCAACCGGATCCGACGCTCCCGGCACAACGCGTAGCCTTTGGCACGTCGGGCCATCGCGGATCCGCCTTCGACAACACCTTCAACGAGGCACATATACTGGCGATCAGTCAAGCAATTTGTCATCACCGGAGCCGAAGCCACATAACCGGCCCGCTGTTTATTGGAATCGACACGCACGCGCTGTCCGCACCCGCCTTCGCAAGCGCGCTCGAAGTATTTGCCGCAAATGACGTTAACGTAATGATCGACCAGCGCGATGGATACACGCCGACGCCCGTCATTTCGCATGCGATCCTGACCTATAATAAGGATCGCAAGAGCGGTTTCGCCGACGGGATCGTCATCACACCTTCGCACAATCCACCCGAGGACGGCGGCTTCAAATACAATCCGCCGAATGGTGGACCGGCAGATACCAACGTAACAACCTGGATCGAGCGCACCGCAAACGCGCTTCTCGAAGAAAATCTCAAGGGCTTGCGACGAATCTCTTACGATCGCGCACGCAAATTTCCCAACCTCCACCGCCACGACTACATTGGCTCGTATATCGCCGACCTCGCGAATGTCGTCGACATGGAGGCGATCCGCTCGTCCCATGTAAAGATCGGGATCGATCCATTGGGCGGCGCGAGCGTCCATTTTTGGCAATCGATCATCGAACGCTATGGCATCGCGGCAACGATCGTCAGCGACGCGATCGACCCAACATTTCGGTTCATGCCGGTCGATTGGGATGGCAAAGTCCGGATGGATTGCTCGTCGCCCTATGCCATGGCGCGGTTGATCGGTGTGCGCGACAAATTCGACATTGCCATCGCCAATGACACCGATGCCGACCGGCATGGAATCGTGACCCGGTCGAACGGCCTGATGAATCCCAATCATTACCTCGCGGCTGCCATTTCGTATCTATGTGAGTATCGTCCCGAGTGGAGCAGCTGCTGTGGCGTCGGCAAGACCGTTGTCAGCAGCGGCATTATCGACCGCGTCGCCGCAAAGCTCGGCCGCAAGCTTGTCGAAGTGCCTGTGGGGTTCAAATGGTTCGTCGATGGCCTAATCGGCGGCTCCCTCGGCTTCGCTGGCGAGGAGAGCGCCGGAGCGTCATTCCTCAGGCGGGACGGATCGGTCTGGACGACAGACAAGGACGGGATAATTCTCTGTTTGCTTGCCGCCGAAATCACCGCACAAACCAAGCTCGACCCAAGCGAAGCCTACGATCACCTCACGCGCGAATTGGGCGTGCCCTTCTACGAGAGGATCGACGCGTCCGCGACGGCCGAACAGAAAGAACTGCTGAAGGCACTCTCGCCCAATCAGATCAGCATGACGGAACTAGCCGGCGAACCAATACGCGCGAAGCTTACCGCCGCTCCGGGGAACGGTGTCCCGTTCGGTGGAATTAAGGTGATTGCCGAGAACGGATGGTTTGCCGCGCGGCCGTCTGGTACGGAGGATGTTTACAAGATCTACGCCGAGAGTTTCCGCAGTGAAGGTCACCTGCGGCAGATCCAGCAAGAGGCCCAGAAAAGCATAACGTGCGTGTTCGAGAACGCAAAAGCGCGTACCCACAAATGAGGTTTTTAGTGTTTGAACCTTTCACGCTGGGAGACCACTGACCACGCAAATGCAGATCTCAGGCCAGCACCTCCATGTCCCGAGCCAGGAGCGGCCGGGCGTGTTGCTGGAATTGCCGGCGGTTTCCGGCATGAGCAAACTCACCCCGCATTGAATAAGCGCAATCGCTCGCCGGCGACCGCCGCCATAGCCGAGAGGGACTTGCCGTAAATTTTGTAGGGAACAACTTCGTCTGAATTCTCGGCCAGTGCCGCCTCGAGACCATGACGCCAGGCGAGGCGCAGCTCGGTGTTGATATGGACGATCGTTATACCGGCCGATATTGCTCTTTGAAAGTCGCCGTCATCTGTTCCCGATCCGCCGTGGAGAGTAAGAGGTATGTCCGTCGCCGCCGCGAGCTCACCGATGCGGCCAATGTCGAGGCGCTTTCTCACGCTGCCGCTGATCATACTCTTGAGCAGCCCATGCATATTTCCGACCGCGGGAGCTAGGACGTCTATCTGCGTAGCTTCGATAAAACGCTTGGCGTCATGGGTCTTCGTCAGTAGGCGCGAACTCTCGGGCACGCTCTCGTGGATCTCCGAGCCGCTGCCGATGAAGCCTAACTCACCCTCGACGATGATCCGAGGATTGATCGACTTGACCGCCTCGACAGCCTGTCTGGTAAACTCGATGTTCTTTTCCAAGGGCGTAGTGGAAACATCGAAGCCGATCATATCGTAGCCCGCTTTCGCCGCTTCGGCCGCATGTTCCAAGGAATGGGTGTGATCAGCATTGAGGAAGATTGGGTGGCCGAGCTCCTTGCGCAGGCTGGCGACCACGGCGACAATCTCGTGGACACCGATGAAGTCGCGCTCGCCCTCCGAAGTGCCAATCAGTACGGGCACTTTCAATACCCGCGCGGCCCCCGTCACCGCCCTCAGCGCAACGAGATCGGACACATTGAAGTGGCCGATCGCGACGCGTCGGCGTCGAGCGTCGCCCAGTGCCTCGATGAGTGTTATCATGCCCAGTCCACCTAGATGTTTCCTGTGTTCAATGGCCCGGTGTGCGCTTAGTCTAACAATGTCGCTCAATAACGAGATAGCGCGCGGGCAGGCTTAGATTACAACTACTACAACGTTTGTTAAAGGCCTCTTGAGATATTGCCGTGTACAGGAGAAGCGTGTCCGCCGAAGAGCGCCGCCACGATTCCAGCTTGACTTCCAGGGAGCGACGGCGCGCGTCATTTGCGCTTACAACGGCAGCGTTGTAAATTCCAGGGGTTTTGCGGTTAAGCTGAATCAACTCGTGGTAAAATGTCTCCGCGGACGTCCGCAAGCGTTCGTAACGCCGTTATCGCCCGGGACTGGACGGTTCGGCTGCTGACGCTATATGACCAGCTTGAACCGACGGGGAGCCTTCCACTCGATGTTCTCATAGGTTTGCGGTGATCCGCAAGGCCTTCCTGGCGCCATGCATTGCGACCTGGACCAGAAATGCCAAGGCTGACTCCGCCTTCCACCGATTTGGGGCGAAGCGAGGCACAAGAATGGCACGTCAGAGCGACATCGATCAACTGGCGATCAACACCATCCGCGTGCTGGCCATCGACGCGGTGCAGAAGGCAAATTCTGGCCATCCCGGAACACCGATGGATGCGGCGCCGACCGCTTACGTGCTGTGGCAGCGATTTCTGCGTTATGATCCGGCCGACCCTCACTGGCTCAACCGCGATCGCTTCGTCCTTTCGAGCGGCCACGCGTCGATGCTGCTCTACAGCCTCATCCATCTGACCAGAATAAAGGCTGCCAATCCGTCGTACGAGCAGCTGGATCGCGATGCCGTGACTTTGGAGGACATCAAGAACTTTCGCCAGGCTGGCAGCCGCTGCCCCGGGCATCCGGAATATGGTTGGACCTCCGGGGTCGAAACCACGACCGGGCCGCTAGGTCAAGGCGTGGCGACCAGCATTGGGATGGCGATCGCCAGTCAATGGCTGCGCGCAACCTATAACCGGCCCGGCTACGATCTCTTCGACTTCAATGTCTATACGGTATGCGGCGACGGCGACATGATGGAGGGGATCTCAAGCGAGGCGGCGTCCTTGGCCGGCCATCTCCGTCTCTCCAATCTATGCTGGATCTATGACAGCAACCGCGTGACGATTGAGGGCCACACCGATATCGCGTTCACGGAAGACGTCGCGGCACGCTTTCTCGCCTATGGCTGGAACGTGGAGCGCGTGACGAATCCGAACGATCTCGATCTCGTGGAGCGCAGCTACCGGACCTTTCTCAATGGCAAGGATCGTCCCACACTGATCATTGTGCATAGCCACATTGGCTATGGTGCCCCGCACAGGCAGGACACCCCTTCCGCGCATGGCGAACCCCTTGGGGCAGAAGAAGTGCGGCTGACGAAGGAGTTCTTCGGTTTCGATCCAGACCAGACTTTCGTGGTTCCCGAGGGCGTGCGGGCGCATTTCGATGCCAACATCGGCACAAGGGGCGCCGAGTTGTGCAAGGCGTGGAACGCGGCGTTTGTGCGCTATAGGGCTCAATATCCTGATCTGGGCGATCAGATTGAACGCCTCAACACGCGTGATTTGCCGGACGGCTGGGACGCCGGCCTGCCGGCGTTTGCACCGAGCGTTACCGGCATGTCGACGCGCGACGCATCCAGCAAGATTCTGAACGCTGTGGCCGAGCGAGTGCCATGGCTGGTGGGCGGTGCGGCTGACCTTGCCCCTAGTACCAAGACCCGTCTGGCCTTTGAATTTGCCGGGGACTTCCAGGCCGGTGGCCATCTTGGGGACCATCGAGGACGTAACTTTCACTTCGGCGTTCGAGAGCATGCCATGTGTGCCGCCGTCAACGGCATGACACTAAGTGGCTTGCGGGCCTACGCGTCGGGGTTTTTGATTTTCACCGATTATGCGCGCGGCGCGATCCGCTTGGCATCGCTAATGGATCAACCGGTTCTCCACATATGGACACATGATTCGATCAGCGTCGGCGAGGATGGACCGACCCATCAGCCGATCGAGCAGATCGTCTCGTTGCGCGCGATTCCCGGGATGATTGTCATCCGCCCGGCCGATGCCAATGAAATGACCGAAACCTATCGTTTCGTTCTGGGGCTCAAAGACCGCCCAGCTGCGCTGATCTGCTCGCGACAAGCGCTGCCGATCGTCGATCGTAGTCAATTTGCTCCCGCCAGCCGACTGGTACAAGGCGGCTATATTCTCGTCGACGCCCCAGGTTCCGTGCCGGACGTGATCCTGATTGGCAGCGGCAGCGAAGTATCGCTGTGTCTCGCCGCGCGTGATCTTCTTGCTACCGAGAATATTAGAGCCCGCGTCGTTAGCATGCCGTCATGGGAACTCTTCGACGCCCAGGATCCCGCCTATCAGCAAAGCGTGCTGCCGCCCGCAGTGATGGCAAGGGTTACGGTGGAGGAAGCCTCACCAATCGGTTGGGAGCGATATGCTGGGCCATGTGGCGTGGTTCTTGGAATGCGCAGCTTCGGCATGTCGGCGCCGATGAAGATCGTCGCCGAGCATTTCGGATTCAAGGCGGAGCATGTGGCCGCCGCCGCCAAAAGCACCATCCGCCGCGCGGCGGGCGGAACGAGCTCGCAGGATGATCAGTTTCGTTCATAGGAGAACGCAAATGCAACTTGGCATGATCGGTCTTGGCCGAATGGGCGCCAATATGGCGGTACGAATCATAAAGGCCGGTCACGAATGCATCGTTTACGACAGCCATCCGGAACCGGTGCAGGAACTGGTCAAGCAAGGGGCTAAGGGCTCGACCAGTCTGACCGCGTTCGTCAAGAGTCTGGCAAAGCCCCGTGCCGTGTGGCTGATGGTTCCGGCCGCGGCAGTCGATCCCGTGCTCGCCTCCCTAACGCCGCTGCTCGAACCGGGCGACATCGTGGTCGATGGGGGGAATTCCTATTACCAGGACGACATACGCCGCGCGGCTCAGCTAAAAGCGGCGGGCCTCCATTATGTCGATGTCGGGGTAAGTGGAGGAGTATGGGGGTTGGAGCGTGGCTACTGCCAAATGATCGGCGGCGAGCCCGAAATCGTCCAGCATCTCGATCCGATCTTTCGTACGCTGGCCCCGGGGGTCGCTGCCGCGCCCCGCACCCCAGGTGCAACGGGCGAGCCGAAACAGGCCGAATGTGGCTATCTGCATTGCGGTCCGAATGGCGGCGGTCATTTTGTCAAAATGGTCCACAACGGCATCGAATATGGCATCATGGCCGCCTATTCCGAAGGGTTGAACGTCATCAAGAGCGCCAATGCCGGCCGCCAGAGCCACGACGTGGATGCCGAGACGACGCCATTGCGCAATCCAGAATTCTACCGGTATGAATTTGACATCGCGCAAATTGCCGAAGTCTGGCGGCGCAGCAGCGTCATCGGCTCATGGTTACTCGATCTCACCGCCGCGGCGCTGCGCATCAATCCAGAACTGTCGAGTTTCGAAGGACATGTCTCGGATTCCGGCGAGGGGCGCTGGACCTTGCAGGCGGCGATCGACGAAGGAGTCCCCGTCCCAGTCATCGGCGCCGCCTTATTTGGGCGTTTCGAATCGCGCGGGCTTGCGGAATATGCCGACAAGCTGCTGTCGGCAATGCGATATGAATTCGGCGGCCACATTGAAAAAACCGGGAAGCAGGGAGACCATTGAATGAATCATCCAGTCTCCGATGCGATCGTTTTCTTTGGCGCCACGGGCGACCTTGCCTACAAGCAGATCTTTCCCGCGTTGCAAGGACTGATTCGGGATGAAGGGCTCGATATACCGATCATTGGTGTTGCCAAGGCAGGATGGTCGCTCGACCAGTTGAAGGCGCGCGCCAAGGACAGCCTTTCCAATCATGGCGGCCTCGACACCAAAACGTTTGCCAAGCTCACCTGTCTTCTCCGCTATGTCGACGGCGACTACAATGATCCGTCAACCTATGTGAGGCTGCGCCAGGAACTAAGGGACGCGAAACGGCCGCTGCATTATCTCGCCATTCCTCCGAGCCTGTTTGCAACGGTGGCAGAGGGCCTCGCAAAACAGGGCGAAGGGACGAACGCACGCCTCGTTATCGAGAAGCCTTTCGGCCACGATAGACAGTCGGCGCGCCAGCTCGATCGCGTCCTTAACCGCTTTTTCCCGGAGGAAAACCTCTTCCGGATCGATCACTATCTTGGCAAGGAGCCGGTGCAAAACATACTTTATACGCGATTTGCGAATTCGATGTTCGAACCGATCTGGAACCGCAACTACATCAAGAATATTCAGATCACCATGGCCGAAAAGTTTGGTGTACAGGATCGTGGCAAATTCTATGATGAAACTGGCGCCATTCGGGATGTGTTTCAAAACCATATGCTGCAGGTGCTCGCCAGTTTAACCATGGATCCGCCGACTGGCGAGGAATGTGATGCCGTGCGCGAGCAGAAGGCGGCTCTACTGAAAGCAGTGCGACCGCTAGATGCGGCGCATGTCGTTCGTGGCCAATATGCTGGCTATCAGTCGGTGCCTGGCGTCAATTCCGGTTCGACCGTCGAAACATACGTCGCAGCCAAACTTTTCATCGATTCATGGCGGTGGGCAGGCGTTCCCATTTATATTCGGGCGGGCAAGGCACTGCCAATGACCGCCACGGAGGTCATGGTGGATTTCAAAAGGCCGCCGCGGGAAACTTTCGCAGAGACTGTTTCTCCGGCATCCGGTCATATGCGGATAAGGATCAGCCCAGATGTCACCATCGCGTTGGGTCTGCGGGTAAAACATCCCGGCGAAGGCATGGAAGGCCAAGACGTCGAGCTGATCCTGACCGAGCAGGAGTCGACTTTCATGCCGCCCTATCAGCGTCTGCTTGGCGATGCGATGCACGGCATCGGAGATCTCTTCGGGCGGCAGGACATTGTCGACGCCCAATGGCGCATCGTGGAGCCGGTCCTGGACGAGGTCGCTCCGCCGGTCACCTATGCACAGGGAAGCTGGGGACCAGACGAGGCTAACCAGCTGAATGGGCCTGATTCCCCTTGGCACAATCCGAAGCCAACAGGGCTGCGCCCATGACCAAAATGCATGACATCGTCTTTCTCTTCGATGTCGACAATACGCTCCTTGATAATGATCGCGTCGAAGGCGATCTGGCCGCCCATTTGACTGAGGCATATGGTGCCGATGCCAGCAAGCTTTACCGGGACATTTTCGAAAAACTGCGGCAAGAGCTCGGCTATGCCGACTACCTGGGCGCACTGGAACGTTTCCGGCTTGAAAAGATGCACGATCCAAGGGTGCTGCGGATGTCAAGCTGGCTCATCGACTATCCTTTTGCCGACCGGCTCTATGCAGGCACTCTTAATGCCATCCAGCATGTCCAGCAGTGGGGTCCCGCGGTTATCTTCTCCGATGGCGACGCGGTGTTCCAGCCTCGGAAGATCGAGCGCTCTGGGCTCTGGGCTGTTTTCGACGGCCGCGTGCTCATCTATGTCCACAAGGAGCAGGAACTTGCCGATGTAGAGCGCTTTTATCCAGCAAAGCGGTATGTCATGATCGATGACAAGCTGCGCATTCTCAACGCGGTCAAGAAGGTTTGGGGCGGGCGCGTTACTACTGTGTTCCCGAGGCAAGGCCACTACGCGCGGGACCCGCAAATTCTGGCCGGCTGTCAGCCGGCCGACATTCAATTGGATCATCTCAGCGATTTAAAAAATTATGCCTTGGCTGCATTCGTGACAACGTCAGGGAGATGAAATCATGCAAGCGACAAAAACTCTCTATAATCTTGGTCAGAGTCTTTGGCTCGATAACATCACTCGTGATCTCCTCACCAGCGGCACACTGAAGAAGTACATCGACTCCTTGTCGGTTACTGGCCTGACCTCCAACCCCACCATTTTTGACCACGCCATCTCCCGCAGCAACGCCTATGATGCGGAAATCCGCCGGCTGGTCGGGCGTGGCGTATCGGGCGAAACGCTGTTCTTCGAGCTCGCCATTCAGGATCTCACGCAGGCGGCAGACTTGTTTGCGCCAATTCATGAGCGAACCAATGGAGTAGACGGATGGGTCTCGCTCGAGGTTTCGCCACTACTGGCCTATGATTCCCAGAAATCCTCGGATGAAGCGAAGGCGCTGCATGCGAAGGCCAATCGCCGGAATCTATTCATCAAGATTCCCGGCACGCGGGAAGGGCTGCCCGCGATCGAGGAAACAATTGCCTCGGGAGTTCCGGTGAATGTCACATTGCTGTTCTCGCGCGAGCAATATGAAGCCGCCGCCGAGGCTTATCTGAGAGGACTCGAACGGCGTTTTTCGGCGGGGCTGAGTCTCGATGTGCATTCTGTCGCCTCGATATTCGTCAGCCGCTGGGATAAGGCTACCATGGACAAGGTGCCTGCCAATTTGCGCGATAAGCTTGGCATTGCGATTTCGCAGCAAGCCTATAAAAGCTACCGGGGCCTTTTGGAAACAGACCGCTGGCAGCGATTGGCAGCGCATGGGGCGCGTCCGCAACGTCTGCTCTTTGCGAGCACCGGCACCAAGGATCCGCAGGCATCTGATGTGCTCTACATCGGTGCGCTCGCAGCTCCCAACACCATCAACACCATGCCGGAAGAAACACTTCTCGCCTTTGATGCGCATGGCCAGGTCGAACGGACCTTGCCGCGCGACGGTGGCGACGGTGACACGACGGTAGCGGCATATGGCAGTGCCGGTATCGATGTCATGGCACTGGCAAGCCAGCTTCAGCAGGAAGGGGCAAAGTCGTTTGATGATTCTTGGCAGGATTTGCTGAACGCAATTGGAACAAAGAGCCAGGCTTTGGCCTAGCCACCATCGGAACTCCACCATGACCGATATAAAACCGACAGCAACGCCAGCCTGGCAGGCCCTGAGGGCCCACTACGATAAGATCAAGACTCTGCATCTGCGGAAGATGTTCGCGGACGACCCTGACCGTGGCGAACGGTTTGTGGCCGAAGGGGCTGGGCTTTATCTCGACTATTCAAAGAACCGCATCACCGAGGAGACGCTGCAGCTGTTGTTGCAGTTTGCGGAAGAGCGCGGCGTCGCGGCGTGGCGCGATGCGATGTTTCGCGGGGAAAAGATCAATATCACGGAAGGGCGTGCCGCCTTTCATGTGGCGCTGCGGGCACCCAAGGGATCAGTCATGCGGATCGACGGCCATGATGTCGTGGCCGATGTTCATGCGGTCCTCGGCCGTATGGGTGAATTCGCCCAGCGGGTGCGCGACGGGACGTGGCTGGGACATACCGGCAAGCCTATCAGGAACATCGTCAACATTGGCATCGGCGGATCTTACCTGGGCCCGGAAATGACCTATCGGGCGTTACGCTCCTTCAGCATCCGGTCGATGAAATTCCGCTTCGTCGCAAATGTGGATGGCGCCGCTTTCGATGAGGCGACCCGCGATCTTGATGCAAGCGAGACTTTGTTCATCGTAGCGTCCAAGACATTCACGACGCTGGAGACGATGTGTAATGCCGCCACCGCGCGCAAGTGGATCGTCCAGGCGCTCGGCAACGATGCGGCGGTAGCCAAGCATTTTGTTGCGCTCTCGACCAATGCCCGCGGGGTCGAGGAATTCGGCATCGACACAGCGCAAATGTTCGGCTTCTGGGATTGGGTCGGCGGCCGCTACTCCATGGATTCCGCGATCGGCTTATCGACCATGCTCGCCATCGGCCCGGAAAATTTTGGCAACCTGCTCGCGGGCTTTCACGCGATGGACGAGCATTTTCGGACCGCGCCGCTTGGCATGAACCTGCCGATCCTGCTTGGATTGCTCACCGTCTGGTACAACAATTTCTTCGACGCTCAGACAGTTGGAATCATGCCCTATTCGGCAGCCTTCGCTCGCTTTCCGGCCTATTTGCAACAATTGCAAATGGAGAGCAACGGCAAACATGTGGATCTCGAAGGCCGGACCGTGGACTACCAAACCGGTCCGATATTCTGGGGCGAGCCTGGCACCGATGGTCAGCATTCCTTCTACCAGCTGATCCATCAGGGTACCAAACTTGTTCCATGCGACCTCATCGGCTTCTGTCGGCCGCTCAGCCAATATCGGGAGCAGCACGATCTCCTGATGGCCAATCTTTTCGCGCAGGCCGAGGGGTTGGCATTCGGCAAGACGGCCGAGGAACTTTCGGCAGAGGGCGCTTCCGCTTTCCAGATGCCGTTCCGGGTGATGGAGGGAAATCGGCCAACCAATATCATTTTGGCGGATGCGCTCACTCCTCAAAGCCTCGGCAGCCTCGTGGCTCTTTATGAGCATAGCGTATTTACCCAAGGCGCGGTGTGGGCGATCGACAGTTTTGACCAATGGGGTGTGGAACTCGGCAAGATATTGGCGACGCGCATCATCCCGGAGTTGCAATCTGGCGGCGAGCCAAGACTCGCCCACGACAGCTCAACCAATGCTCTCATCCGGCGCTATATCCATAGGCGCAGCTAATGCTGTTCCAATCGTAAGTCCTCACGCCTGTCGTTGGACTGCGGCGGCTGCTTCGCGCGAATCCGCGTCTTGCGCCGCGGCAACGCTTCTCCCTTAAATGCTTGCCAGACGTTCGACGGCACATCTTCAAATAACGTAGCGTCAAAAAGAAATGCAATTTTGCGCAAATACAAAGGAGAGCGACGATGACACCGCGCGTAAGAGAGATTTTGAGCTGGTACGGTGCAGATAGCGCTGGGACGCTAACCAACCTGGCCCGGCTATTGAACCACGGCCGATTGGCAGGAACCGGGAAGCTGGTCATCTTGCCGGTCGATCAGGGCTTCGAGCATGGGCCTGCGCGCTCGTTCGCACCCAATCCCCCAGCTTACAATCCGCACTATCACTTCGCGCTCGCGATCGAAGCGGGCTGCAATGCGTACGCTGCCCCGCTGGGCTTCTTGGAAGCAGGCGCCCGCGATTTTGCGGGCGAAATTCCGCTCATCCTCAAAATTAACAACAGCAACGTGCTGCGGGACGAGAAAGATCCGAACCAGGCATTGACCGCCAGCGTGCAGGACGCGCTTCGTCTGGGCTGCTGCGCGGTCGGCTTCACGATCTACCCGGGATCGGCGCACCAATTCGAGATGTACGAACAGTTTCGCGCTAATGCCGAGGAAGCAAAACGCAACGGGCTCGCGGTCGTCGTCTGGTCCTATGCGCGCGGGTCGGGCCTGAGCAAGGATGGCGAAACAGCGATCGACGTTATAGGTTATGCCGTCCAAATCGCGGCTCAGCTCGGAGCGCACATCATCAAGGTAAAGCTGCCGACGGCACATATCGAGCAGGATGCAGCCCGCAAAGTATACGACGAGCGGCGCATTCCGATCGCGACTCTCGCGGAGCGAGTCCGCCACGTCGTTGATTGTGCCTTCGCCGGCCGCCGCATCGTCATCTTCTCGGGCGGTGCCACGGTCTTCGATGACGACAAGCTGCTCGATGAGATTCGCTCAATCCATGCTGGCGGGGGGTTCGGTTCGATCATTGGCCGCAACTCCTTCCAACGTCCGAGGGAAGAGGCGCTCCGGATGCTAAGGGATGTCATGGATATTTATGCGGCGGCGCCGGACCGGGATCAAAAGCGTTGAGCGCCAGGCCCGCCATGCCGGATGCCGCGCAGCACGGGTCGATTATTGTTACGCCTCCGATCTTGTCGGCGGATTGGCCGTCCGGTCGAGATCCAGACCTATGCCGGCCGCATCCTCATTCGACGAGATGGAATCGCAGTTGGCGATAAGGGCTTTTCCCAACGGCAATTGGACGGCGGCAGTATTAGCCAGAAAAAGCTGCTCGCCAGAACAACAACACTGCCTTTCCAGGCGGCGGGCCTGCCGTGTTATTACGCAAACTGTGGCAAAAGCGCATCGGGCCGCGAAAGAAACGCGTGCGGAACTGCAAGAGATATTGCAAAAAAAAAATTGCGGCGCAGGTTGCGCGGCAGCGAATTGCTCTGTTGGGAGATATGCCGATGCCTCGTCCGCCAAAATCCATCCTCGTGCCGGCCCTCTGCGCCGGCACCTTCCTTGGTCTCGCCGGGAACTTCGCCCGCGCTGCCGAGCCCGCCCCCACGCCGCCACCAGCCAGCTGGTGGGACACCTTCACCATAGGGGGTACGGTGGAGGCTGGTTTTATCATGAACCCCGAAAATCCCCCCGATGGATTGAATTTCGGACATTTGTTCACCGACAAGGCCAACGAGCCGCTGCTCAATCAGATCCTCGTGACTGCCCAGCGGCCGCTCGATCCGAAGGCCACGGACTATGATTTCGGCGTCAAGTTGCAAATAATGTACGGGTCGGACGCACGTTACACGCAGTATCTCGGCGAACTCGGTTACGCCATCGATGACAGGAGCCAATTCAGTCCCATCGAGGCGTGGGCAATCGCGCATACTCCTTGGCTGTTTTCGGGCGGCATCGACATTAAGGCCGGCCAGTTTGTCACCTTGGAAGGCGCCGAGACGATCGACCCGACCACCAATTACTTCTACTCGCATTCCTACATCTTCAATTTCGGCATACCGCTGATGCACACTGGCATCATGACGATTTCACATGTCGATCCGCTGGTTGACATCTATGCCGGCGTCACCTCCGGCGTGAACACGACCTTCGGAGACGTCAACGTTGCCAATCCATCGTTCCACGGCGGCATTGGGCTAAATCTGCTCGGTGGCAACCTCACGATTCTCGCGACCACCCATATCGGTGCGCAAACTCCCAATACTAACGGGACCAACAACACCCTGGATTTCATCACAGCGTGCAATTGCAATCCAGGCACTACGTTTCGCTATCTCAACGACATCACGGCCACCTGGAAGATCAACGACTCTTGGACTCTCATCACGGATGCCAACTTGATCCTCGACGATGGCACATATTTTAATGCGGCTGGTACCAGCACCTTTCATCCGAGCGGCTAT
>DATBQJ010000072.1:0-24803 GCA_036560885.1 Methylocella sp.
TTTTCCACCACCGTCCATTTGGTTTCGTCCGTATTTGTTCTGTCAAAGAGAATACCTTCCGACACGCGAATCTGGCCACTCGCTGTGTTCTCGGAGGTCCCAGAGTCATGCAAAAGCTGGAAGGCAAACTTGTTTTCTTCAGGTCCGCCCGATGGATTGTTGATGCCAAGCGGGATAACAAGATAACCATTTACGTCGAGCTTGCCGCCCGCCGGGACCATCGAGTCGGGGGCCAAGGAAATGCCCATGGTCTGCGGGAACCTCGAATCGGTCGACGCGTAGCGGCGGTCCCATTCCCACAACTGCCTGGTGTGTCGCTCCGGAGTGGATTGGTCCACGTAAAGAAGCTTCGGATCGAAGGCGAAAGTCTTGTTGGATTTGTTGTCCACGGTTTCGATTTTGAAGACGGCAAAGCCTTCGTCAGCCTTCGAAGTGACTGGGCCCGATGCCGCCGCATAACTTTTGCATATGCCGACTTGGCGATATGAAATGACGGTGGGTTGACTGGAACCTTTTCCGCATCCAGATAGTATCGACACGGCGATAAATACCGGAACGGATAGCAAGTACAATCTTGACGTTTCCATAATTCTGATTCTCTTCTTGCGTGGTTAGACTCGCCGGAAGAGTGCCATTTCCTCCTCCGTGTGTGGATACCCCTACTTCGGCCGCGCCGAGGTAAGTGTGCTTTTCAGTGGTGGAAGCATGGCCACGGCCGCAGCGAAGCGCCTGTTGCGCATCCTTCCTAAAGCCCGGTTGTCCCTGGCTTGGAACGTCCCCTGTCCCTCCACCCCGTCGAAAACAAGACCCGTTCAGAGCAACCGTATCGCAGCCGGACGGGACCGCCGCGCGATCTTTATTGCTGGATAAGTCCGTGCGCCGGGCCCCGAGCCGTAGCCGAACTGTCATGCGATGTCCAATTTTAATTGAAGGCCGCCGCAATGGCGGGAGCGGCGGAGCGCTCCCGGCGCCTATTCCCCCCTTTCGGGCCGCTGCGGAAAGCTTGCCTCCGTCCGGCCGCGATCCATCGCGGCGATCTGCCGCTCGTCGAGCGCGCTGGTCTTGATCAAAGCAAACAGCCGCGCCCCGCGATCGAGACCGAGTTCGTCGAGCGCGTGGCGTGTGGTCACGGCGTAAAGGCGCCCTCCGCCGTCGAGCACGATCTCCACGGCGGCCAGCGGGCCGTTTTTTTCAATCGACCCGATTTGCCCTGAAAGGAAACTGCGCACGCTGAGGTCGTGCGGCGGGCGGGTGGCAAGCACGACGTCGGTCGCCCTCACGATAATCCGGACTTTTCCTCCCGCACGCCCGGCCGGACCGGCGAGCCAAATCGTGCCCGCTGGATGTTGCAGCTCGGTGAGGCCATAGGCGGCATTCTCGCCGCAAACTTTCATCGTCAGAACGGAAATACGGTCAAACCGGGACCATGGGCTGTCGCCGCCGAGCGCGCCAAAAACCTCGCCAGGCGCGCCTTTTGCCTTGACCCGGCCGGCATCGAGGACAACGACGAAATTAGCGAGCCGTGCGACTTCCTCGATCGCATGGGAAACATAGACGATCGGCACCGCGAATTCGTCGCGCAACCGTTCGATAAGCGGCAGAATTTCGAGCTTGCGTGCCATGTCGAGCGCGGCGAGCGGCTCGTCGAAAAGAAGAAGCTTTGGGGCGCAAAGAAGCGCCCGCCCGATCGCTACCCGCTGCCTTTCGCCGCCCGACAATCCTGCCGGATGGCGCGAAAGAAGCTCGCCTATCGCCAATATCTCCACCACAGCATCGAAATCGATCGCCGGCTCGCCGCGCGGCGCGAACCAGCGCCCAAACCGCAGATTTTGGCGCACACTCAAATGCGGAAAGAGACGCGAATCCTGAAACACGACGCCCATGCGGCGCCGGTGCGGGGCGACAAAAACGCCGCGTTTGGTATCGGCGAGAACACGGCCGTCGAGCTTGATGGTGCCACTGTCCGGGCGCAGCAGGCCGCCGATCAACTTGAGCGTCAGCGTTTTGCCTGAACCGGAAGGACCAAACAGCGCGGAAATGCCGCCGCCGTTCTGGAAAGCCACGTCGAGATCGAAGGCTCCTGCCTTGAGGGCTATATCAAGCTCGATCATTCCTATTCCGCAAGTCGTTTTTCAATCCGCCGCTGGAAGAGTTCCGAGGCAATCAGCGCCGCAAACGAAATCGCGATTGATACGACGGTCAAGCGCATCGCGTTCGCATCGCCGCCAGGAACTTGCGTGTAGCTATAAATAGCCGACGCGATGGTCTGGGTCTCGCCCGGAATATTCGCAACGAAGGTGATTGTGGCGCCGAATTCCCCGAGCGCCCTAGCAAAGGCGAGAATGGCGCCTGCAACAATGCCGGGAAGTGCGAGCGGCAGGCTGACGAGAAGAAACGTCCACATGCGGTTCGCGCCGAGCGTTCCGGCGGCCTGTTCCAACCGCTGGTCGATCGCCTCGAAGGAAAGCCGCATCGCGCGGACCATGAGCGGAAATCCCATGACCGCGCAAGCCACCGCCGCGCCGGTCCAGCGAAACGACAATACGATCCCGAGATTGGCGAGAAAGGCGCCGAAAACGCCTTTCCGGCCGAAAAGAATGAGCAAGAGGAAGCCGGTGACGACCGGCGGCATCACCAAGGGCAAATGGACGCCGGCGTTAAGAATGATCTTGCCTGGGAAACGCCAGCGCGCGAGCGCAAAGGCGATGAAAATGCCAAACGGAAGACTGGCGAGTGTCGCGGTGACGGCGATTTTCAGGGACAGCCAGATCGCCGTCCATTCTGCGGGCGACAGTTCCACCAAACAACAGCTCCCTCAAGACAAGTTTCCGGGTCATCTCCCGGCTATTATTCCTGCGTCCGGCCCGCCGGGCATGGTGTCACACGATGGTGGGCTTGCCAAACAGGCGAAGGCGAGGGAATCCTAGCGCCAATTTCCGGGCAGAATTGGTTCACGCTAACGAGACATCGAAATGGCGGCGCACATGAATGGCCCGACTCTCCTTGATCGTCTGAATTTTCGCCATTCGGCCGAGCGCCACGTCAAGGCACGCGATACTGATATCGTGCTGTCGAATGAGATTCTCGCTGTGAGCCAGTCGCAGGAAGCCGGGGTCTGGCCGCGGCTTCGGACTTCGCCCAACGGGCTTACGGCTGCCGAGGCGCAAGCAAGGCTGGCGTCGGCCGGACCTAACGTCATCACCCGGGAGGAACGCCCGAGCGTCTTGCGAGAATTGGGGGGGCGGGCCAAGAATCCCTTGAACGCGCTGTTGCTCGCGCTCGCCACGATTTCCTATTTTCTTGGTGACATCCGGGCCGCCGTAGTCATCGCTATCATGGTCGTCCTCGCGATTACCACGGCTTTCATCCAGGAGCACCGCTCCAACGACGCCGCTGCAAAACTTCGCGCCATGGTGAAAACCACGGCAAGCGTCAAAAGGCAAGGCACGCGTCCGGACGCCAGAGAGGACCAATCTCACGGTTTCAACGAAATTGCGATAGAGCAGCTGGTTCCCGGTGATGTCGTACGGCTTTCCGCCGGCGACATGATCCCGGCCGATCTGCGCCTGATCAGCGCCAAGGATTTGTTTATAAATCAGGCGGCGCTGACCGGCGAAGCCATGCCATCGGAAAAATCGGCTAAGGCCTGCGCGGGCGAGAACGCCGATCCCTTCGACCTGCCAAACCTCTGCTTCATGGGCGGCAGCGTGGTCAGCGGGTTCGGCACTGGCGTCATCGTTCATACGGGCACCAAAACTTATTTTGGCCAGCTTGCCGACAAGATAGCGGGTCAGCGTGAGCTGACGAGCTTCGACAAGGGTGTCAATCGCTTCACCTGGCTGATGATCCGCTTCATTCTGGTCATGGTTCCGGCGGTGCTCCTCATCAATGGCCTGACCAAGGGCGATTGGCTCGAGGCCCTTTTATTCGCGGTCGCCGTCGCGGTCGGATTGACGCCGGAAATGCTACCCATGATCGTCACCGTGAATCTCGCCAAAGGCGCGATCGCCATGTCGAAAAAGCGGGCGATCGTGAAGCGCCTCCACGCAATCCAGAATTTCGGCGCGATGGATGTTTTATGCACCGACAAGACAGGCACGCTTACGCAAGACCGCATCATTCTCAAGCGTAATCTCGACATTCGCGGCAACGACAGCGAACGGGTGCTGGAATATGCCTATCTGAACAGCCATTACCAATCCGGATTGAAGAATCTGCTAGACATCGCGGTCCTGCAGCATGTCGAACTCGGCAAGAACCTTCACTTGCAGCACCAATATGAGAACATCGACGAAATTCCGTTTGACTTCGTGCGGCGGCGCCTCTCCGTCATCCTATCGCGCGAAGACGGCACCCATGTCCTCATTTGCAAGGGCGCGGTCGAAGAGGTTTTCTCAGTCTGCAAACATTATGAACTCGACAGTGAGTGCGGCACCTTGGACGCGAGCCATCTGACCCAGGTGCAGGCGAAGACGGCAGAACTCAACGAGGACGGTTTCCGCGTCGTCGCCATCGCATACAAGGAAATCACCGGTCTCAAGCCACGCTATTCTGTCGAGGACGAGAGCGACCTGACGCTCCTCGGTTATATCGCCTTTCTTGACCCCCCGAAGGAGAGCGCCGGCGGCGCGATTGCAGCGCTCATTCAATCCGGCGTTGCGGTCAAGATTCTCACCGGCGACAACGAAATCGTCACCCGCAAGATCTGCCGCGAGGTTGGCCTCAAAGTGGACCGCATCGCGCTTGGCCCAGACATCGAGCGAATGAGCGAGGGTACATTGGCCGAGCTTGCCGAAAAGACGGCGGTCTTCGCCAAAGTTTCCCCGGCGCAGAAAGCGCGTGTGATCGGCGCGCTTCATTCCAATGGCCATGTCGTCGGATTCTTGGGCGACGGCATCAACGACAGCCCGGCCCTGAAGGCCGCCGACGTCGGCATCTCCGTCGATACGGCCGTCGACATCGCCAAGGAATCCGCGGATATCATCCTGCTCGAAAAGAGTCTGATGGTGCTTCAGGAAGGCGTCATCGAGGGGCGCAAGGTTTTCGGCAATATTACCAAATATATCAAGATGGGCGCGAGTTCGAACTTCGGCAATATGTTCAGCGTTCTCGGCGCCAGCATCTTCCTGCCCTTTTTGCCGATGCTGCCCATTCAAGTGCTCACCAACAATCTGCTCTACGATTTCTCGCAAACCGCAATTCCCACGGACAACGTTGACGAGGACTATCTCAAGGTCCCGCGCAAATGGGATATCGGCAATATTTTCAAGTTCATGGTCTTCATCGGGCCAATCAGCTCGATCTTCGACTACGCGACTTTTTTCACCATGCTCTATGTCTTCGATAGCTGGAATAACCCGTCACTGTTTCAGACCGGTTGGTTCGTCGAATCCCTGCTGACACAGACGCTCATCATCCACATCATCCGGACGGCGAAGATCCCTTTCGTGCAAAGCCGCGCGAGCACCGCCCTCATCGCGACGTCGGTACTCATTTGTGTGGTCGGAATTGCGCTGCCCTTCACGCCTATCGGAGAGGCGTTGAAGTTCACGCCACTGCCGCCGCTCTACTGGCCCATCATCGCAAGCTTCCTCTTGAGCTACGCAATCCTGGCTCATTTGGTCAAAACCTGGTTCGTTCGACGCTGGGGCATGTGAATACGGTCGCGAAATGACCGATGTGGCGCCATTGGTTCAAGCGCGACCAGTGCCAAGCAACTCCTCAAGGATCGTCAAGAGATCAGAAACAAATCCAGTTTCAGCGCCGCCAACTCTGCCACGCCCAGGGCCGCGACGAGACCGCCGGTCCGCCCATCCCGTAAGCAGAGCGTCCCGCCGCCCTAGCGATTCTCGCAGGCTAGACAGCATGGCAACGCCGCTGCTCGCTGCGACGGGCGCCGCGATTATCGGCACGACGCCGGATGGGATCTTAACGAGCTGGAACCAAAGCGCAGACGGATTATTCGCCTTCACCACTTGAAATGGCCGGCAGGCCAATACATATCGCCTCATCGGGGCGCAATCCAAATGGAACGGGACCGCATCGCCGTGTCTTGGACTGCGAGATCGGCCGGCTGCGAAAGAATTAAGTACATCGTCACAGCTCGTGCTCACTTTGGAGCTCTCGTCGCTGAGATAACGCCGCAGTATGATCGGGACCCTCGACGATCAGGACATGAAGGCGAGTGAGTCATCCAAAGGCCGGGATCAGAAGAGACCTGTCACAGAGCGTCACATTTTGCCTCCCTCAGACACCAAAAGCCGCGGCTTCTGGCATCAGCCGGTGACATTCGGTCTCTACCGGTCTAACAGTTCATTATTGTAAGGAGATAAGCCATGGACGACGCAACGAGACTTCCGGTCAAGGCCGAGAAATGGGGACCAGTCCCGGTGCCGGCGCAAAGGGCGCCCTTCGAGAGCCTTCGTAGTGAAATCGATCGCGTCTTCAACAGCGTCCCCCTGAGCACGTCGGATTTCCCCTTCTGCCGAGCGTTAGAGCTTGAGGTGCCGTGGCAGCGGGAGATGAACTGGGGCGTCGCGCCGGCCTTCGATGTTGCGGAGAAAGACAAAGAGTATCAGATTACCGCGATGCTGCCTGGGATGGACGAGAAGAGCATCGAGATCAGGCTGTCGAATCGCACCCTGGCAATCATGGGCGAAAAGGAGAATGAGAACGAGGAGCACGAGAAGGACCATCGTCTCTCGGAGCGACGTTATAGTTCGTTTATGCGCTCTTTCCGGGTACCTGAGGGTGTCGACACCGGTAAAATCGAAGCGAATTTCGTGAAAGGCGTCTTGACCGTGAAGCTACCGAAAGCGGCAGAGGGATGGTTTTCCGCAATTGTTATCGGTGCGCTGCTCGTGACTGGGCTCATGATGCACGCGAATTAGCTGGATGGCGCGTCGGTTAAGCGAGCGGGGTTACCCACCAAACTCATTCCGGAGGTGTTTTGGTTCCCGCAATAGTCTCGGCAGATTTGGCTAATTGGCTCGATGGCTAGAACTTGGAGCATGTCCGGTGCGCCCTGTCATCCGATGACCCAGGGCAAGATCGAGCACTGGCGTCAGACGCCCAAGAACCGCGCATCCGCCCGGGAACAATTGGGTGCCGGGCAATCTCGCTGCCCAGATCGCGGCCTTCGTCACTGACTCCTGCGATATCACGGAGTGCATTGCCAGCCTCCTGCACGCCAACGTCTACTTGGGTGCGGCGAGACCACTCTGATAAAAAGTGAAACGAACAAACGACTAACTATCGCCAATCCTCGCTCGCCGCACCGCATAGTAATAATCACACACGCCAGTGGTATTCCAGTTGGGTCCGCTATATCGGCTTTCTGAGACCGGAGCGGCAACGATTCGCAGGGCGGGCCGTGCTTCGGGATAACCAGCCATCATGGCCAAGTCGGCGGAGCAAAATGGTCATGACATTGCTGGAGCGACCCAACATGGAACAACAGATCTGCTCCGATCAAAGCGACGTCTTCTCTTTCCTCGCCGACCCTGCGACGCATGAACTTCGCGAGTCCGTCATTCGTATCGACACGCATGGCGCCGCGGTGTTCCTCGCCGGCAAGAATGTCTACAAGGTCAAAAGGGCGGTGCGGTTTCCATTCATGGACTTCTCCACTCTCGACAAGCGGCGCCGGGCTTGCGAGCGCGAGCTTGCCGTCAACAAAGCCGATGCTCCAGGCCTTTACCTAGGCGTCGTTCCGATTTCGAAAGACGGTTCCCAATTGAAGTTCGGTTGCGGCGGCACGATCGTCGAATGGGCGGTTCATCTGCGCCGCTTTGACGAAAGTCGCACGCTCGACCGGCTCGCCGAGCGAAACGAACTCACACTGGAAATCATCGCCAAACTGGCGGCCGTTGTCGCTGCGTCGCACCGGCGCGCGCCGATGATCGGCGGCGCAAATGCTGGCCAGGCATTGCAAAACCAGATTGAGGAGACGCTCGTTTCACTTGAAGCGGTGCCCGAAATATTCACGCCGCAATCTGTGGCGGGCCTTCGCCACGCAATGCAACAAGCATTCGCGCGGCTCGCCCCATTGCTTGTGGAGCGCGAAAATCAAGGTCTCGTCCGCCGCTGTCATGGCGATCTTCACTTGCGCAACATCGTCTTGATCGAAGACCGGCCGGTCTTGTTCGATGCGATCGAATTCGACGAGGCTATCGCGACGTGCGACGTGCTATACGATCTCGCGTTTCTTCTGATGGATCTGTGGACGCGCGGATTGCGCCGCCACGCGAACCTCCTGTTCAACCGGTATTTATGGATCTGCGATGATTTGGAAAGGCAGCTCAAAGGCCTTTCCCTGCTTCCGCTCTTCCTTTCCTTGCGCGCGGCCATTCGTGCCAAGGTGACCATTCTTCAGCCAGGAAGCAACACGGATCATGCCAAAGACGCGCGCCGCCATTTCGAAGCCGCTTGCGACCTTCTCGCTCCGCACCGGCTGGATTTAATTGCCATCGGCGGCCTGTCCGGAACCGGCAAGAGTTCGCTTGCCGCCGCCCTCGCTGCCTCGATCGGCCGCGCTCCCGGCGCCGTGCATTTACGAAGCGACATTGAACGCAAGCGGCTCTATGGCGTCCACGAGTTTGATCGTCTGCCGGACGAGGCCTATCGCCTGGACGCCACGGCACGCACTTATCAACGTCTTTGCGATTTGGCGGCAACCGCGCTTGATGCTGGCCAGAGCGTCGTCGTCGACGCCGTGCATTTAAGGCCGGAAGAGCGCGTCGCGGTAAAGCAGGTCGCGAGCCGGGGCCAAGCCCATTTTACCGGCCTTTGGCTCGAAGGGCCGATTGATACACTTATGGAGCGAATAGCCAAACGCAGGAAGGACGCATCGGACGCGACGGCCGATATTGTATCGGCGCAGGCCGAGCAGCCAACAGGCACCGTGGACTGGCTGCACGTGGACGCTTCGAGTCCCCTCGAAGCAATCGCCGGACGTGCCCTGGCCGCGATAGTAGGTTGAACGTCGATAGACTCGATTGGTCAACAGGGAAAGGATACGTTCATTGCAATTGTAATGGTGGGCGCGACAGGGATCGAACCTGTGACCCCTACGATGTCAACGTAGTGCTCTCCCGCTGAGCTACGCGCCCATTGCGCGCTTCCCGTTCATGCGGGAAGCGCTTAAACCCAAAGACATGCCGGGACATAAACTCGACCGGTTCCTTGTCGCGGCATGCTTAGGTTTGGCCGGGACGCGGTATATAGCGCCGGTCGCACCGGCGCAAGCCGGTTCCAAAATCCGCGATTGGGATAATGGAGTTTCAACTATCCGGCACGATGTCGAGGACCTTGGCGATCGGCGCCGGGCTGATGCCGAGCGGCGGTTGGAACGGCCCTTCGTGGGCCGCGATCAATCCGATCACGAGAACGATGCTGGCGGTGAAAATGACCATGGCGGCCACCTGGGCCCGCGCGCTGTCGAGATGCACCGCGGCAACGCTGATCTGCGCCATCAGGGCCATCAAGAGAACGCTTGCCCATTTGAAATTTTCCGAAAAATCCGAGCTCACCGCAAGGCGGTTGCCGCGTGCCTCCCGGACCTTCATGGCGGTCTCGAGCAAGAGGCGGCCGAGCGCCGCATCGCCAAGTGCAACGTCCGATTGCGCGACGGTTTGCAATAATTCGTCTTGTGCCGCTTCGGCGTCGGGCGACGCTTCGCCGTTTTCCATGCGCGGCCATTCCTTGCCGATTACGGCGGCGGCATAGGCGCGGATCGCGCGGTCGATCGCAACGTGCGGCGCACCCAAAGTGGCGGCCAGGGCATGCAAGGAGATCAGATTGGCGCCTTCCCCGCGCACGGTTGCCGCCGCGCGCTGGTTGCGGTCCCAGACGTCGCTTGCGAGAAAGCCGGTGAGAATGCCTAATATGACGACGATCGCGCTGACGAAGGGCGCCACGACGCCTCGAAAGCTTCGCACCCAGGGCCCCGCCAAAACGCCAAAAGAAAGGCGGATCAACACTAGGGCGGAAGCGCTGTAAAAGGCCACCAAAATCAAAATCAATGTTGTAAGCGGTAGCGATAGCCAAGCGTCGATCAAGATCACGTCCCCCGCGGGTGTTGATTGGATTATAGACGGCGAAGGCGGCCGCAAGACTGGCCGGGAGTATCTGAATGTCTGTCTCAATGAGGGCGAGCCAAGGTCAATCGTGACCGCCTCCATTTGACAGAACGGGGAGATAGACGCACAGGAAGCTTAAGTCTAGCAACGGTTGCACACCTATCTGCCGCGAGCCGCGGCACTATCTCGGGCGACGACCCCGCCGGGGGCAGGGAGAACTTTGGTCATGAGAGTTAGAATTACGATTTTGTCTGTTGCGATCTTCGCATTGCCTGTTTTGGCTCTTGCGCAGGGGATACCGCCGGCAGGCGCAAATCCGCAGGTGAGCCATGCCATCGTGGCGCTGGATCAACTGGTCTGGAAGCCGATCGCACCCGGCGTGGAGATGGCGGTCGTTTTCGGCGATCCGGACAAGAAGGGCGGTTTGTACGTGATCCGTCTCCGTTGCAAAGGGGAGGTCAAGGTGCCGCCGCACTGGCATGCGACCGACGAACACATTACGGTGCTCGAAGGCTCCTTCTGGATCGGACCCGGCGAGCAGTTCGATGCGAGCAAGCTGCAGGAGATGAAAGTGGGGGCACCCGCCGTCATGCCCGCGGAGGTCCGCCACTTTAGCCTAAGCAAGGCCGACAATGTGATTGAATTGTTTGGAGAGGCGCCATTTGTCGTCAACTTTGTCAATCCGGAAGACGACCCAAGGAACGCTAAGAACAAATAAGAGTCGCAGACGGCGCTGCGAAGGGGGGAGGGACCCGAACCAGGTTTGCCGCAGCTTATGCAGATTCACCGAAATAGCGTTAGACGCTCAAGAGAGCCGATATGAATGATCACACGAAAAGCTTCGGTGACACCGCCAAATCGCTGGCGCGGAATCCACTCGGATCATCGCGCTTTTCATCGTATTAGTCTACGGGTTAGCCTCGCTTGTCACCGCCTTCGCCGGGTCGTTCACTTCGGCGGAGCGACTACCTCTCATCTACTTCCTCATTCTCTTTCCCGTACTCGTTCTGGGTGTCTTCTCGTGGCTCGTCAGCAAGCATAGTGGCAAACTCTTCGCGCCGAGCGACTTCAAGGACGAGGAGAACTACGTCAAGATGCAAATGGCCGTCGTCGCCTCGCTCACCGCAGCAACCACGAAGGGGGATGCTTCTGCGTCGGAGGCCCAACTACACAAGATTGTCGAGGTCGTACGTGCAGCGGGTCCGGCGGCGCTTTCGGCTGCAGATGGGTGGAGAAACCACATTCTTTGGGTCGATGATCGCCCCGAAAATAACACGTACGAACGCCAGGCATTCGAGACGATGGGCCTCTACTTCACGCTAGCGCTGTCCACTGACGAGGCATTCGAAAGGTTGTCGCAGGCCAAATACGCGGCGATCATCTCCGACATGGGTCGTCGCGAGGGGCCACGCGAGGGGTACGTGCTGCTCGACCGACTGCGAAAAGAAGGCGACCGCACACCGCTCTTCTTCTATGCCTCGTCCAATGCGCCTGAGCACAAACGTGAAACTAGTGATCATGGTGGGCAAGGATGCACCAACAACGCCCAGGAACTCTTCGAGATGGTCACCAGGGCGGTCATCCAGAGGCAAACCGCGTGATGGCTAACAAGCAGTTGAAGCAGACGACCACCCCTCACTACGCGCGGAATGTTCGTAGCATAACTGCGGTCCGCTCGCACGGAGTCCGAACTGCGTTGTGACGCGGCGTGCCGCCTGGCTCCACTCCTCCCTTGATCGCAGACGCTGTGGCCGTCCGCATTGGCGCGGCCCGCATGTCTCCTTCTTGGCGAGGTCCGGAACGCCGATGGGCATCAAACCGGACCCGCTGAACGTCCAAGATGGGTCAAAATCTCGCGTATCCTAAAACTCGTCCACCACCACAAGCGGCCAAAGCTTTACTCCGCCCGCACGAAAGTGTACCCCATTTCCGCAAATGACCCGGTGCAGCCAGTTTGCGCCGGGCTTATTTTTGGCGGCTCTTGAAGGACAAGACCGCGGCGAAAAGCGATCGGTTCAATGGCGAATGTGGTGGTGGTCGGCGCCCAATGGGGCGACGAGGGCAAGGGCAAGATCGTCGATTGGCTGTCGCTCGAGGCCGACATTGTGGTGCGCTTTCAGGGCGGCCACAATGCCGGGCATACGCTCGTCATCGACAACAATGTCTATAAGCTCACGCTGTTGCCTTCTGGTATCGTGCGGGCCGGAAAACTCTCGATCATCGGCAATGGTGTCGTCCTCGATCCGCATCATTTCGTGGACGAAATCGCCAAGCTCCGGAGCCAAGGCATCGAGGTGTCGCCCAATAATCTGAAGATCGCCGAAAACATCACACTGATCCTTGGCCTGCACCGCGAACTCGACGCCCACCGCGAATCCTCGAATGTCGAAGCGTTGAAGATCGGAACCACAAAGCGGGGTATCGGGCCGGCCTATGAAGACAAGGTGGGGCGCCGTGCGATCCGGCTCATGGATTTGGCCGAGCCGAGTAGCTTGGATCAAAAAATCGCCCGCCTACTTGCCCATCATGAGCCGCTGCGCCGGGGTCTTGGGCTCGAACCTATCGCACCGGAAACCATTCGCGCCGAGCTCGACTGCGTCGCGCCAAAAATCCTTCCGTTCATGGACGCGACCTGGGAGTTGCTGGAGGCCGCCCGCCGCGCGGGGAAGCGCATTTTGTTCGAAGGCGCACAAGGCGCGATGCTCGATGTCGATCACGGCACCTACCCCTTTGTGACCTCGTCGAATACGGTCGCCGCCAATGCCGCCACCGGATCTGGCCTTGGCCCGAAGGCGATCGGTTATGTGCTGGGGATCGCCAAGGCCTATACGACGCGGGTCGGCGGCGGACCGTTTCCGGCCGAACTCAACGATGCCATTGGCGAGCAGATGGGCGATCGTGGGCATGAATTCGGAACCAACACGGGGCGGCGCAGGCGTTGCGGCTGGTTCGACGCGGTGCTCGTGCGGCAGGCGGTCAAAACCTCGGGGATAGACGGTATTGCCTTGACAAAGCTCGATATTCTCGACGGCTTCGAGGAAATCAAGGTTTGCACCGGCTATCGTCTCGATGGTGAGCGCATCGGCAGATTGCCGGCAAGCCAAGCGGCGCAGGCAAGGGTCGAGCCCATTTACGAGACGATCGAGGGGTGGAAAGAAACGACGGCTGGCGCCCGCTCCTGGGCGGCGCTTCCCGCGCAGGCGATCAAATATGTGCGCCGCATCGAGGAATTGATCGAGGCTCCGGTCGCGCTTCTTTCGACCAGCCCCGAGCGTGCCGATACGATCCTCGTTCACAATCCTTTCCGCGATTGAGGGGCAAAGTTTTGCGGTGGGATTGACGGAAGCCCGGTCTAATGCTCTCAACACGAGATGGCTGACTATTACTCGCTGCTCGCCAAGGCCGTCGCGGGCCTGCCAGAGTCGACGGCCGAAGCACGCCACGCGATTTACGAGCGGGCGCGCGGAGCGCTTTTCGGCCAATTGCGCAAACTCGACCCGCCAGTGCCGGAGGTGGCGATCGAACGTGAAGCGCGGGCCTTGGAATTGGCGGTTGCCCAGCTTGAAACGGAAATTGCGTCGCGGTCAGATCGCGCAAGCGGCGCGCCATTGGCCGAAGTGGGTATGGCGGGGCTTGAGCCAAGCGCCGGGAGTCCCGCCAGTACATCCGCAGTGCATGAGCCAAGCCCGCCGCCGTTGCCTGAACCTAATGCGCCGGAGCCGGAGCCGCCTGTATCCGCTCCATCTGCGCCGGTTCCTGTTCCAACCGCGCCACCGCCGTCGCCTTCGAGACCCCTCAAAGTCCGGCGCGATCCACGCCCGCCCAGCGTAAACTTTGGCGCCAAGCCAAATGGCTCGGCCCGGCACGGCCCGGCTTTCAATTCCTTGCGGCCACCGCCGCCTGCGGTCGGCGACTCGGCTACCGTGGCGCAGCCGTCTGAGGCGCGGGATGGGCCACAAGCCCCGGCAACAGACATCGCTTCGCCAGGCCAAATTGCTTCGGCAGGGCGCGGCTTTGGCTCTTTTGCCCCGGCACAGGCCGACCCGGAGGCCCGGGCCTTGGAAGACTCTGCCGATGAGGCTTCTGCCCCGGAAGTCTCAAACCTCCGCCCCGAAAAATCGGGACCAGCAGCAAAGGCGCGGCTTGAAGCTCAACATCCTTTCTTCGCGCCTCGGCTCGAGCGAGATGCCGGTCCCGCGAAGCGCCTTGTGGCCGCCGGTGGCATCGCCCTTTTGGCGGTCGCCCTGATCGCGATCGCCGCCTACAAGCTGCGCGATCGCCCCGAGGATCTTGTGCGCCCGCAACCTCCTTCGCCATCGGCTCAGGGCGAGGCCGGCGCCAGTGGCAAGATCGTCGACCGCGTCGGCGCCGGGACAGCCGGGTCTGCGCCAGCTTCGCCCGGCGTGCCTTCGTCAGGCAGCGATCATCGAGCCGGCTTCGCCAACAGCGATTTGGGGTCCGCCAATCCTCCCGTTCCCGTCGCCTACCGCGCCGCCCTCCTCGTCGACGCGCCGGAAGAACAATCCAAGGTACGAACATTTCTTGGCACGGTCGTCTGGCGCGCCGATAACGTCAGCAATGGCCCGGATCAGCCGCTAAGCACGGCGGTTCGCGCCGAGATCGACATACCCGACGAAAAGCTGCAAGTGGCAATGACGATTCAAAAAAATTTCGACGGCACATTGCCAGCTTCGCATACCGTGACCCTGACGTTTGCAATTCCGCAGGACAGCCCCTTGGGCAATATCAAGCAGATCAGCGTGTTGCAGATGCGCCGCGAAGACAACCCGACGGGAGAGGCGCTGAAGGGAATTACGGTGCCGGTCACCGAGAATTCTTTCCTCGTCGGGCTCGCCCGCGGGGACGCCGAGGCATCCAATCTCGATCTTTTGCGCTCACGTGAATGGTTGGATATTCCCATCGTTCTCGCCAACGGTCATATCGCGAAATTGACCTTCGAAAAGGGACCCTCGGGACAGCGTGTCCTGGATGACGCGATGGCATCGTGGCAGGCAAAATAGTCTAAAATGATCCCCTGGCGCCAGGCTGTTCGGGTGCAGGGCCGGCCGAAGCGGAGCAGGGCAACCCCGCGTCACCAGCAATTTCCGCGCGCTGCCTCTCGCGCAAGCGGGCGCGGCGTTCACATTGCCTGTTGCGGCGCGCGCGGCGCCGCGAGCGCGGCGCGCAATTGCTCGATCTGGATTTCCACCGGGCTCGGCGGCAGGCTCTCCTGGCCGTGCGCGTCGCGCGCCCTGTAGATCAGAAGATCGAGATGGTTAATGCGCGCCTGCAGGCGAAGCGATATCCCCACAAGATCGAGCAGACGCGGCGGCAAGCGGCCGAGAACGTCCTTGTTGGACACGACGCCCTGCGCGGACAAGCGAATCCTGCGTTTTTCGGCGGCGGCCTCGGCACGGCTCAATTCTCCTTCGTTGACGGCGCGCTGGAGGAGCAGCCAGGAGGCCAGTTGCATGAGCCTCGTCGTCAACCGCATGCTTTCGACAGCATATGCGACCGCTTCCGGGCGCGGCAGGAGCTTCGCCTCCTCGCGGCCATCGCCGTCGAGGTAGGTGGCTGCACGGCTCACCAGATTCATTCCCTCCTGGAAAAGAACCTGGAATTGTTCCGAGGCCACCAGCATCTCGCCGAAGGAGATGGTCTTATCCTCTCGAAGGACAGGCGGTTGAACCATCATGCGCCCTTTTTGCCGAACGCCGATCGAAGTGGTCTTGCCGCAATGCAGAGCCCGCAAGCGGCACTATGTTTCACCTAATAAGCCAGTTTACTGACACGCGGGAATTCACCTTTAATTAGGCTTAATACAAAGTTTGCGCCTGGCCTTCGCAAAAAGCCTCACATCCGGAAAACGCCGAAGCGGGTGTCCCCAATCGGCGCATTGAGGGCGGCGGAAATCGAGAGCGCGAGCACCATCCGGGTTTCGGCCGGATCGATGATGCCGTCGTCCCAAAGCCGCGCGCTCGCATAATAGGGATGCGCCTGGCGTTCGAATTTATCGCGCACCGGCGCTTTAAAAGCTTCCTCTTCTGCGTCCGTCCAGACTTTTCCGGCTGCCTCCAAACCGTCGCGGCGCACTTGCGCCAGCACATTGGCGGCCTGCTCGCCGCCCATCACCGAAATGCGGGCGTTCGGCCACATCCACAGAAAGCGCGGCCCGAAGGCGCGGCCGCACATGCCGTAATTGCCCGCTCCGAAACTGCCACCGATGATGATGGTAATTTTCGGCACGTTCGCGCAAGCTACCGCGGCAACGAGCTTGGCGCCGTCCTTGGCGATGCCTTGCGCCTCGTATTTTTGGCCGGCCATGAAGCCGGTGACGTTTTGCAGAAAGACGAGCGGAATTTTGCGCTGAGTGCAAAGTTCAATGAAATGCGCGCCCTTGAGCGCTGATTCCGAAAACAGGATTCCATTATTGGCGAGAATGCCCACGGGATAGCCGAAGATGTGCGCGAATCCACAGACGAGCGTCGTTCCATAGAGCGCCTTGAACTCGTCGAGCACGCTTCCGTCAATGATGCGGGCAAGGATTTCGCGCACGTCGTAAGCCTCCCGTGGGCCCTCTGGGACGATGCCATAAATCTCTTGCGCATCGTAAAGCGGCTCAGTGGGCTCGCGCATCGCGACGCCTGGGACCTTCACGCGATTGAGGGTGCCGACGATTTGCCGGGCGCGCAACAGCGCATCCGCGTCGCTCGACGCATAATGATCGACGACGCCCGAGACACGCGCGTGGACGTCGGCGCCACCCAGATCCTCCGCCGAGACGATTTCCCCGGTCGCCGCCTTGACGAGCGGCGGGCCCGCCAAAAAGATGGTGCCTTGGCCCGCCACGATAATTGCTTCGTCGCTCATCGCCGGGACATAGGCACCGCCCGCCGTGCAGCTTCCCATCACCACCGCGATCTGCGGAATATCCGCCGCCGACATTCTTGCCTGATTAAAAAAGATGCGGCCGAAATGGTCGCGATCGGGAAAGACTTCGTCTTGGCTAGGCAGATGGGCGCCGCCGCTATCGACGAGATAGATGCAGGGGAGATGGTTGTCCCAGGCGATTTCCTGGGCGCGCAGATGCTTCTTGACGGTCAACGGATAATAGGTGCCGCCCTTGACGGTCGCGTCATTGGCGATAACGACGCATTCTTGCCCGCTTACCCGCCCGATCCCCGAGATTAGCCCCGCCGCCGGAACGGACTCGGCATAAACTTCATAGGCGGCGAATTGCGACAATTCCAAAAACGGCGTGCCGGGATCGATGAGTTCTGCAATTCGATCGCGCGGCAAAAGTTTTCTGCGTGCGATGTGCCGCGCGCGCGCCTTCTCGCCGCCACCTTGCGCGATGAGTGCCGCTTTGGAGCGCAAGTCCTCGATGAGAGCCTCCATCGTGGCCTTGTTCGAGGCAAAATTCCGACTCTGCGGCGCGACAGCGGTTTTCAGAACATTCATCGGCTTGAACCATGGCCGCTTAAAGGTGAACCGCTAGCGGTCTTAGCATTTTGGTGTGTCGCATCATCTTATCCAAAAAGTCTGCAACTTTTTGGGATGATGCTCTAATTTCCGTCAAACAGCTCGCGCCCGATCAACATCCGCCTGATCTCGCTCGTGCCGGCGCCGATTTCGTAGAGTTTGGCATCGCGCAGCAACCGCCCTGCCGGATAATCGTTGATGTAGCCGTTGCCGCCGAGAAGCTGGATCGCGTCGAGCGCCGTCCTTGTCGCGCGCTCCGCCGCAAAGAGCAGTGCGCCCGCCGCATCCTTGCGCGAGGTGTGGCCGTTGTCGCACGCGCGGGCCACCGCATGGACATAGGCCCTGCACGCATTGAGCCTTGTATATATATCGGCGAGCTTGCCTTGGACGAGCTCGAACTCGCCGATCGCCTGGCCGAACTGTTTTCGTTCGCGCACATAGGGGAGGCAAATATCGAGACATGCCTGCATGATGCCAAGCGGACCCGCCGCGAGCACGATTCGTTCGTAGTCGAGACCCGACATCAGAATATGGACCCCTTCGCCCGCCGCGCCCAGGACGTTTTCTTCCGGCACTTCGCAATCCTCGAAGACGAGTTCGCACGTCGGCGACCCGCGCATGCCGAGCTTGTCGAGCTTTTGTCCCACTTGAAAACCCGCAAAACCGCGCTCGATCAAAAAAGCCGTGATGCCATGCGCGCCGGCGTTTGGATCGGTCTTGGCATAGACGACGAGGGTCGAGGCATGGGCGCCGTTGGTGATCCACATTTTTGTGCCGTTCAAGACGTAGCGGCCGCCCTTTTTGTCCGCGCGCAGGCGCATCGAGACGACGTCGGAGCCGGAATTTGCCTCCGACATGGCGAGCGCGCCGACACGTTCGCCGGAAATTAGTTTCGGCAAATAGCGGCGCTTTTGCTCACCGTTTCCGTTGCGGCGGATCTGATTGACGCAAAGATTGGAATGCGCGCCATAGGAGAGACCCACGGAAGCCGAGGCCCGGCTGATCTCCTCCATGGCGATACAATGCGCGAGATAACCGAGCCCGGCGCCGCCAAACTCTTCCTCGACGGTAATCCCGTGCAGGCCGAGCGCGCCCATCGCGGGCCACAGATCGATGGGAAAATTATCGGTGCGGTCGATCTCGGCCGCGCGCGGCGCGATCTTGGCGGATGCAAAGGCTTGCACGGTATCGCGCAGCGCGTCGAGCTCGGGGCCCAGGGCAAAGTCGAGACCAGGATTTTGCATGACATTGGCCCTTGCCGGTTTTTTGTGGTTCTGATCCGCAATTCGCGAAACTGCGGCGCCTGCGGTTCCGTTGCAAGCGGCGTGTTCCGCGAAATGGACGCAATGGATGCGGCCGGCCGGAGAAAGGCCGCGAAGCAGCCCTCCCCCCTCCTCCTGAGGAGGGCTCGAAGAGCCCGTCTCGAAGGATGAGGGCCGGAGCCTGATACAGCATTCGCGGCAGGCTTCACCGTTCCGCCAGCTCCGCGATCCACCCGTCGAACCAGGCGAGGTCTCTTGCCCACACGGCATTGTCCGGCGAGAGTTTTGTCAAGCGCGCCATGATCGCCTGGCCTTGCCGCAAAAAATCACGCGCTTTTGCTGCGTCGCCGGATTGCTTGTGCACCGACGCGAGCTTGGCAAAGGTCACAGATGTGAAGCGCTGCAAATCCGCATTCGACGGATCCCGGTCACGAATAGGAACCATCCTATTGAGGCTGGCGCCATAATGTTCGAGCGCCGCTGGAAGATTGCTTTGGGCAAGGAAGATGTCACCAAGACTCTCGTTCGACACCGAGAGATCGCGCTGCCAGCCCGTATGGCCGGGGTCGGCTTTCGCCAGTCTGTCTCTTATGGCGAGGCTGTCGGAAAAAGATTTCAGCGCGCGCGCGAGATCGCCCCGCGCGACCTGCACGTTGCCGATCCTGTCGTAGCTCACCGAGAGATCGCGCTGCCAGCCCGCGTTGCCGGGGTCGGATTTGGCCAGGCGCGAAATAATATCTCGCCTGGCCTCGTAGGACTTCAACGCAGAGGCGAGGTCGCCTTGCGCCATTTGAATGTCGCCGATCCTTTCATTGCTAATCCCGAGGTCATATTGCCACTGCGCATTGCCAGGGTCGGCTTTCGCCAGCTTGTCTCTTATGGCGAGGCTGTCTCGATAAGGTTTCAGCGCGCCCGCGAGATCGCCCTGCGCGACCAGCACGTCGCCCAACTTGTTGTAGCTCACCGAGAGATCGCGCTCGTTGCCTTGCCGCCCCGCCGCCTCCCCGGCACCGCGAAAAGCTTTCGCGGCCTCATCGAGCGGCCTCGTTGTCACATAGAGATCGCCGAGGCCGATAAAGGCCCAGACATCATCCGGCGCGAGGCGCGCGACCTCGGCCAGGCTTTGCTTCGCGGCGTCGTAATCGAAAGCCAACCGCTCGACCGCCGCGCGCTCTTTCAACAGCGGGACAAGTCGGCGCACCTTGACCTCTACTTCCTCTGCGATCTCCGCGATCTTGGGTTGCAAAACATCAAGCGCGCCCGCCGTATCGAAAGCGCCTAATTTCTCGCGCGAAATTTTGATCGCCGCAGCGATGTCAGCGCCGTCGTTTGAAGCTGGCACCTCCTTCGCGGCCTGGACGCGTAGCGGTGCGACGTTTTCACGAAGTTTGGCTGCGAATTCGGACGTTGGGACATGATCCTGGGCGCAGAGGCCATCGATTTGAGGTTGCAGGATCGCTAGATCAATTCCAAGTTCATCCGCCACCGGTTTGACCAAATGCCGGCCGAGAAATCTGATGATGGTTGTCGCTGGTAAAACGAACGCTTCGCGCAGGTGGGTCTTTCCGTCGTTGGCCCCGCGCACCGAAAGAACAAGGATGCCAGCCGCGTGGTTGTGGCCATTTTCGAGGAAGATGGGAGAGCCGCTCGCCCCTCGGTCTGAAAAGAAACTGGCCAAATTGTCGCCTGTGAACTTGCGCATTCCCTCCGCCGCGTCCTTATAGTCGGCGATCTTCCCGTTTATGGGCACATCACGCACAAACTTTGGCTTGTTCTCGTCGAGCCCCATTAACCCCGCGAGCACATAAGCTGCTCCGACTTCCGATGAACGATGTCTCGAGAGCGGCACCGCCTCGACTCCTGCCGGTATATCGAGAGGCTTCAATAGAACGAGGTCTGGCGCCGACACCTCCAGTCCTTCGCAGTCGTCGGCCATTGATGCGCGGCTGGCGACCAGAGCGCCTTGCTTATCTCGCGTGCGTGGAAACACGATTTCGACCTCGGGCTTCTGTCCGGCGGGCGCCGCAATGCGCCAAACATGCCGGCAGGTCGCCACATAGCCGCCCTCGAGGAGCGCGCCGCAGCCCTTGAAAGCGCGTGCGGGCGAAAGGGAATAAATATAGACTAACCCGGTTTCGATCATGACGCACCGGAGAACGTGCAATGTCGTCGCGAATGATAGTCGAATTCCCGGACGGACAACAAATTCTTTTCGGCGGCACGGGCGCGGCGACAGGATTATCCGAGCTAGGCGTGGAGGAGGACATCGCCAAAGCGACCGAAGCCGCCTTTAAATCCGGCCTCGGCACTCTTGGTAAAATAGTGAAAATCCTCGAGGAGTCCGTCGGCTACATGACAAAGCGGCCAGACAAGATCGAAATTGAATTCGGCGCCACCCTTAGCACCGATTGCAAGCTGTGGGTCGTCTCCGGCAAGGGCGAGGCCGAATTCAAGGTCAAGCTCTCGTGGGATTAAAGAGGCCTGCACTCGGATCATTGACAAGGTTACGCGGCCGGAAACGCATTGCCCAAAAACCGCAGGGCTAAAAGTTTAACGCTATAGCAATTTTCCGCTTGCTCCAAATCCCGGTTTTTCACCTGTTCACCAGCAGCCAATGTATATTTGGGCAAATTTCAATCGTACCAAAATGCTTCACGTGAAACATTTTGGTACGATTCGCGCCTTCCTGATTCCGGTATCGTGGCGCGGCATCGAGACTGATTTTCTTATAGCGCTTTTGTTTCCCATTCTCCGTTACCTAGAACTAGGCTATGGTACAACCCGATGCCAGGACCAGCGCGCGAAAAACAACCTATGCGCGAAATTCCAGTTGACATTTAACTATGAGTTGTTAATCTTTTTTGACTGAAGGCGAGATTCGCGGGAGATTTCAATGTTGGTGATAATTGACGAACGTGAAATTGTAACATCTGGCTACACCTGCCGGTTTGGCAGCGAAGGCGTTTCCTCCGCCGGATTTTGCTCTCTGGAATTCCAGGAATGGGTGTCGACGGTGGCCGACGCCGACCTCTTCGCGGTCGAAGCATTTCTCCTCGGGGACTGTCGCAACCGGCAGCTCTATCCCAAAATGATCAAGGACCGCACCCGCGCTCCGGTGATCGCCATGAACGATACACCTTCTCTCGAGCAGACTCTGGATTTGTTCGCCGCAGGCGTCGATGATGTGGTGCGCAAACCGATTCATGTTCGCGAAATCCTGGCTAGGGTGGGAGCAATCCGGCGCCGGCACGAGAACGAGCGCGACTGTGCCGTGGTTGGCGATTTGCGGGTCTTTTTCGACGGCCGGGATCCTCAGCTCAAGGGCATTTCTCTGCCCTTGCCGCGGCGCGAACGCCGGATCCTTGAGTACCTGGTCAATCATCGCGGACGCCGCGTCAGCAAGGCGCAAATCTTCAATTCCATTTATGGAATTTTCGACGAAGATGTCGAAGAGAACGTGGTTGAAAGCCACATTAGCAAGCTGCGCAAGAAATTGCGCAGCAAGCTTGGTTACGACCCCATCAATTCGGTTCGCTATCTTGGCTATCGTTTGGACGAATCGATTGGCGGAGAGTAAGATGCCGACGGCGGGCCAAGCTTAATGTGGTTGAGCAAGGACCGGCCGGCGGGCTACCGCTCGACCTCTCGCAACAGTACCTCGCCGGGGCGCGGCGGTTGATCGAATAGCACGGCTTACTGGCGGCGGAAGGACGAGCTCGAAGACGCCGAAGATGTCGTCGCGGGCCCGGATTTACCCAGAATGGGCTACACCTCAGGATGGCCGCGGCGTTGCCAGCATATCGAGCACCGGACAGGCGGGCGCGGGCTCCATAAGACAGCGGTCCAGGGCGCCGGCGAGAACAACTTCTAGCCTGCGAAGATCAGCGATCTTGGCGCGGACCTCGCCCAGATGGATCGCAGTCAAGGTTTTAACCTCGGCGCAAGATGCCCGACCAGGTTCTGCGAGAGCGAGCAGCTCCTTGATCTCACGAATAGAAAATCCGATCTCGCGCGCGCGGCGGATAAAGCACAGCCGCTCAAGGTGCTCCGGCCCAAAATTCCGGTAATTGCTTGCGGTCCGGGAAGGCTTCGGCATCAGGCCAATGCGCTCATAATAGCGCACCGTCTCCAGATGGACCCCCGAAGCCTTGGCGAGCGGCCCTATGGTCAGCGGTCGCATGTTTGTGATCCTTGCCTTCTTGACCCTGTAGGAACTACAGGCCTTAACACTAACCCAGAAATCGAGGAAGCATCATGAATGCTCAACACGATGACCCGGGCGGGATGGCGATGCGGCTCACCGCGCTCGGTGGTATTGCGGGAGCGATCGCGGCGTCATCGTGCTGTATCGCGCCCCTGGTGCTGTTCAGCCTCGGCATCAGCGGCGCGTGGATCGGGAATCTCACGGCGCTTGCTCCCTATCAACCCTATTTCATCGCGGCGACCCTTGCCTGCCTCGGCTACGGCTATTGGCTGGTTTACCGCCGCAATAAAATTGCCTGCTCGGACGGCGCTGCCTGCGCCCGGCCGCTGCCAAACCATATCGTCAAGGCGGGCCTTGTCTTGGCAACGATCATCATAGCCGGCGCGATTGCCTTCGACCTCTTTGCGCCCCTTCTGCTGAACTCCTGAGAGGAATCCCCATGATCAATTTGCGTCTTGCCGCCGCCTTCGGGTTTGGCCTCGTCGCTTCGGCTTCCGCTTTCGCCGCCGAGAAGACGGTCACGCTCGCGGTTCAGCATATGACCTGCGCCGCCTGTCCCCGCATTGTAAAGGCAAGCCTCCAGGCCGTGCCGGGCGTCACAAATGTTGTGGTGTCGGCCGAGGACAAGACGGCGGTGGTGACCTTCGACGATAGCAAGGCCGAGGTCGATGCACTGGTAAAGGCGACGGCGAACGCAGGCTATCCGTCCGCGCCAAAGAGCTGAAGCGCCATCAAGAGTGAAGTAGTACGATGAGACCGTCGACTACTTGTATTTTGTCCGTCCCGCTGTTGATCGCAGGGTCGATCGCCCTGCCTGATGCTGCTCGTTCTGCCGCTATTTCTATTTCCTACCATCAGGTCGGCATCTGCAAAGGGTACGACACGGCAGGCGGCCCGGTGAAAGCACGGTCTGACGAAGCCTTTGCTATCTTCAAAATCGAAGCCGTGGACAATACAAAACCCAGCGAACGTTTCGATTTCGACCCAACGCATCTTTATGTGGACCAATCCACTCCTGTACAAAAGGCCAAGACGGCCGTGTGGGACAAGAATCGTCGCTTCGTGTATCCGGACCAGAGATTCGCGCAGAACGTGGGTGTTTCGAGTGCTGTGGAAACCACTATCCCGGCGGGCACAAAACTCGATATCAATGGCATTGCGGTCGTTCCGGTTGGCATAAACAACCCAAGTGACGGGCTGGAAGCCAATCAGTACTCTTTCGACCTCGTTTATGATACTTGGTCTACTGATGAACACGAAAATAATGGGCCGGGCGGAGGCTTATTCTTCATTGTCGTGATGGTAGAGTCGTTGTTCGGCGGCCCGAAGGAGTTGGGGTCTAAAACTATTGACTTAATCAACACAAATCCATCCGAGACGAGGTGGTCAGTGACTGACAATTGCAAAGCGCTATCGTTCAAATAGAGGCCGGCGGAGGTCGACCTTCTTGCACCGCCGATCCTCGAATCGTGAAAGGAACTGGGCCATGACCAAAATGCCCGTCGCTATGACCCTTGCGCTCGGCGTGCTCGCCGCTCCCGCCCTCGCAAGTGAAACGACGGTCACTCTCGCGGTGCGGAATTGGTACTGCGGGGCCTGTCCGCACGTCATTAAGAAAAGCCTCGCGGCTGTTTCCGGCGTCACCAATGTCGCAGTGTCGGACAAGACCAAGACGGCGATCATCACCTTCGACGACACGAAGGCGGACGTGAAGGCGCTCATCAACGCAACGACCGAAGCGGGCTATCCCTCGTTCCCTTATACGGAAGGGATGCT
>DATBQJ010000073.1:0-16586 GCA_036560885.1 Methylocella sp.
ACAGCATCGGCCGCGCCTAATCGAAGCGCTTGCTCGGGACCGTGCTGCGCACCGGAAATGATCCAGTCGGCGCTTGGCCCCAAGCCGGCCAGCCGCGGCAGGCGGACGGTGCCGCCATAGCCGGGGAAAAGCCCCAAGGAAATCTCCGGAAAGCCGATTTTCGCGGCGCTCGACATCACCCGGTAATCGGCCGCAAGTGCGACCTCGAGCCCGCCGCCGAGCGCGAGCCCATTGATCGCCGCGACCGTTGGCACCGGCAAATCGGCGAGAGCGGTGATGACCGCGCTGTTCGCGCCGACGAAAGCCTCGACATCTTTCTCCGGGCGCTTAAAGACGGCGGTGAACTCGAAAATATCGGCGCCGACTATGAAAGCATCCTTGGCGCTGGTGATCAAAACGCCTCGGATCGCGGGCGTGGCTTCGATCGCGTCGAGCGCGCGGCGCAGTTCGCCGAATGCGAGAGCGTCGAGTTTGTTGACGGCCTCATTGCCGCGCTCGAATTTGAGCTCCGCTATTCCGTCATCTTGCACATCGAGCTTGATCGTTTGACCTTCGAAAAGCATGGAACACCTTGGTGAGTGGATAGGATGCAGACGCCGGGCCGCCAAATTCTAACTTCTTGTTACCACTTTCGACGCGCCCGCAATTGCTCAAGGCCGTTAAGAGCCCCAGCATTGCGCTGACTTGGCATTCTGCCAACGAACCGGCGCACTGCCGGTCCGCCGCAGCGGCCGCTGCCGGCCACCATGGACCGGTTCGTGACCGGATCACCGTAATTTGTCAAAGGCGCAAGCCAGATACGCCGGCCGATTTGCCAAAGGGGCATTGATCGCCGCCGCGCTACGGGATACGACGATCGCAGGCAAAAAGCAGGATTGCACGAACCGGCCGCGCTGGGATGTGGAAATCCGGCCCGGCGGCGGTGCGCAATGCAGATATTTAGGTCGGTCGCTCGCTTTTTCCGTCCCTGGTTCCCGTATTCGATCCCGGCGGTCTTAGCGGTTCTTCTCCTGGGCCCGGTCGCGGCCTTCGCCCAAACGTTTCAGACCAGCGCACCCCATGCGATCTTGATCGATTCGGCTACGCAAAGCGTGCTGTTCGAGAAGGATGCCGACACGCTGGTCATTCCGGCTTCCACCGCGAAAATCATGACCGCCGAGATCGTGTTCCACGAAATCACCTTGGGGCATCTGAAACTCGACGATCAGTTCCTGGTCAGCGAGACGGCCTGGCGCTATGGCGGCGCGCCGGCGCGGGGCTCTAGCATGTTCGCCGCCCCCAACAGCAGCGTCCGGATCGAGGATTTGATCCGTGGCCTTGTGATTGTCTCTGGCAACGACGCGGCGATCGCGCTTGCCGAAGGGATCGCCGGTTCGGAAGGAGCGTTCGCCACACTCATGACGAAACGCGCGCGCGAGCTTGGACTAGAGCATTCGACGTTTACCAACGCGTGGGGCAGGGGAGATCCCGAGCAAAAAGTGAGCCCCAGGGAAATGGTGGCGCTCGCCAATCACGTCATCCTGACCTACCCGGATCTTTATAAATATTTCGGCGAGAAAGACTTCACCTGGAACAAGATCAAACAGGCCAATCGCAATCCCTTATTGACCATGGATCTCGGCGCGGATGGGCTGAAAACCGGCAATATCGACGAAAGCGGCTATGGCGTCGTCGGCTCCGCCGTCCAAAACGGCCAGCGTCTGATCCTGGCGCTCTATGGCGCGTCGAACTCCAAGGAGCGCGCTGAGGAAGCGCGCAAGATTTTCCTTTGGGGATTTCGCTCGTTCGAGTCGAAATCGATTTTTCAGGCCGGCGAGACCATCGGCAGCGCCAAGGTCTATGGCGGGAGTGCCTCGGACGTGCCTCTTATCGCCGACAGAGAAGTCAGGATTCTCGTTCCCCGGACCGCGACCGGAAAATTCACCGGGCGCATTGTCTACACGGGTCCCCTGCTGGCACCAATCGAGGCGGGAAAGGAGGTTGCGCGGCTCAAGATATTTCGCGGAACGGAGCAAATACTCGATTTACCGTTGAAGACGGCGGCGGCGGTCGAAGTGGGCGCCCTGCCGCGCCGCGCCATGGACGCCGGAATTGAGTATGCGAACGAGCTTTTCCACAAATATGTCCTCAAGCGATGAAAGAGCGCGGAGTCCTTATTACGCTCGAAGGTGGCGAAGGCGCCGGCAAATCGACTCAGATCGCTCATCTCCTTTGCAATCTCCGAAAGGCAGGAATAGAGGCCATTGGCACCCGCGAGCCGGGCGGATCGCCGGGCGCGGAAATCTTGCGCAAGGTGCTCCTGTCGGGCAGCGTGGCGTCCCTTGGCCCGGCCGCCGAAGCAATCCTCTTCGCGGCGGCTAGGGTCGATCATATCGACAAGAAGATCGAACCCGCCCTGGCTGCGGGAACTTTTGTCGTCTGCGACAGGTTCGCGGACTCGACGAGGGCTTATCAAGGCGCGCGCGGGCAAGTCGATCCGCGGTTCCTGCGCGCGCTCGAACGCATCACCTTGGGCGATGTCCGGCCTGGCCTGACCTTGATCCTCGACCTTCCGGTAGCCGAAGGCCTCACCCGCGCGGCGGCGCGGCGCGGCGCGGGCGACGCACCCGATCGTTTCGAGCGCGAGGATTTAGAATTCCACGAGAGCCTTCGCGCCGCGTTCCTGGCGATAGCGGCAGCCGAACCGGCGCGCTGCGCGATCATCGACGCGACGCGCGGCGAAAAGGATGTCGCGGACGAGATTTTCGAGGTTGTATCAAGCAGGCTGATCGCTCCGGCGGCGGCTAGGCAGGCAAGGGGTGACTAGAACGATGCCGCCCAAAGCCTTGGAGACCTATCCCGAGTCCGACCGTTTTGAGGATGCCCCGCATCCCCGCGAAAGCGTTCATTGCTTCGGTCATGCCGGGCCGGAAAGGCAATTCATTCTGTCCTATTTGGCCGGACATTTGCCGCAAGCTTTCATTATTGGCGGACCACCCGGCATAGGCAAGGCTACTCTCGCCTGGCGCCTGGCGCGTTTTCTTCTGGCTTATCCAGATCCCGCTGCCGCGGGCGAGGCGAGGGCGGACCTTTTTGTGGCCCCCGATCATCCAGCGGCTCGTCAAGTCGCCGCATTAGCGCATCCCGATCTCGTACTCCTGCGCCGCGAGTGGAACGAAAAAGACAAAAGGTTCTTTACCGAAATCCGGGTCGAGGATGTCCGCCGCGCCATCCACATGTTCCAGCAGGCAGCGGGGCGGGGCGGCTACCGGATCTGCATCCTAGATTGCGCCGAGGACCTCAACCCGTCCAGCGCGAATGCACTTTTGAAACTCATCGAGGAGCCGCCGCCGCGCTCGCTTTTCCTCATCATTGCGCACCGGCCGGGCCAAATGCTCGCCACGCTGCGTTCGCGCTGCCAAAAAATCCTTCTCAAACCCCTTGCGGAGGCGGACATCGTCCAATTCGTGGCGGCGCTTGGACCGCGGTGGTCGGCTGCGGGCGAGGCGACGCTTGCGGCCGCGATCGCGCGCGCGCATGGTTCGGTCCATAATGTTTTGCGGCTCCTCGACGATCGCGCAAGCGAGTTCGACACCAATCTCGAATGTATGTTGGACGAACTGCCGCGGATAGATTGGAGCAAGGTCCATGCGTTGGCCGGCCGGGTCGCGGCGCGCGACAACGGCAAGGATTACGAGACGATGCTCGCCGCGGTCGATGCCTGGCTCAACACCAGAGTGTGGTGCGGGGCGCGGACCCTGCCCGGTAATTGCGTGCGGCGGCTTGCGCCCTATGCCCTCGTATGGGAAAAACTTAGCGAAGCGGCACGCGAGGTCGAAACCTTCAATCTGGACAAGAGGCCGTTTGTTCTCTCTATGTTCGACGAATTAGCGGCGGCGGCGCGCGCGTCTTCTTCCTGAAACGGGACGCGGCGGAGGCCGTTATCCGTGGGTTGCGCGGACACTTTAGGATTGCACATTCATGCGTGGGCGCTCGCCCTTCTATATTACGACCGCGATACCCTACGCCAATGGCGCGCCGCATATCGGCCATGCCTATGAGCGAATCGCGGCCGATGCGATTGCCCGCTTTAAGCGGCTCGACGGGTACGATGTCTTGTTTGTCACCGGGATGGACGAACATGGCCAAAAGATGCAGCGCACGGCAGCGAGCGCGGGCCTCACCCCGCAACAACTCGCCGACCGCACCGCAGGGCAATTTGCGGCGATGGGCACGGCCCTTCTTGCTGGCGCGGACGACGTCGTGCGCACCACGCAATCCCGTCACCATGCGGCGGCGCGCGAGCTGTGGATCAGGATGGCGGCGGCGGGAGATATTTATCTCGCCAAATATGCGGGCTGGTACTCGGTTCGCGACGAAGCGTATTTCGACGAGGCGGAGCTTTCCAAAGAGCCAGACGGCACGCACCTTGCCCCAACCGGCGCACCCGTCGAATGGGTCGAGGAGGAGAGCTATTATTTCAAGCTTTCGGCCTATCGGGACCGGCTGCTAAAATTCTACCAGGATAGACCGGATTTCGTAACGCCAGAAAAATACCGCAACGAAATTGTTGCGTTTGTCGAACGGGGGTTGACCGATCTTTCGATCAGCCGTTCGACCTTTGACTGGGGCGTTCCGGTGCCCGGCGACACGCGCCACGTGATGTATGTCTGGGTCGATGCGCTGGCGAATTACCTTACTGGCACTGGATTTCCTGATCCGGCAGCCGCCGGCGCGAAGTTTTGGCCGGCGGCCGCGCATGTCATCGGCAAGGACATTACCAGGTTTCATGCAATCTATTGGCCGGCGTTCCTTATGTCTGCCAAACTTGCGCTGCCGCGCCAAATTGTTGTCCATGGGTTTCTCTTCAACCGGGGCGAGAAAATGTCGAAGTCGGTCGGCAATGTGATCGATCCGCTCGCGCTCGCTGAACATTATGGCGCCGACCAGTTGCGGTATTTTCTGCTGCGCGACGTGCCGTTTGGCCAGGACGGCACGTATTCGCATGAAGGCATTGTCAATAGGATCAATGCCGATCTTGCCAACGATCTCGGCAATCTCGCGCAGCGCTCCTTGGCGATGGTTGCTAAGAATTGCGGCGGGATCCTGTCGGCGCCTGCTGTGCTTAGCGAAGCGGACGAGAGGCTCCTGGCCCAAGCTGCGGCGCTTCCGGCACAATCTCGCGCCGCGATGCAAGACTATGCCTTGCAAATGATCTTGACCGAAATCTGGAGAGTTGTGAGTGAAACCAACCGCTATTTTGCTAGCGAAGAACCTTGGTCAAAGCGGAAAGCCGACCCGCCACGGATGCAAACGATCCTCTATGTGACGGCCGAGGTTTTGCGTATCATCGCGATCATGACGCAACCGTTCCTGCCGGCCTCGATGGAAAAACTTCTCGGCCTTTTGGGCGTGCCCGCGAACGGGAGGAATTTTGTTGACGCCGAGGCCGCGCAGGGTCTGGTGCCGGGAACCGTTTTGCCTGCGCCCACGCCGGTTTTTCCGCGTTACATTGATGCGGAGGAAGTTGTGCTCCCGCGAGGCTTGCTGTGCTGATTGACAGCAGGTTCAAATGTTCAACCCGTCGCTCTTGACGCGATGTGGGGCGGAAAGGTTCAGCAAGACGCGTTGCGGGAAGGCCGTCTAGCTGCCGGACGCGGCATTGGCTTGGCGCGATTCCCATGGCGGCGCCCGGCGCCGGACGTGGGCTGAGTGAGCTCGCGGCGAAAAACAAGCAGAGCCGTTACTGCGAGAACGATTATTGATGGCACAACAGACATGAGGGAACCCCCTGATTTGATTGTGCTTTCCTTGGCAAGCCGGGGACGGGTTTGACCATAAGTCCACTTTGTCGGACGGGTGCCAAACCCTTCGCCTGCTCATTTCTACGGCGCAACAAAGCGGGACACCACCCATGCAGCACATTGTGGGCTCGAAATTTCGTCAAACCTTCGATAAGATTGCGCCTGAAATATAAATGAATGGTTGATGTGACATCGGCGCAACAGTGAGCGGCGGCGCAAGCGGCGTGACTGGATAGACGACGCCAGCCTTGGAGCTGTTGAGCTGCAGGTTTTCTAGAGGCAATTATGCTGATTGACAGTCATTGCCACCTCGATTTTCCAGATTTCGCCGCCGAGCGCGATGGCGTGGTCGAGCGCGCCCGCGCCGCCGGGCTTAAACGGATCATCACGATTTCGACCCGCGCGGACGCCTTTGCCACGATCAGCCGCATCGCCGAGACTTACCCGGACGTGTTTTGCACGGTCGGCACGCATCCGCACTACGCGCATGAAGAAGCCGAAGTGCCGCAAGATCGTCTCGTCGAATTGGCGCGCCACCCGAAATGCGTCGGTATCGGCGAAGCCGGGCTCGATTACCATTACGACAAGACGCCGCGTGCCATCGCCGCAAGGGTTTTCCGCACTCATATCGCGGCCGCCCGGCAAAGCGGGCTGCCAATTGTCATTCATGCCCGCGACGCGGACGGCGATATTGCCGCTATTTTACGGGACGAAATGGGGAAGGGCGCTTTCGCGGGGCTTCTCCATTGCTTCACCGGGTCCACCATGCTTGCCGAGGTAGCGCTTTCGCTTGGGCTCTATATTTCGTTTTCCGGCGTCTTGACGTTTAAGAATTCGGCGCCGCTGCGGGAAATCGCCCGCGCGGTGCCAATGGACAAGGTATTGGTCGAAACGGACGCGCCCTATTTGGCGCCGGTCCCATACCGGGGCAAGCGCAACGAGCCGGCATTTGTCGCCGCCACCGCCCAAACATTGGCTGATGTGAAAGGCGTCTCAGTGCAAACTATCGCCGCAGAAACGAGCGCCAATGCGCTCCGCTTGTTTGCCAAAATGCCTGCTCCCGTGGCCGGCGCGGAAGCGGCGTGAGCCTCACCTTCACCATCCTCGGCTGCGGATCCTCGGGCGGAGTTCCACGCGTCGGCCAAGGCTGGGGCGCTTGCGATCCCAATAATCCCAAAAACCGGCGCCGGCGCTGTTCGATCTTCGTCGAGCGCACCGGCGAGAACGGTGCCACGACCCAAGTCCTCGTCGATATGTCCCCGGATCTGCGCGAACAATTGCTCGGGCTCGGCATCGGCCGCCTCGACGCCATCCTGCTAACCCATTCGCACGCCGACCATATCCATGGAATCGACGAGATCCGCCCTTTGGTCCTCATGTCAAAGCGAAAAATCGATCTCTATATGGATGCAGCCACTGCCGCGATCGTGCGCCCGAATTTCAGCTATATTTTCGAAACGCCCCACGGCAGCTATTATCCTCCATTACTGAATGAATATAAACTGCTAAGTGGCTACACTGTCACGATAAATGGTCCTGGTGGATCGCTAGAAGCCGTTCCGTTCCAGGTTGAACATGGCGAGATAAACGCGCTCGGTTTTCGGTTCGGCAATGTGGCCTATTCGCCCGATCTCAACGCCATTCCCATCGAGAGCCAGGGGTTTCTGGAGGGGCTCGACCTGTGGATCGTCGACGCTTTACGCTATACGCGCCACCCCAGTCATTTTTCCTTGCCGGAAACCCTCGACTGGATCGCCAAATTGCGGCCCAAGCGCGCGATACTCACCAATCTTCATAGTGATCTCGATTTCGCGCGGCTTAAAAGCGAACTCCCGGCGAATATTGAGCCGGCTTTCGATGGGATGCGAATTTGCGCCTGACATAACGCGTTCAATTTTAATTTCAATTTTTAGCTTCGTAACATAACTCGATGATATCACAAATTTTGTTGGACACGGATTTGAGGTGCACTCGGACGCGCACCGGGGTTTGAAAGTAGGTTCCATAATATAGATTATGCGAATGATTGGCTTGATGGCGGTGTATTCCAACCACGTGGCCTCATACCATGTGGATTGGAGTAGCCAAGCCGCCTGACAATTGCTATGTTTGATGCGGCACGGGATTTTCGGCATTTGGAACAATGACCATCGGCGCGATTTTGGGCTGGCACCCTTGCGGGGCTGGCCTTTTGGCGCGTGGGTGTTCGGAAAATGCGGCCAGGTGAGCCGGTGCGAGCGGCGGGAACCACGCCCGGACCAATGTTAAACGCGAATTTGTAGAGACGAGCAGGCATATCATGAGCAAAGGTAGAGACTTCCGTGGCCCCAAGAAGCGCGGCTTCGATGACGATGGGCCATCGCCCTACGATTCTCCGCGGCCAGGTCGGACCCCCCGCGCGGGCTTTGGACCGGGAAGCGGCGGCCCCCAGGACATCGCGCCGCCAAGCGGGCCGAGCGTTGACGCGGTCGTTAAATGGTTCAAGGGCGACAAGGGTTTTGGCTTCGTCGAACTGAGCAATGGAGCCGGCGACGCATTCCTCCATATCGGCACGCTTCAGGCAGCAGGATATGAGACGGTTCCCCCTGGCGCGAAGTTGAAGGTAAATGTCGGCAATGGCGTGAAAGGCGCTCAAGTGACACGGGTTCTCGAGGTCGACACAGCTGGGGCAGCAGAAAGGGTGCCGCCATCGTCGCGCGGGTTTAGCGATTCACCTCGCCCGCAACGCCGCGCCCCCGATCCTTCGACCGCGGTTTCGATCACGGGGACGGTGAAATGGTTCGACGACCACAAAGGCTTTGGATTCGTCCAATCCAATGATGGCGGCAAGGACATTTTTGTCCATATTTCGATCCTCGCTCCGGCGGGAATCCAGAACCTCGCTGAAGGCCAGCCGGTGACGATGCAGGTCGTCGATACGCCAAAGGGCCGCGAGGCTTTGTCTATCTCGCTCGATTGAACGGGGCGCAGTGAGCCGGTCATTGAAAAGGGCGAGGAGTGCGATCCCCGGCTTGCGTTCCCGCGTATCCCGCGTTAACCGATGCAGCCATCCCGCGAGATCAGCCGTTTGATCGAAATCATGGCGGCCTTGCGGCGGCCTGATACGGGCTGCAACTGGGATATCGCACAGACATTCGAGACCATCGTCCCTTTTACGATCGAGGAAGCCTATGAGGTCGCCGACGCCGTCGCGCGCGGCAATATGCCGGATTTCAAGGAGGAATTGGGCGATCTCCTCCTCCAAATTGTGTTTCAGGCCCGCATTGCCGAGGAACGCGGAGTGTTCGATTTCGGCGGCGTGGTCGAGGCGATCACGCAAAAAATGATCCGTCGCCATCCGCACGTGTTTGCCGCGGCGGGTGATCGTTCTCCCGAGCAGGTCAAATCCCTTTGGGCGCGCATTAAGCAGGACGAAAAATCCGCGAAAAATTCGACATTGAGGGAAAACTCCGGGCCGGACGGCGCAAATGCCGGAGAATTGGCCAGCAGCCTTCTCGACGACGTTCCGCTCGCCCTGCCCGGCTTGACCCGTGCAGTAAAATTGCAGACGAAGGCCTCCGGCGCCGGTTTCGACTGGAGCGATTGGCGTCTGGTGCTCGAAAAAATTCGCGAGGAAACCGACGAAATCGAGGCGGCGCTCGACGACGGCGAACCGGCCGCCATCGCAGAGGAAATTGGCGATTTGCTTTTCGCGGCCGCCAATCTCGCGCGCCATGTAGAAGCCGATCCGGAGGCGGCCATCCGAAGGGCGAACGCCAAGTTCGAACGGCGTTTCCACTTTATCGAGAAGGCATTGGCGGCCAATGGCAAGGCACCGGCTGAGGTAAGTTTGCAGGAAATGGAGGCACTTTGGACCATGGCGAAGCAATCGGAAAAGCTGGTCACGCCGTGACGGACTTTACTTATGTCATGTGCCGGGCCCGATCCGGGGACACCGACACCGGTTTCACCTCCGCTTGGCCGGAAAAGAGTGCCCCACTTTACGCACGTCTTGCTTCGGCAGGAAATTTCCGCCGGACCGACTCCGCGCGTTCCGGTACGACCCGGATCCGGACATGAACGGCGCCGTCCGCCGCTGTGCTTTTGCTCATGACTTCGGTATTCTCGTGCAGCCAGGCAAGCCCCGCGCCATTGGCCGGTTCGAGCACTATATCAAAGATAATCCTATTACTTGCAAGCCGTATTTCAATTGCCGTGCGAAGTTCATCGAGGCCCTGCCCCGTCAATGCCGAGACAATCACCGGGTTGCCAAATGATGACCTGCGGGCGGCGCGCCGCGCGGCAAGCGTTGCTTCATCCAAGAGATCGCATTTGTTCCAGATCTCCATGAGGCGGCAATCATTGGCGGGATTAATCCCGAGAGCGGCCAGGACGGCATCCACATCGGCACGCTGCGCTTCGGTGTCTTCATGCGCGATATCGCGGACATGCAAAATGACGTCAGCTTCAAGTACTTCCTCAAGAGTCGCCCGGAAGGCCTTGATAAGCATGGTTGGCAGGTCAGAAATAAATCCGACGGTGTCGGAGAGAATAATTCGCCCGCCATGCGGCAGCGCGACACCGCGCAAGGTCGGATCGAGGGTCGCGAAAAGCATGTCTTCGGCCGCGACCCCGGCCTCCGTAAGCCTATTGAACAGTGTGGATTTTCCTGCGTTCGTGTAACCGACCAGCGCGACAATTGAGTAAGGCACGGCGCGGCGGCTTTGACGATGTAGGCCACGCGTGCGCTTGACGCCTTCGAGGTCGCGTTCGATGCGAGTCATCCGCTCCTCGATGCGGCGGCGGTCGGCCTCGATCTGGGTTTCGCCGGGACCGCCGAGGAAGCCAAAACCACCGCGCTGACGTTCGAGATGGGTCCAGGATCGAACGAGCCGGGATTTTTGGTAGGCAAGATGCGCGTGCTCGACCTGCAGCGCGCCTTCCCGCGTCCGCGCCCGGCGGCCAAAAATTTCGAGGATCAACCCGGTGCGATCGATGACCTTGGCCGCAAGCGCACTTTCGAGATTGCGCTGCTGCACCGGCGACAAGGCGCAATCCATGACAACGAGATCGATCGCTTCCGCGCTGGCCAAAGCCGCGAGCTCGGCAACCTTGCCTTTGCCGAGGAACGTCGCCGGCCGGATTTGCGAAAGCGTAGCGATTTGCGCAAGGATAATTTTAACGCCGATTGCCTGGGCAAGGCCGGCAGCCTCGGCAAGGCGCGCCTGAGGCGAACGTCCGTGCGCCGGAGCGGCGGAGAGTGGCACCGGATCCGCCTTGCGGCGCGGGCTGGCATCAAGATAGGGTCCGATAACCAGTGCCCGGATCGACGCCTCGCTCTCCCGCGCGGGGAAGTCCTGTTCCCGGCCGGATTTCAGCGCCGGTTTTGTGCGCTCCGCAAGGCCGCCTATGCCCAACTCCCTCGTCTAGATGAACCCCCCGATCGGACTTCCGGGATGCCCTCACAAATCAAGTGATCGAGAAACGATTCCAGGTAACGCGAAATTATCCTAAGTCCCGGCGTGTCCCGCCTCGTCGCCGGGCTCGAACATCTGAATCGGCTGGCCGGGCATGATCGTCGATATGGCATGCTTATAAACGAGCTGGGAATGCCCGTCGCGGCGCAGCAATACACAGAAATTGTCGAACCAAGTGACGACACCTTGCAGTTTGACGCCGTTGACCAGAAAGATTGTGAGAGGAACCTTGTTTTTGCGGACAAAATTGAGAAAAGTGTCCTGCAGATTTTGTGGCCGCTCCGCTCCCATATCCGATTATCCTATTTTGTTCTTGGCGCCGTGGCCAGCGCATATTGCAAATTAGAAACCACTGGTGCCGATTGGCTACCGTTTGCCCCTCTACCGCTTACGCGATTTCCATAAGGTCTTCAATACGAAGCCGCAGGGATGCCATCCGACACCATATCCTTGCAAGTTGGAAACCAAGCTTGCGGCAAACACCCTCCCCCAGAGGAACACTCACGGCTCCCAATCATATTAGACCAGAAGGTAGTGCCGCAAGCCCTACTTTGATCATTGTCGTCAGGATATAATATTAACTTGAAATGCCTTCCAATCGTTACGAGGACTGCGCGGCGCTGGCATGAAAAATCGCGCGTAACTTCGATGCGACCGGTCCGGGAACCCCCGCGCCGATCGCGCGCCCATCGATGCGCACAACAGGCATGATGAGGGTCGTCGCTCCGGTAATGAAGGCCTCCCGAGCGGCGAAAGCCTCCTCGATGTTGAATTTCCGTTCTTCCAATTTCAGACCTTCCGCCCCGAGGATTTCGATCAGCGTGGTTCTGGTGATGCCGCGCAAGATGGAATGATCGAGCTGACGCGTGACGATGACGCCTGCCTTGCAGATGATCCAAGCGTTCGATGCCGCCCCTTCTGTGACCATGCCTTCGGAATCGACAAACCAGGCCTCATAGGCGCCGCGCTCGCTCGCTTGCTGGCGCGCAAGAACGTTGGGCAGCAGGGAAATCGACTTGATATCGACCCTCTTCCAACGCAGGTCGGGAGTGGTGATGACGCTTATGCCCTTGCGCGCCTTCATCTCGCTTGCTTGTGGATCGACGTGACGCGCCGTGACGACGAGGCCAGGACGCACAGACGCCGGCGGAAAAACATGGTCGCGCGGCGCGACGCCCCGTGTTACCTGCACATAGACGAAGCCGTTCTCGACCCTGTTCCTCGCCATGATTTCGCGGACCACCACACCGAGCGCGCCGTCCCGCAAAGGCGGGGCGATTTGCAATTCCGCAAGCGAATAAGCGAGCCGCTCGAAATGGCGTTTTTCATCGATCAAAGCACCGCGAAAAATTTCGCATACTTCATAGACGCCGTCGGCGAATTGGTAGCCGCGGTCTTCGATATGAACCATGGCGCTGCGATGCAAGACATAGCGGCCATTGACATAAGCTACCTTGCTCATGCGCGCACTCGCGATTTTCTAGGGGAATTTAAAGAGCCGCTATTCGATCAGCTCCAGGGTCGTGGCAGCCGCCATGCCGCCATGAAGCCTAGCGAGAGTCCGGCCTCGGGAATTCATGAGAACGTCATGGCTATGCCGTAGCGTCATGCCGATTAGGATGGCGTGCGTCAAGCCGCTTTCGTCCGTTGTCATCCACGATGGCGCCACCTTTATTACGCCGCACTTGGCGGCGGCTGCTATCGCCGGATGCCCAAACGCGCGGAGCGTTGCACCCCGGCTGTTTCTAAATTTAGTGGTTCACCTCCGGGATTTTTCTGGCTATGTTGACGGGAAGGTAGCCGTCCGCTTTTGGCCATTCACGCAAGCGTGGCGAAAAAAAACGCCGGGAGGATACGATGCAAATGTCGCGCGGGAAGTTGGTGGCTAGCTTCGCGGCTGTGACAATTGGCGGAGCACTGCTCGCGGTGCTGGGGATGACGTTCACTTCCCCGGGGAATCCAACGATAGCTCCGGCTCCTCCCGCGCCGGCTGCTTCCGCACCAGCTTCTCACGCGCCAGCCCCTCCTGCGCCGGCTATTGCCGCGCCGTCTCCAGCCGCATATGCAGCTCCAGAGACGCAAGCGCCGGTCAAACCCGCCCTGCCCCTTGGCATTTCGCCGCAACTCTATGCCCTGGCCGTGCCGCCAGGCCGCGAGCCAACGGCACAACTTGCCGCTCTTGGCGAAAAATTGTTCAAGGACAAGCGGCTTTCGATCGATGACTCGGTCGCGTGTGAGACGTGTCACGATCCCGCCAAAGGATTTACCGACCATCGCGGCAACAGCGCGACGTCCGCGGGCGTCCAAGATCAGCATGGCCAGCGCAATGCGCCGAGCGTATTGAACGCAATGTTTCAAGCGTCGCAATTCTGGGATGGCCGCGCGGCCACTCTCGAGGATCAGGCGAAGCTTCCGGTTCTTAACCCGGTTGAAATGGGTCAAAAGTCTCCGGGCGATGTCGCCGCGAAGGTGGCTCGAATCCAGGAATATTCGGATTCGTTCAAATCGCTTCTGGGGCACGATCCTACATACGATGATATCGCGGCGGCGATCGCGGCCTTCGAGCGGACCCAATTTTCCGCCAATTCGCCGTTCGATCGCTTCTTGGCCGGGGACCCTCGGGCGATCAGCGAGCAGGCCCAGCGTGGCTGGGCATTGTTTCAAGGCAAGGGGCGCTGCAGCTCCTGCCACGCGTTCAACGCGGTGTCGCCGCTTTTCTCCGACCAGAAATTTCACAACATTGGGATCGCCGCCCACAAGCAAGACTTTGCCGTGCTCGCCCGTAAGGCGCTTGGCATCTTAACTTCCGGCGATACGAAGCAGATCGACGAACTCGCCTTGCAGACATCCTATTCCGAGCTCGGCCGGTTCCTGGTGACCAAAAACCCGGCCGATATCGGCGCCTTCAAGAGCGAGACCTTGCGCAATATCGGAATCACCGGGCCCTATATGCACGATGGTTCTCTCGCCACACTGTGGGACGTGATGGACCATTATAACAAGGGCGGCGTTCCAAATCCGTATCTCGACGGCGGCATGCAGCGTCTTGCGTTGAGCGAAGCAGAAATCGACGATCTTGTTGCTTTCCTCTTTACCCTCACCGGCGACCGCTATGCTGATTTCAACAAGGCGGAGATGGAGCGGCAGGCGTCGCTCAAGAACAACCGGCCGCAGCGTGAAACCGAAATCGCCGAAGGCAGGAAGGGCGACTTGGGAGATATCGGAACCAATCCGGATCTGCGTAATCCGGCATCGATCGGGGCCTACTAAAAAAATAAACTAGGAAAACGCGCGAAATTTCCAGATAGGCCGTGCCGTAAAACAAATTAGATGGACGGCGAACGTGTTTCCCGCGAGACATGCTGGCGAGGGAGAAAAGCCATGGCGCACAAGAGCATCGAGACCAAATATTACGAGGAGCGCGCCTCGTTTTTCGAGGACCTTACGCGGATGGGCGCGCTCTCCCGGCGCGGCTTTCTCCATATTGCCGGAGTTTCCGCCGGGATCGCCGCCGCCAAGGGGCTGATCGTTCCGCAGAGCTTCCAGCTCATCGAGATCGCGCAAGCGGCGGAGACCGCGGCGCCCGCTTTCACCATCGCCTATATTTCCGACACCCATCTCTACACGCGCAATGTGAACGACCGTTTCATCCGATCGGCCGTAAAGGCGGTGGAAGAGGTCAACGCGCTCGACCCGCAGCCTGATTTTGTTCTCTTCGGCGGCGATCTGGCGCAGCTTGGCAGAGGCGAGGAACTCGATCTCGGCGCCCAGATTTTGAAGGATCTCAAGGCTCCCGTAAAAATGATGGTCGGCGAGCACGATTGGTTCCTCGACATGGGCGAACATTGGCGGTCCTTGTTCGGGCCTTCGCAATATTCGTTCGATCACAAGGGCATTCATTTCGTGACCTTGATGAGCGTGCAGGAGAAGGATTTTTGGACCGCGCGCGGCATGACTCCAGAAGAGCGGATGCACACCGTCGCCGGGCTCGACAACGGCATCCAGTCACGCTTCGAAGTCGGGCCGGATGGACGTCAATGGCTGCAAAACGATCTCGCGGCCATCGACAAAAAGACGCCCATTGTCATTTTCTCCCACTCGCCGCTGTACAAATATTACCGCAATTGGAATTTTTGGACGGAGGACGCCGACGAAGTGCAGGCGATTCTCGACAAATTTGATACGGTGTCCGTGATTCACGGCCACACCCACCAACTTCTCCTGAACCACATCGGCAACATCAACTTCTATGGGCTGCTCTCGACCGCTTGGCCGTGGCCCTACGCTCCCGAAGGGTTGCCGAAGCTCACCGTCCAGATGAACCGCGCCGACCCCTTCAACGCCTTCGACGGCTGCGGCGATGGTCAACTCAATGTGCTGGCGTCGGGAATGGTCAACAAGGTTTATAATCTTTGGAACCGCAACCCCGTTACCGTGCGGGCAAGTTATCTTTCGTCGAACGGCGCCAAGGATCGCCCGCCTGCGGCAACGCTTTCCAGCTACTGAGGGAGACCATGCGCCATTTCCGCCATCTCGCACTCGTTCTCTCCCTGATCGCGGGCCCAGCGCTCGCCGGAAACGATCCGCCGCGCCATCAGCTGCCGCCATCTCCAGACGGCAATTTGGTCGTTGGTCTCTGCGACGGCGAAACCTCGCTCGAGGTCAAAGGCGTCAAGCCCGGCGATCAAATGACCCGCGAGCAGGGACAGCAAATCGCTGATACGCTCATGCAGGAATGGCGGCGCAAGCATCCCGATGCCGAATGGGTTGTTGCCGCGGCCGAGCCACCAGCAGAGGGCCAGATGCCGGGCGTCAAGGCACCCGCCGAGGATCAGTTTCAGACCTACGGCGCGTTTACCGAGCGCGACCGCCAGATTTGGCAAGAGTCGACCGATCGTTTGGTCGCGGAAGGCAAGCGCATTTTTCACGACGCCAAGGCGCTTGGCGGCACCAATGCCATATCCTGTGATATGTGCCATCCGGACGGATCCAACACCCATCCCGAAACCTACCCCAAGTTTCAGGTGCAGTTAGGCCGCGTCGCCCTGCTCCGGGACATGATCAACTGGTGCATTGAAAATCCCGTGCGCGGGAAGCCATTCGCGGATGACGATCCGCGGCTTAAGGCTCTCGAGGCCTACATCCTCGCGCAGCGGAAGGGTGTCGCGCTCGAATACGGCAAGCACTGAGTTTTGCCAACGGCAGCGCGGCTTCAGCCGGCGCGAAAATGCAGCCGCAGCTTTGCCACGAAGGCGCGCGCGGCCAATTTGACCTGCACCGAAAAAGCCCAGACTCGCGTTGCCCGCGCCCATGCGAGAAGACGATCGCGAATACCGGTCAGCCAATC
>DATBQJ010000074.1:0-2867 GCA_036560885.1 Methylocella sp.
TTGATTTTTTGCCGATTGAACGTTGGGTTGTTGCTGCGATCTTGGCCTAAGCTCCGGCTTGGAAGCTTGGATGCACGAGGCCCCCATCCTTGGTGAGCAAGGTTGCCTTGACCAGTTCGTCGTCCCATTTGATCGCAAGCGACTTGGTTTTCGGGTCGATCAAGGTCTCGACGAAAGCCAAAAGGTTTTTCGCATAGAGCGACGAGGCCGTGGCGGGCAGCCGGCCGGCGATATTCAAATGGCCAATAATCTTAACGCCATTTTTCGACACGGTGGTTTCACCGGGTTTCGCTAATTCGCAGTTTCCGCCACGCTCGACAGCAAGATCGACGATCACCGAGCCGGGATGCATAGATTCAACCATCGCGGCCGTAATAAGGACCGGCGCCGGGCGGCCGGGAATAAGCGCCGTCGCTATGACAATGTCCTGCGCGGCGATATGTGAAGCTATGAGCGCCGCCTGTTTTGCCTTGTAGCCGGCCGACATTTCCTTGGCATATCCGGCTGCCGTCTCTGCCCCCTTGAATTCGTCGTCCTCGATGGCAATGAATTTGGCGCCAAGCGACACCACTTGCTCTTTCGTCGCCGGCCGGACGTCGGTAGCAGTCACGATGGCGCCGAGCTTGCGCGCGGTGGCGATGGCCTGCAGCCCCGCGACGCCGACGCCCATAATGAAGATTGTCGCGGGCTTTATCATGCCCGCCGCCGTCATCATCATCGGAATGACCCGGCCATATTCGGCGGCGGCATCGATGACGGCGCGATAGCCTGCGATATTGGCCTGGCTCGACAAGACGTCCATCGTCTGCGCGCGTGTGATGCGCGGCATGAGTTCCATGGCGAAGGCACAAGTGCCCGCCGCCGCCAAGGCGTTCAGCGCATCGATATGCCCATAAGGATCCATGATCGCGATAATGGCGGCGCCTGGCTTGGCGCCTGCGATGTCCGCAGCGCTTGGCCGCCTGACCCGCAACACAGTATCGGCGTCCTTCACGGTGGCCAAAGGATCGGACACGATCGCAGCCCCGGCTGCCACATAGTCTTGATCCAAAATCCCAGATTTTAGGCCGGCGCCCGTTTGGACCTTGACCTCCGCGCCGAGGCTTACAAATTTTTTCACCGTCTCTGGCGTCGCCGCGACACGGCCCTCGGCGGGATCGGTTTCGGCGGGAATGGCAATCAGCATGAATGGCTCCGGAAGTCCTTGAAGCTGTGACACAGCCCGATTCTTGGCCGCCGGTCAAGCCGCGCAGACGGTCGGCATTGGCGAGGCGAGGGATGGTGGCCCCGTCGACGGCAAAGTAGTTGATGATGTCGTTTTTGAGATGGAAAAACGGCCGCTAGCGTTTTCGTATTGAGGATAGTCTATCGCGGGACGGCCAGCAGGTTGAGCATGATCTCGTGCCCATGCTTACCGCGCGGTTTGGATCGTCTTAGCTTTCGCAATGATTTTCCCCGCGTGCAAGAGAGAAAAGGGCAGTGCTGCCAATTTTTATGCAGGAAAGGACATGCAAACGGCGATCTCAAAGTTCGTCGGCTCTTAGACCGCGGCCCGGTCAAATGCAATCTTTGATCCATAAAATCTAATTCGAGGACCCGCTCGCGGGCGGCGCGGTGACCGTCCCGCCGCTTCTTTGGACCGCATCGCGACCCATATGCGTGCCTGCGAGTGCAAGAGCCATGTCTAATGGTTTGAACGGACCTTGGCCGATTACCAGGAATAGAAAAAGCGCCGCTTAGGGCTAGACAGAATCTGCCGGGTGGACCATTGGGGACAGATACTTTAGGGGGTCTGCGGAGGTTGGCAGTCTGAAAGTTGGCACCTACGCTGGTGAGGCTAAATGGAAGTTTGCTTGGGGTGAGCTAACTGGTGTCGATTAAAGAGCACTGTGTCGCAAAACTCAGCGGCGGCCACTAAATTCACAGGATGCGGATGCCTGCCGTCTCTTCCTAGCCGGGACTGCGCTCGAAAAAAGCTTCAGCGCGCGCGAATTGCTGTAGACCTCGGGGTTTCCGCGCGCGGCGCAGGTGATCGAAACACACAATCCCGATAGGGAGCACCGGTTCATGTGGAGCCAATTGACCGAATTTGTTCTGCAGCAGGAGAGGGCACTCGAACTCGCCGCCGCGTTCCTTCTGGGCACCGGAAGTTGGCAAATCGTGAGCACAACGGTCCGGGCCGCCTTCAAATGGCGGTCGCAGCGGAAAAAAAACTTGCTGCCAGAGGCCGAGATCGCACCTCCGACTGAAGAAGCGCCGGATGGCGGCGCGGTAGTCCCCGCTGATGCCGCGCCGATCGCTGCCGAGGTTCCCGCGGAAGATGAGGTCTTGGAGCCTGACCTCTCTGCCCTGGCGCAAGACGAAGCTTTCGAGCCGGAATTCAGCGTGCATGAAGTTGCTCCTCCCGGCGGGCCACCCCTTGCCGGAGAAACGCGAAGCTGGTGGACGCGGCTGCGCGAAGGCCTGTCGCGTTCATCCGGCTCGATGGGGGAAGGCCTCGCCGCGATCCTCACCAAGCGGAAGCTCGACGCTTCAATGCTCGACGATTTGGAGGACGTACTGATCCGCGCCGATCTCGGCGTCGCGACGGCGGCGAGGATCGCGAAAGCGATCGGCCAAGGACGTTACGACAGGGATGTCGGAGTCGACGAGGTCAAGACGGTTCTCGCCGGAGAAATCGAACGCGCGCTAGCCCCTTATGCCCGGCCGCTGGAGATCGATAAAGCCAAGAAACCTTTTGTCATACTCGTTGCCGGGGTGAACGGATCTGGCAAAACGACGACCATCGGCAAGCTGGCGGCGCAATTGTCAAGCAACGGGACCAGCGTTCTGCTTGCGGCGGGCGATACGTTCCGCGCCGCGGCGAT
>DATBQJ010000075.1:0-14529 GCA_036560885.1 Methylocella sp.
TTGGCGGCTTAGCCCCTGCCCTGTGGCGCCCCATATTTGCAACGGCCGCCATGAGCAAAGCTTTTACTAAGGAGACCGAGACGGAAGCGGATTTCGAGGACGAAATCCCAGCGCTTCCGGCCGGAGTCAAAAATTACATCACGCCCGAGGGCTTTCAACGGCTCCAGGACGAGTTTGCCCATTTGCAAAAAATCGAACGTCCCAAAACCGTCGAGACCGTGTCCTGGGCTGCGGGTAATGGCGACCGGTCGGAAAACGGCGACTACATTTACGGCAAGCGGCGCCTGCGGGAAATCGATAGACGCATGCGGTTTCTCCGCAAAAGAATGGAAATCGCCGAGACCGTCGACCCGGCGCGGCAAAGGAACCGGGAGCGAGTATATTTTGGCGCGACGGTCGAATATCGCAATGCGCGGGATGAAGAAAAGACTGTCCGGATTGTGGGCATCGATGAAGCGCGCTCGGAACAGGGCGAAATCAGCTGGCTCTCGCCAGTTGCCAAGGCGCTATTGAAGGCGGCTGAACGCGATATCGTCGAGGTGCGGACACCGAAAGGCATCGAGCGCATCGAGGTTTTGAAGATCACTTATCGAGAGTGAAACATTTTGCGCGTGCCGCGCACCGGCTGTTCCGCACGCGCGCCGCAATGATTCGCGTTCGACGCAAACAGCCTCATGCCATCCCAATGTTTCGATCCGCGCTCCCTCCGAGACGACCTTTCGAAAAAGGCATCTTGTCCTTGCCAGGCAGGAAGAGCGGATGGTACGGAAAAGCTGTCTTGAAGCCCTGCCGTCTCGGTGGTTTAGGGCACGGCAGCGTACCCATTCGCGGCATTCTGCAAAGTTTGCGCCTAAGGAAAGTTCCGCCGTGTGACATTTCCGTTTCCGGTCCTCCTTTGCGACATTGGCGGCACGAATGCGCGGTTTGCGCTAGTGGCGGCCCCCAACGCGCCACTTGAGGTGGGGCCGCACCTTAAGACCGGGAATTTTGCCGGCCTCGAAGACGCTCTCGCGGCGGCCATCGAAGGACTAAGGGCAAAGCCACGGTCATTGATCGCCTGCGCCGCCGGCCCGGTCAGCGGACGCACAGTCAAGCTGACCAACGCGGATTGGACGATCGACGGCGAAAAGGTCGCGGCAAGGGCGGGGCTCGAGCAAGGCTTGCTCCTCAATGATTTCGAAGCGCAGGCTTTTAGCCTGCCCATCCTCCAACCCGCCTGGGTCCAGCCGATCGGCGACTTCATACCAAGGCCCGGCGCGCAACTGATCATGGGGCTAGGCACTGGCCTTGGCGTAGCGGCCTTGCTCAATATCGAAGCGCGCCATTTTGCCTTGCCGAGCGAGGCAGGACACATGGGGTTTAGCCCTCATGGAGCCGAGGAAACCGCACTTTGGCCGCATCTCGACAGCGGCGCACTTGGCCGAGTCTGTGCCGAAACAGTCTTGTCTGGGCCGGGCCTCATGCGGCTCCACCTTGCGCGGTGCGCGGCGGCTGGCGAGACGGCGGCCGAATCCAGCGAAATCACATTGATCGAACGGGCGCACGCAGAGCCAGGCGGCGCGGAAGCGGCGACTCTAAGGCTGTCCTGGACCCTGACCGCGCGTTTCGCGGGCGATCTCGCCCTCGCTTACCTTGCCACGGGGGGTGTTACCTTTTCGGGCGGGATATTGCCAAGGATCATAGAGTTTTGCGATGGGCAAGATTTTCGCGCGGCGTTCGAGAATAAGGCGCCCTATGGCGACATGATGCGCGCCATTGGCACCCGGCTTATCATCTCCGAGGATGCGGTCCTCTCCGGGATGGCCGCGATTGCAAATGCGCCGAAAAATTATGCGATCGATTACGCGCGCCGGTCGTGGCGATGAGAACTCGCCCGCTCCGAATTGCCGAAAGCACGTCGAGCCGGCGGTGGAGCGGCGCCACGAAAATTGTCGCTTCCGCCCGCCCACCAGCCCGCTAGCTCTATTTCGGCGCGAGGACCATGATCATCTGACGGCCTTCCATGGAAGGTTCGGCTTCGACCTTGGCGATACTCAGGGTCTCGGATTTCACCCGTTCGAGCAGCCGGAACCCCAGATCCTGATGCGCCATCTCGCGGCCGCGGAAGCGCAAAGTGACTTTCACCTTGTCGCCCTCCCCGAAAAACCGGCGGACGGCTTTCATTTTGACGCCGTAATCATGATCGTCGATTCCCGGACGCAGCTTGATTTCCTTGATTTCGACAATCTTCTGCTTTTTCCGGGCTTCCGCGGACTTTTTCTGCTCCAGGAAGCGGAATTTGCCATAATCGAGGATCTTGCAGACCGGGGGATTGGCCGCCGGGACGATTTCGACAAGATCAAGCCCCGCTTCATCGGCCGATTGCTGGGCTTGAATAGTTTCCACGACACCACGGTTCTGGCCTTCGGCATCGATCAATTGAACTTCGCGAGCGTGGATTTCACGGTTTATCCGCGGCCCGTCCTTCTGCGGGACGGGGGGGGCCTTCATTGGACGGCGAATGGCTTGTTCTCCTTGAGATGGACACATCGAACCCGGCGGCGCGAGCGAATCACGGATGATTTTCACGGCACCAGCCGAGCCCCCCTAAAACATCGGTTGATTGCCGCGCGAAGTCAATGAAGAGGTCGCTTGGCGGCTCACGAAATGCGAACTTGTCCAGGCCCTCGACATGCGGCTGTCGTCCGGCGCGCCGGAATTTCTTGCGATCATTTCGCGCCGCCGCGCCGCACATGCACATAAGCATCGAGTGTTGCAGCGCACATTTCTGCGGCCGAAAAGCACGCTTCGACATGTTTTTTGGCGCGCGACGAGAGCCTGCCGCTGGCTGTGGCCCCGAAACTTAAAACCGTGGCGATCGCAAGCGCTAGCGCCGCCGCGTCACCCGGCGGGACAAGAAAACCCGTGCGCGAGTTTTCTTCGACCATGGGCGGCGCGAGAACAGTTTCAGGCGCGGCGGCCAGATTGGCGGCAATGACCGGCGTTCCCATGGCCTGGGCCTGGACGGCAATGTCGCCGAAGGCTTGCGCCTCGGTTGCTGGCACGACAACGATCGAGGCGGCGAGAAGCGCAGCGGGCATATCGCAATGGCCGGCGCGGTAGAAGATTCCTTGCAGCCGTTCCGCCGCAATGGCGCGGTCGATGCCGCGGCGAAGCGCGTTGTTTTCGTCCCTGTCGCAGGCAAGGATGTATTTCACCCCGGCGAGGCCGCTGCGCGATAAAAGTCCCGCTGCCTCGATCAGAATCTTGTGGCCGCTGCCGGGGCTTGCGGATGCCGCCAGAAGCACGATTCGTTCGTCGGGTGCGACATTCCATTTACGCCGCACAGCCTGCACGCGGGCAGGTGTAATCGCGTCCGGTGTGAAAACCTGGCAATCGAGCCCGCTATGAATGACGCGGATTTTTTCTGCCGCCGGCGAATAGAGTTTGGCGGCGAGGACCGCGGCAAAATTTGAACCGGCGAGGACCGCATCGCCGCGCGCCAACACCGAATTATAGCGCAGTGAAATAGGGTTGGAGCTTTGGTCGACAGAAGAGAAAGTGGTGACGAGGGGCGTCTTCGTCAGGCGGGTCGCGCCATATGCGACCCAGGCCAGTGCGCGCGAGCGCACATGCACGATAGTGGCGCCTTCCGCCGCAATGAGTCGCGCGAGGCGGCGCACATTTAGAGCCATGACCAGCGGGTTCTTGGTGTGCGAAGGGAATCCCACGAAGATGCCCCCCTTGGCTTGCAGCTCCCCCATCATGCGGCCGCCCGAACAAGCAACGAGCGCGCGCGCGCCCACCGCGCCAAGCGCCGCCGCTATCTCTATCGCCTCACGTGCTAGGGGGTTGACGTCGAGGCTGGGAATAAGTTGAAGCACGGTGATGCCGGCTAGGGGATGCGCGGCCCTGTCATTGAATGGTAAGCTGAATAATTGCGGCATCGGACGAGACGGCGTTCAACAAGCCAAGGTGCTAAGTTTAAAGCCGGAACTTGTTAATATTCCTCAAGCGAGCATCGCGGTGAACAGGTGTAGCACGCGATTAATAGTCGTGGCAGACGGAAGTGGTTCCCAACAACGCGTGGCGAGGAGCGAACATTCCGCACACAGCGACGGCTGTCTGCGCCGTGCCAGGAACTCCCGCCATCCGCGTACTTCTCGAAGGCCTCGCCGAGGGCAACGGGTTAGGCTCGGCGGCGAGCGCCAGTTTCCCGGCGAATTGCAGCTGCCAGGCGCCCACGGCGCGAAGAACGTAGCCTCCCGCGACAGACATTCCGCCGTCAAGCTCGTCTGGTCCGCAGACGGCAAACCAGGCTGCCAACTTGTATTCGCTGCCCCGGCGCCGCCCTAGCAGCCCGGGCCTGGTACGACGCGAGTCACATGGCCCATCTTGCGGCCGGGCCGCGCGTCCGATTTGCCGTAAAGATGCAGGCTCGCGCCCGGCTCGCCGAGTATTTTTGCCCAAGCAAGGACATCCTCGCCGATCAAATTATTCATTTCGACATGCGAACCCACTTCCGCGCCGTGACGGCTAGCGGCTCCGAGCGGCCAACCAGCGATCGCCCTTATATGCTGCTCGAATTGCGAGGTGGCGGCGCCGTCGAGCGTCCAGTGACCGGAATTATGGACGCGCGGCGCGATCTCGTTGACGAGAAGCTCGTGCGGCCCATCATCATCCCCTCCACCGCCGGTCACGAACATTTCAATCGCGATGACTCCACAATAATCGAGCGCGTCAGCAATCACGCGCGCCAGCCGGGCCGCCTCGGCGGCTACCGCGGACGGAAGGCGCGCGGGAACGCGAGTGGATTTGAGGATATGATTTTCGTGGATATTCTCGCCGAGGTCATAGGCAGCGAATTCGCCGCTCGGCCCGCGCGCGGCGACGACCGAGATTTCCTTGGAAAAAGGCACGACGGCTTCGAGGATCGCGGGCGTGCCGCCGAGCGTGCGAAACGTGACGGCAAGGTCGGCGCCTTCGCGAACCAAAACTTGGCCCTTGCCGTCATAGCCGAAGCGACGCGTCTTCAGGATCGAGGGCCGGCCGATTTGGGCGATCGCCCGGGCAAGTGCGCCTGCGTCGTCCACCCGCATGTAGGGAGCCGCCGCAATTCCCGCCGCCGCCAAAAACTCTTTTTCGGCGAGTCGATCCTGGCAAACCGCCAGTGCCTCGGGGTCTGGCCGAACAACGCAGGAATCAGCCAAAATCGCAGCGGTGCGGAAGGGAATGTTTTCGAATTCATAGGTAACAAGCTCGACCTCGTCGGCAAACTCCGCCAATGCCGGCTCGTCCTCGTAGGAAGCGACCGTCCGCGTGCTGGCCACGTCGAACGCCGGGCTCTCGGGGTCTTCCGTGTAAACATGCGTCTTGAGCCCGAGCTTCGCCGCTGCGAGAGCGAGCATGCGCCCCAATTGCCCGCCGCCGAGAATCCCGATCGTCGCACCAGGGACAAGTTCGAAAGGCACGGCTCAATCCTCCCGCGAGGGCCGTTCGGCCACCGCCCCAGTTTGCGCGGCGCGCCAGGCGGAAAGCCGCGCGTCGATCGCCGGATCGGCCAAGGCGAGGATCGCGGCGGCGAGAAGCGCCGCGTTGATCGCGCCGGGCTTTCCGATTGCCAAAGTGCCTACGGGCACGCCCGCCGGCATCTGCACGATCGAATAGAGTGAATCCTGGCCGCCCAGCGCCGTTGTTTCGATGGGAACTCCCAATACCGGAAGCACAGTCAGTGCGGCAGTCATGCCGGGAAGGTGGGCAGCGCCGCCCGCTCCAGCGATGATAACCTTGAAGCCCGCTGCCTTGGCGCCTCTTGCAAATGCGACGAGTCGTTCCGGTGTACGGTGCGCCGAGACGATCCGCGCCGCATGGCCGATCTTGAGTGTCTCGAGGAGGGCGGCGGCATGGCGCATCGTCTCCCAATCCGATTCGCTGCCCAGGATAATGGCGACGGGCGTTTCTGCAACGGACAAATGGCAGCCCAAAACTTCAATGCGGCGAAGTTTTGGGCATAAACGAAGGGGCGGCCCGGCGCAAGGTGCGCGGGGCATTCGGATGGCATTCGGAGCGCGGGGCGTGAGGTGCCGGGGGCCGAAAAGGGTTAACGAAGGTCAATCGTCTCTTCGACAACATGGTTGAGCGGTGCATTTTCGGCGGTCAGCGTCATCCGCAGCTTAAGGTCCGTGCCTTCTACCTTGCCGTCGCGGACGACGCGTTCGATCTCCCGTTGCGAGGTGATGCCGACGACCTTGAGGAATTTGCGCAGAGCGATGTTGAAGCGATCCTCGTCCATGGTGATCCTCCCAATTAAAGTAAGGCGCGGGCTTGGTCGCACATGATAGCCCATTCCGAAAATGGGGATAACGTCCTCAATAGGTCATCGCCACAGGCGCCGTCATCTACTTCGGCGCTACAAGCGGCCGGCTTACCAACGTCTCCTCCACCTTCCTCCCCAACTCCTTCGCCCTCCGCCTCCTCCACCAACGAGCCTGATGATCGACAACAGGATCAGCGCGCCGATGGTGGCGTTGATAATCGCCGCAGTAATGCCAGAGCCAAGATGGATGCCGAGTTGAGGCAGCAGCCAACTGCCGATGAAGGCGCCTACAATTCCAATAATGAGATCGCCGACGATCCCAAACCCGGTGCCTTGCACGATTTGACCGGCCAACCATCCGGCAATGAGGCCGACCCCTAATATGATCAGGAGGCTTTCATTTGACATGTGCATCTTCGCAGTCCCCAAATTCGTCAGGTTACGTCGAGTTTTGGATCTCGTGCCGCATCGATTTTGCGGCTGCTTTTTTTCGTCGTGGTTCGCTCCGTCCGGCACAGCGAAGCGGCGCTTTCTCCAAATAAGCCAGCGGTCCCAAAATTCATGCCCATTTCAGCGTACCTCCAACGCATCATCCTGGAAACGACGCTCGCCCTGATACTTTCCCTATGGCGAACTCGCATTTCAATCTGCAGCGCAAGCGCGTCAACGTTTTTCGCCGCGCCTTGCTCGCCCAAGCCGGCCTTTGTCTTGGCTCCCGCAAGTCGCAGATGCAGGCTTTTCATGAAAATCGCATCCAGGCATTCGAAAAATTCCTCGGCTACCCCGCGGGGGAAAAACGGGTCTGCATCGACCTTGATTTGCGGGAAAGGGATAACGTTTCGAGGCAAGCCAGTATCGGCCACCGGTGCCTTGCGTTTGACTGCCATTTGTTCTTCCTATTTTACCAGGTAGTTCGCGCCGCCCGCCTGACGGGCGCGCGGCAACCCCGCGGTTCTCGGCGGAAGGATCGGATGGCTGGACTAATCCCCGCTCGCCTCAGGAATCGCGAGACCCATCAACTAAGACGGCCTGGCCACGAGTCGACGTTCGCCGGACAGGGAGGAGGGAGCGGCTCTCCTCCGCCATTGAGGCTACGTCCATGCCAGGGCGAAGACTGAGCAAAATAGCTCGCATCAAAGGTTTTCTTTTGCGGATCGTATCCAAGTGCCGGCGTGCCAGCAAAATGAGCCGGTTTAAGGGTTGATATGCGGCTCTTCGTGCAAAACGACATTCAATAATGAACTGCGGACTTCGATGTGGCCGTTGTATTCAATGAGGCCCAGTTTTCGAAATTTGTTCATGAAGAAACTCACTCGGGACCGGGTCGTTCCGATCATCTCTGCAAGCGTCTCCTGGCTGATTTTCGCGAGGATCGGCTCCGGTTTCTCTTCCTTGCCAAAGTTCGCCAACAGCAGGAGCAGCCGGGCAAGACGCTTCTCACTCGAATTGAACAGCTGATCGACGAGGTCTGCTTCGACGCGGATGGCCCGGCTCAGAAGATGGGCAATGAACATCTCGGAGAACGCTGGCTCCTGATGGATCACGCGGACAATCGCTTCTTTTTCCAGCCGCACGATGACGGATTCCGTCATAGTCGTCACCGTCGCTATGCGCCGCGTCTGCCCGGCAAGACAACCTTCACCGAAGAATTCGTTCGTTCCAAGCAAAGCGACGACGGCTTCCTTGCCTTGCTCCGAAACGACGGTGAGCTTCACCTTGCCGCTCTCGATGTAGAAGACCGCATCCGCGTGGTCTCCCTGGGAAAAGACAATCTGATCCGTGCGGTATGTGCCAGTGCTCGTGCCCTCGCCAACCTTGGCGAGAAAAGATTGCAGATTGAACGACCGGCGGGGTTTAATCGTCACGTCACGGCCCTCTGTACCGCGGGTGTCTGATAAACGGATACATACGTTAGCATAAAATTTTCCGCGGTTAAAGTTGCGCCATGAGCAATTTTGAACAGATCGTCTGTCAGCAGCCCGCTAAATGAGCTTTGAGTTCAAAGGATGAGTGGAGCTACACGATAGCCCACCTCTCCCCTAAAGGAGCCGTAAGGCAAAGCGCGCCAACATTCGCCGGCGGTGGGAATCGGTTCATTCCGGCCGCAGAGGAGACGTGTCGTCGTCTGCATGACGCCTACAGTCCAATTAGGAAGATAATGCTATGTCGCTTGGAACCATCCTCCTCATCATATTGGTAATCGCGTTGCTCGGGGGCTTTAGCGGAATCGGAGGCGGCCCCTTCTACGGGACCGGCTACTATGGCGGGGGCGGGCTCGGCCTCATCCTCGTTATCGTGCTTGTCTTGGTTTTGCTTGGCAGGCTGTAGAATTGCAAGGGCGATGCTCCGTCTAAAAATGCGTAGACGCGATCGGTCGCCATGACACGGCCTTCGAAACCAAAGTCCCCGAAGAGCGAACAAGGAGCGGATCGCCGGACCGGCGAAAGAAATCAAAGGCGCAATCAAGGTGGCGCGGGTGGCATCAAGCTAGATTTCGACGGCACGGCCGGCAAAATCGAGGGCAAGGTTTAGAATGCCAGCGGTGGCCTTAAGGACACGCTCAAACAGACGGCGCGCGACTCCGGGCGTATCTCCTCCCGACGTCCGGTGCAGGACCCCGGCCAGAAAGCTCTGGCGGGGGACTTTTTTCCGGTGGTCTTTCGCAAAGCGAAAGCACACGCACGCGCGAAGATTGTTGCGACGTGATAGCCGATGAAAGCAGCGACGCCCATGCACAACTCTTCTTGGTCAAGCTCTTACGGTTTGATCTCGACTTTTAGAAGGTGGATTGTGATGTCGCGATTCGGCCTATGAGAGTAAAGGAATCCAACCACGGGCAACGCGACAACGAGCACGCCGATAAATGCTGCGGGGAGAGATTTGCTCAGGCCTACGCCAGTTTGAATATTTCAACCGCCGAATTTTCAGGAGTAGTAGTGCATAATCGCGAATAGGGACCCAAACGCGGCGTTATCGCCCATTTTGCAGCGGCACCGCCATTCGCAAGCGAAATCCCCCGGGCGCGAAATCGACCTTCACTTCCGCCGCAATTTGCTGTGGCAGCACCCGTTCGAGGAGCATCGAGCCAAACCCGTCGCGGCAACGCGGCGTTACCGGCGCTCCCGCGAATTCGTTCCATTCGCAAAACAGCGCGGATTCGCCATCTTTCTCGATCAAGCTCCAACCGACCTCGACCCGGCCTTCCGCCGTGGCAAGGGCACCATGCCGGACGGCGTTGGTCGTGAGTTCGTGCACCGCCATGCCGAGCGGCACCGCGATCTGCGAGGGCAGTTCGACGGCAGGCCCGGAGAGGCGAATCCGCAAGCCCTTATGATCACCGGAATAAGGGTCAAGCTCCTGGGTCAGCAATTGCCGAAATGAAACCGATTGATGGGGTTGCTCGGTCATGACGGCATGTGTCCTCGCGAGCGAAGCGATCCTCCCAGCAAAAGCTTCCTGAAACTCCTCGATGTTCGCGGAGACCTTCGCGGACGTAGTCATCACTCCTTGAACCATCGCTAGCGTGTTGCGGACCCGGTGATGCAACTCGCGGATGAGGAGCGCTTGTCGTTGCTCCGTGAGGACATGATCCGTCACGTCGTTACCTTCGATGAAGATCCCGGTTACCTCACCGTTCGCGCCCATGATCGGCTGGGCGACGAAATCGATGTAATGTTCCTCTATCTCGCAATCCGGTGCGTCTTGCAGGAGAATAAGCGTCTTGCGTCCGACGTGAACTTCGCCAGTTTTAAAAATATTCTCCAGAATGCGGGGATAATCCTGACCTTCGGATTCGGGCAATCCCTGCCGTAAAGTTTTACCGATGAGATCACGGCCTCCGGCGAGCATCGAGAACGCAATATTGACCAATTCGAAAACAAGGTTAGGCCCGCGCAATACGCACATGAAGCTTGGAGCCTGCATGACTAAGCAGCGCAATTGCTGGACCGTCGCCAAGAGCGTCTGATTGAGGGCCTGGATGTTTCCCGCCTGTGGACCGGCCACGCCCGCGCGCGCCGACGCCGATGGCAGGCCCGCCAAGCCTTTCGAGGCCTGAAGTTCCGAAATATCCTGCGCGTTCTTGAGCAGGAATGCGGTTTGGCCGTCCTTGCCGAGGATTGGGACATGGGTGCAGCTCCACAGCCGCTCTTCGGTCCGGCCATTGACGGCAACTGAGTAAGACACCATTGGCAGCACATCGACAACCCCATTGTCGCGGACGCGCTCAAGAGAGTCTTGCACGATACGGCGGGTTTCTCCGACCGAAGGAAACGCGGTAAAAAATTTGATCCCGGTGAGCTCATCCCGCCGGCGCGCGGCCGCGTCGAGAAAGGCCTGGTTCACGGTCACGATAGTGAAATCACGGTCCATCACCAGGAGAGGTGTGGGCAGACTTTCGAAAACGGCCTCGAAATCCAAGCGTGTGTCTAGCTTCACAATGTAGCTCCGGCGAGCTTTCTATCGTTCCCGCCTTGGCTCGGACAGTAAGTGAACCCAAGGTCAGGCCCGGCGTTGCCGGGAATGAGGAAGGAAGTAACGCGGCGAAGGCTCGCAGCAAGTGAGCGGCAAGTGAATGGGGCAGGCCGGGTTTGGCGGGATTCCATGGGTCGAAATGGAGATTGACAATTTGGCTGGATTTGCATGCGGCGCACAAACACGCGGTATTATAACACACCCGCTTCCTAAGGCCCCGCTATAGCCGCCGATGGCAAGCGGCTGGCTTACGTAACGAACAAAGCCTACCATTGGTTGCATCGAAATACTGCCTCAGGACGCGCTTTTTTACGGTTCTTCGCTTCCAAGCGTTGCCGACGGAACTGCGCCGTATGATGATGGCTGAAGAGGCGCCGTGCCAATGTCTTCGATCGACCCTTTGTCGGCAATAGAACGCCCAGTCCAAGCAGGCGACCATGTGTTCCTGGTTGACGGTTCGTCTTTCGTCTTCCGCGCATATTTCCAGTCAATCCGGCAGGACGCGAAATATAATTACCGTTCCGATCGCTTGCCGACCGGAGCGGTAAGACTCTTCTGTACCAAGGTGTTCCAATTTGTGCGCGATGGCGCGGCAGGCGTCAAGCCGACCCACCTCGCGATTATTTTCGACAAGTCCGAACATTCGTTCCGCAAGGAGCTCTACCCGCCCTATAAGGCCAACCGTTCGGAGCCGCCGGTAGATCTCGTCCCCCAGTTCCCACTGATGCGGGCCGCCGTGCGGGCTTTCGGCCTGACCCCCGTCGAGCAGGACCGCTATGAGGCCGACGATCTAATCGCGACTTATGCCTGCGCGGCGGCCCGCTGCGGCGCCGATGTTTTGATCATTTCAGCCGACAAGGATTTGATGCAGCTCGTTGGACCTGGCGTCGCCATGTATGATCCGGCCTCGGGGGAAGCTGGGGCCAAAGGTGCGCGCGAGGAGCGCAAGATCGGAGAACAAGAAGTTCGCACCTATTTCGGCGTCGCTCCCGAAAAAGTCGTCGACGTTCAGGCGCTGGCGGGCGATTCCACCGACAATATACCCGGCGCGCGTGGCATCGGTTTGAAGACGGCGGCGGAGCTCATCAACGAATATGGCGATCTCGAAGCCTTGCTCGCCCGCGCCAATGAAATCAAACAACCGAAACGCCGGGAGACGTTAACCGATCCCGAAAGCGTGGCGTTGATCCGCGTCTCGAAAGAGCTCGTATCGCTTGTGCGGGATGTGCCTCTCGACATACCACTCGAAAATCTTGCGCTTCATTCGCCGGATGGAAAGACGCTCGTCGCATTCCTGAAGGCGATGGAATTTTCCACCATCACCAAGCGCGCCGCCGACGCCTATGGGGTGGACGCGGCCGTGATCGAACCCGATCCGGCCTTCGCGGGACCTGCTGGCTGGCGCGGCCGCGATGGCAAGGCGTTAAGCGAGGGCGTCGATAGCACCCAGAAAACACCGCCGCCAGCGGAAACCACGCAGCCGGAAGTACCCAAAAGAAACGCGCGCTATGGCGAGCAACCACCAAAAGCCGTCGTCGCCACTGGGCCGGGCCATCTTGCCGCTGCGCGCGCCGCAGAGGCGCGCGTGCAAGAATTCGACAGCAAAACCTATGCAACCGTTTCGAGCTTCGATCAACTCGACGAATACATCGCCGCCGCGTACGAGGCGGGCGCGATCGCGGTCGATACCGAAACCTCCTCCCTGCAAACCATGCAGGCCGAACTCGTGGGCATCTCCTTGTGCGTCACGCCGGCGCGGGCTTGCTACATTCCCCTCAGGCATAGGAACGAAGACGGCGGCGATCTTTTTGGCGGCAGCGATCTTCTGCCCGGCCAATTGCCGGAAGCAGAAGTGCTCGCGCGGCTAAAACCCCTGCTTGAAGACGCGAGCGTTCTCAAAATCGCGCAAAACGTGAAATTCGATTGGCTTATATTTAAGCAGCGCGGCATCGATGTGGCGCCGGTCGATGACACGATGCTGTTGTCCTACGTCCTCGACGCGGGCCGCACGGACCACGGAATGGACGTGCTCAGCGAAAAGCATCTTGGCCATAAACCGATTCAATTCGGCGCGGTGGCGGGCTCGGGCCGCAGTTTTATCGGCTTTGCCCGCGTCGCCATCGACAAAGCGGCCGAATATTCGGCGGAGGACGCCGATGTCACCTTACGTCTTTGGCGAGTATTGAAGCCGCGCCTTCCCGCCGAACACATGACCAATGTCTATGAGACGCTGGAGCGTCCGATGATCGACGTCCTCGCGCGGATGGAACAGCGCGGGATCACGATCGACCGCGCCATCCTCGCAAGACTCTCGGGCGAATTCGCGCAAGACATGGCACGGCTCGAGGCGGCGATCCACGAACTCGCCGGCGAAACCTTCAATCTCGGCTCGCCCAAACAGCTCGGCGATATTCTCTTTGGCAAAATGGGCCTCCCGGGCGCCAAGAAAACCGCGACCGGGGCCTGGTCCACGGCGGCGGGTGTGCTCGACGATCTCGCCGGAGAAGGCAATGAACTCGCGGCACGCATTCTCGATTGGCGCCAGCTTTCAAAACTCAAATCGACCTATACCGACGCGCTGCCGTCCTTCGTCAATCCAGAGACGGGGCGTGTTCATACCTCCTATGCGCTCGCCGCGACGACGACCGGCAGGCTTTCCTCTTCCGACCCGAATTTGCAAAATATTCCCGTGCGCAATGAGACGGGCCGCAAGATTCGACGGGCCTTTGTCGCAAGCGCGGGCCACAAACTCATCTCGGCGGATTATTCACAGATTGAATTGCGGCTCCTTGCCCATATCGCCAATATTCCGCAATTGAAGGCGGCGTTTGCCCAAGGCCAGGATATTCACGCGATGACCGCATCCGAAATGTTCGGCGTGGCGGTCGAGCGCATGCCGCCAGAAGTGCGCCGGCGCGCCAAGGCGATCAATTTCGGGATCATTTACGGCATTTCCGCCTTCGGCCTTGCCAATCAGTTGGGCATCTCCCGCGAGGACGCCAGCGTCTATATCAAAAAATATTTCGAACGGTTTCCAGGCATTCGCGCCTATATGGATCAAACAAAAATCTTCGTGCGCGAGAAAGGTTATGTGACGACGATTTTCGGCCGCAAATGCCATTATCCGCGTGTCACCGCATCAAACCCGTCGGAACGTGCCTTTAACGAACGCGCCGCGATCAACGCGCCCATCCAAGGTTCTGCCGCCGATATTATCAGGCGCGCGATGGTGCGCATGGACGCAGCCTTGGCAAAGACAAAACTTTCGGCAAAAATGCTTTTGCAGGTCCATGACGAACTCGTTTTCGAAGTGCCGGACGCCGAGGTCGAAGCCACGATCGAATTGGTGCGCAAGGTGATGGCCGATGCACCGCATCCTTTTTTGCAGCTCGCCGTCCCCTTGCAGGTCGATGCGAAGGCCGCGCAAAACTGGGACGCGGCGCATTGAGCAGTCACACAAGCACGCAACAACCGGAAAGGCATTTTTAAAGCGGTACTGTATTGGTTTGACATTCCGCCAGGCCCAGAAGATGGAAATCCGGTTTTTGGGGGATGGGTGGCGGCTGGCCGCCACAGAGGAATGCCGCATGCGGACACTTCGAGCCTTGCGGCGCGGGATGGCGGCGCGACAAGCGCCACATCGGGTTGCGCCGGGCCGTGAGAGGTGATATAAGTCAAATGACAAATAAATATTTTTGCTAGTTGCAAACTGTTAGCTAATCGTGGCAGAATTGCGTCGCGGCTATTTACATTGCATAAGC
>DATBQJ010000076.1:0-4573 GCA_036560885.1 Methylocella sp.
CCGCGATCAACTCATCGAGGCGCTGTTCCTTGCAACGAATGCGGTCGCGCTGCTCCAACGCAGTTGGGAGGCTTTGACAGCAAATCGCGGTCGCCTTCTCGCGCTGATGCTTGAGCGTTTCATGTTTGCCGCGACGCTGCCCGATCCGAGGATCGGCGCGCTGCTGTCGCAGGCAGAGGATACCGGCGAGTGGGACCATCTGTTCCGGCTACCGTATTGGCCTTATTGGGGGCCGATGCTGACCGTGCTCCACGCTCATCGCGACGAGGTTGCGCGACTTGTACCGCATGCGGCCGCCAAGCTTTGCGCACTGTGGCTGAAGTCGGTCCCCGTCGAGCTGGGCGAAGGACAGGCGATGCCCTGGCGAAAGCAGGCGGCCGAACTCGCCATGGCAATCGGCCGCGAAGTTCAGGCGCTCAATGCAGAGGGCAACTATTATTCCAACGGCCACGACAAGACTGTGTACGAGGCCGTGTTGTCCGCCGCCCCCGAAATGCCGGATGAAGTCGCGCAACTTTGTCTTGAACTCGCGGAGAGGCGCGATCTCGATCCAGCGATCAGGGCTCGCGTCAAACAGGCGCATGAACGACAGCGCGAGCAACGACGCCAATACCTTGAGGCGAATCCCGAGAGACGACGGACGCCGCCGCCTCCGGCATGGCCACGCGGCGAGCTGCGTGATCCTTGGCCAGATGGCCCGCGCGATGGCGTGCAGAACGCATTTCAGGGGGCATGTCTCGACACTGGAGCATTTCCGGCGCTCGTGCGCGCAAGGTCGGACGCCGCGCTCGAGGTCTTGTTGGCGGTCTGCATCGAACCCCCGCAACACGAGGACTTCGGTCGCAGCTCAATGTCCGAGACCGGCCTCGATCATTGGCATGGCGGCGATCCTCCGCTGTATTGTCGCGGTCCCTTCCTTCAATTTCTCAAGGATGCGCCGGATCAGGGACTGTCCTTTGCGCTACGCCTCGTCAATTTCGCATCTCGACGGTTTTGTGAAGGCCATGGGCTCACGGTTCCCAATGGAAATGACGTCCGCCTCTGGTGCGGAGATTCGAGCGTATTTCGGTGGCATCACGATTGGCCTGTCATGTCTGGCTCAATGATCCATTGCGTGCTGATGGCGGTTGAACGCTGGCTCTACGAGGAGATCGACGGCGGGGAAAATATCGACCCATGGATCGACCGGATCCTTAGTGAGAGCGAGTCGCTTGCCTTTGCCGGCCTTCTCTTCGACGTTGGGAAATACCGTCCTGCGCTGTTCGCTAGCGTCCTTAGGCCCCTTCTTCAGAACTGGTTGTTTCTCGATTGGGACCGCCAAATCACGACGATGCGCCAATCCGGAACGTCCAATGCGCTCGGCTTCTGGGGATATCAGCCAGCCACCATGATCGCGCTCGGCCGCGCTTGGCATCAAATGCCCCATCGCAAAAAGTTGTTGCTTTACATTGGCGGCGGCATCGTCGAAACGCTTGTTGCTGACGAAGCGGAACGACCCTTTCTCGCGCAATTGCGGTCGGGATGGGTGTCCGACCTCAACGGCGAGGAGCCGCCGGAAGCCCTTTGTCTGCTGAGCGAGCGTCTGAACCCCGACAACTACACTTTCGAGACGCGCGATCAGAAACGCGTGGCCGTCGGCTTCGCCTGGTCGGAAGAGGTCAAGCAGAAGAATCAACAGGACCTTCAGCGTATCGCAACCGACCAGACCTTCACCAGCTTCCCCTTCCAAATGCGGCGATTACTCGATTCAGACGAGCGTCTTTCGCAAGACTATCTTCCTCAGTTTTGGGAATTCATGCAGGGCGTTGAAGGCGTTGCACCAAGGCTTGCCCATGACGGCGACCCTCTGCACCATATCGAGGACCTGTTTTGCGGCGCTATTGCCGTGCTGATCGTTAAACATCGCGACTGGCTCATGGCTGCGCCGGAGCGGATGGGTTGGTGTCGCGGCAACCTGGAGTCCGTGGTCCGCCAACCGCCTGAGCCGCTCCGGTTCGATTCCGCAACCGCCGACGGCGACTGGAAATGGGATTCCTTCGCAGGCGAGGCCGGCATCGAGCTTCTTGCAAACGACCGGAACGACCCCTTGGCCCGCCGCCTCGTGGCGGCCAGTGTCCTCTCGTTCCATTACAGCACGACAAGCCGGACGCTGATCCGCGCTTCTCAACGCCGGGAACAACTCGGCGAAGACTTCGATCGCATGCTTTGCTTGGCCGTGCAGTGGGCTGCCCAGCGTCCGGCTCTTGACCTCACGAAGAGGACCAGTACCGATGCCGACGCAGGGGACGACCACGCCGGCAAAGAAGCGTTGATCGAGGAATTTGTCGAACGGCGATTACCAATTGAGCTGCCCGATATCCTTGAAAGGAGTGCGCAGGCTGAGAGGGAGATCGAAGTTATTCGTGAGCGCCAATTCCCCGAATTGGCGCGCAGGCGTCGCAGCGAGAGCAGTTCGCGCCACTCTGGCAGCAAAGTCGAAACGCTTCATCGCGGGCGGCTCAGTATCGACACGCGTGTTCTTTCGGCGGCATTCGCCTGGCTGCATGTCACATCGGCACGGACCGACGAGAGAGCCAAGTGGCTCGATCTCGTTCGCTCTCTCCTCGACATCACGCTGGGCCTGATCCCCAAGATCACCGATCCACGGCGGCAGCAGACCGAAGATCATCCAGACGAGTTTGATGCTTGGGTCTATGGGGTTGTTGCCGGAACAATCCCTAGCTTGACCGCCGCCGAAGATCCCCGCACGCTGTGGCAGCCAATCCTCGATCGCGGTTCGCCAGCGCACAAATGGATTGAGCGCTTTTTCTGGGAATGGTTCACCGTCGGCGTGCGAGCCGCGCAAACGCCTGAGCGCTTCACGGCGATCTGGTGCGCAATGATCGAATACGCATTGCAAAGCCCGGCATGGGACCCTGAGACAAGCCGATCTTATAATCTCGATGATGCCGTTTTCTGGCTCCTCGGCCTCGGCACGGGGATCAACAAGATCGGCGAAAGGCCAGACTTCGCGGCCTCCTTTTCCGGAATGGAAGGCCTTTTCGCCAGGGTCGCCGAGCGGTGGTTCAAGGCGTCAAAACTGGTTTCCGGTTTTCTCCATTGGGTCACGCAGCCTGCAGCCGTCGGTCTCCTTGTTCCCGCCGTCGGATGGCTCGCGCCCGTTGTCCCAACTTTCGATACCTATGCCTGGCGAGATGGCCTCGAAGAGAATCTTATCGCGTTCTTGCGCGCTTGCTGGGACCGCAAAGGCCAACAAATTTCAGCTGATCCCGGCTTGGAGCGGGATTTTCGCGCCCTGCTGACGACCGCCGTTTCCCGGGGCAGCCATGCCGCCATCGCGCTTCGGGATCATGTTGTCGGTTCGTCAGTTGGATAATGTTTTCCTGCGGCCAGTCGGGCCGTCCGCAGAGGCGCGGAGCAGGAAATCATAGAGAAGCGAACCCGAAAGCGGACCAGGTAGACGGCAGAGATCGGTCAACCAGCGACGAACCCTCTAGCATGCCCTGCGTCTGGTCTTCCTTCGACTGCGGACCTGTGTCGCTGCGAAAAGCATTTTCCCCGTCCGCCAAGCATCCTTCTACGCGCGCCAACGCCACCAGCGCTAGATTTGCGCGCCTGAAACAACCACGTCGGTGCTGGCGACCGCTGGTTGGCTCGCGGTGCTTGGGAGCGGCGAGGCACCGGTAGCTGCTGGTGTGCCGGAGGTTGGAGCTCCGGCCATTAAGCCGCCGGTGGCGGGGGCTGGCGACGGGCAATTTATCGGCTGAGTCGAAGACGCCTGATTTCCGTTACTGCATCCCGAGGCGTCGATCTTTTTTTGAATGACCTGGCCCCAGGAACAGATGCTTTGCGAGTTGCCGTCGAGGCTTGCCGTTCCGTTCGCGAGGGTGGCGTTTGTCGCGCGAACGCCGCCATTGCCTTGGCTCGGGCATTGACCGGTTGCGTTGAGGGACGCAAGGTCCTTTGAACAGATGAGCGCGCCAAATTGGGCGCACGCTGCGGCCGTGCCCGACGTTATCGGATAGCCGTTGATCGAGCTCCCTACATCTCCATTGACCGTGTTGAAAGCCTTGCCCTGTGACGACGGGCCCGCCTGCTGAATCCAGATGTCGACGTGCTGTTGGAGGGGCAGAGCCATGTATTGGCTCGATGTCATTCCGGGAGGAAGATTTTTGCTCGTTAGCTGCAAGACGCCGAAATTGTTGCCATTGGAGCTGCAGGTGTTGCCGCCGGATTCCGCCATTGAAGCGCCGCCCCAAGTGCAAGAACTGCTTTGCAGGGCCGAGCTCGCATAAGGCGAGTTTTGAATGGCTTGGCTCACCTGATTTGCATTGTAGGTAACGCAGGCAAATGCGACGACGGGAACTGCTGTAAGAGCCGCTGCGAACAGCGCCTTCAAGCGATATGGATTTTGCATGGCCCGACCCAATTACTTCAAGTCGATCGGAGCGCGCTCGCCCGTCTCGCCGCCGTAAACGATTTTGGTGGTGATCCGTTGCGAGGTCGGATTGAAGGTCAAAACCGTCATGTACTGGGTGTTTTTATTCGTCGAAGCGTCGTAGCCCGCCTCGCC
>DATBQJ010000077.1:0-3324 GCA_036560885.1 Methylocella sp.
AATCAATTCTGATTGCGTCTTCACCGGAAGCGGCAGTTGCGAGCAGCAATGGGGTTGGGACATCACCGGCGCTTATAGGCACTATTGGATTCCGAACTGGAGCTCGGGGCTCTATGGCTCTTATATGGAGGTGCATTATCCCGCCGATGCGCTGGCCGCATTTGGAGGCGCGGTTGGCGTCTCGAACCTTAAGGAAGGCCGGGTCGGCACCAACCTCATCTGGACGCCAATTAAGAACTTCGATGTTGGTGCGGAGTTCATGTATGCGCATCTCAAACAGACACGGCCGGCAGGTCTTGCGCCAGATGCAGTGCTCACGGCCACAGGTTTGCCGGCCTTCAGGCCCAACTTCAGTCAATACGAAGGGCGTCTGCGAGTTCAGCGGGCATTCTAAGCTTTTCTCATCGGTTACCCGATTTATGAGGGTCCAGTCGGTTCTCCGTGATCAACCGTAAGGGCGGTCGAAGAAGCAGAACGACGACCAGCGAAATGGCGACTTCTTGGTAAATCGGGTCGGCAATGATAACGGCTGCACCGAGGCGCATGACCATGTATTAAGACCGTGGAATGAATCTCGGTTCCCACCTAATGGCGAGCTTCAACTCAGCTAAAATCAATTTCCGCCTTGGGCGGAACCACGACATCGACCTGAACTCAGCGAAGGCCCGTTTCCGCTCGCGATTGTCAATCGGCAAGCAATCTGTACCCCAGATTTGCATGCAAAAGGGACCCCTCTTTGAAGCGGCCGGGAACGGCAGCGCGCGCCCTGGCGGAGCTGGTCGGTTGCGCAGCCCGGGCGCGCGCGGTGGGGTGAGGCAGGGTTTGAGCATCTGGCGCGATTTTTGAAGCGCCAGCTTTCATTTCCGGTTTCGGCCCATCCCTGGCGTCGAGCGTGATGGTGCCCAGTTTTCCTTTTGGCCAAGAATGGCCGAGAGGAGAAAGGCAATGGGACACTCGGAATATGACCCGGGCGCCAAAGAGCGGCGCCCATAGACCGCGGGCCGGAAGCTTGGAGGCAAACGCGCGCTGAAGCCACAACAGGTCTGGTCCATCAGGTTCTGGCTAAATCGAGAGCGGCGGCTTCGAGACCGCGCGATGTTTGATCTCGCGATCGACAGTAAGCTCCGGGATGCGACGTCGTTAAAGTCAAGAAGATCTCATCAGTGGTGGCCCGTTTCGTACACGCGCGATTGTCATTCAGCAGAAGACTAGCCGACCCGTTCAGTTCGAGCTCCTCGAACCCGCTCGCGGCAGTATTCTGGCATGGCTCGAACGCTGCGGCGGCACGCTCGACGACTTCGTCTTTCCAAGCCGTATCGATCATGCCGATCATATCAGCACTCGGCAATATGCTCGGCTCGTTGATGAGTGGGTCAGCGGGATTGGATTGCGCCACGAGGACTACGGGACGCATTCGCTTCGCCGAACCAAGGCATCGATCATCAATAAGCAGACAGGTAGCCTGCGCGCGGTGCAGATATCACTCAGCCATACAAAGATCGAAAGCACCGTTCGCTATCTCGGGGTCGACATAGAGGATGCGCTGGCCCTCGCAGAAAGAACGGAGGTATAGCGATCTTGATAACTCCTCAACCTCAGGCTGAAGATTTACGCGTCTGCGATGGCGTCTCCGGCGCTGCGCCCATGCCGGTTCGGTCGATCATCGTCGTTGCACCAAAGCAGACACCCTACAGTCCGAACCGGCCAGGATGGGTAGAGTCGGGATCTGGCGTGGTGGCATTAGGCCGAGCATGTCTGTTTCCGCCCCTTGACGGTGCCTAAGTGGCCTGGCCGTGGCTCCGTTTCCACAGCCCGCTCATCGAACGTGGCGAGCGAATTTCCCGCACCATGGATAGCGTGTCGCGCTGCCAGCCGAAGGGGATAAGATGTTTTCAAGTCTCCGGAGCGAAGGTATATTAGTCTTATGGCTGTCAGCTCGCCCGATCTGAAAGCATTCTTGGTCTCCACACCTTTCTTCGGTGGCCTCTCAGACGCAGGTCTCGATCTCCTGATCTCAATGCTGGTCGAGCGCCAGTTCGACGTCGACGCCACTGTCGTGTCGGAAGGAGAGCCGGGGCGCTCAATGTATATTGTTCACGCCGGCGAGCTCGCGGTGATCAAGCTCGGGAATTCTGGGCGCGTGATTCGCGTGGGGGGTCTCGGGCCAGGTGATTTTTTCGGCGAAATGACGCTCATCGAAATGCAGAATCGATCAGCCACTGTCGTCGCTGAAAGTCCAACCGTGCTGTACGAGCTCACGGCCCTAAACCTCTACGCGTATTACAAGGCCGACATCCACGCTTATGTGATGGTGATGCTGAATATCAACCGTGAGCTCTGTCGGCGACTCCGAAGCGCTGATAATCGCATTGCCGAGTTGACAGATGCTTCACGCGAGTAAATGGCGCGGATTCGCGTGGGTCACGTGGCCGATTGCGCCTCTGTGCCGCGTGGCCGCAACGGGTCCTTAGCTTCCAAACCGCCCGCGGCCATCATGTCGCTCGCTCAAAACGGGACGAGCGGCTTTCCGCCACTTCCAAAAACGAGCACCGCGCATCTTGTTTCTCCTACTGGCGAAGGCTGCCAGACGAGGAGGAAGCTATGGAACACTCAGAATATGATCTTGCAGCCAAGGACCGGCGACCATGGAACGCTGGACGGATGAATGGTGCCAAGCGCGCACTGGATCGGCCCGCCGCTTCTGTTTCTCGCCCATGTCGGGCAGTCAGCCAAAACGGTTCGTTTCTCAAAAGCCGACATAAACATTGACCATATGTGCCCTTCGCAGCCCGGCAACCGACGCGACCAAAGACACTGCCTATATTTCAAAGTAGGCGATGTACTCAAGTTTTATCAGGGTGCGGGCCACTGCCCGCCGCAACTCGACTTTGTAAGGGGAAAACGGCGGCGGGTGCCTCCCAGCCATCGCTCGCCGGAGCTGAAGGAGTGTGCTACTTTGGCACGCGACTGGTTTGCCTCTTATTGGTCTTCGAGGTTGGCATGCGATCCGCTCGTTCCCAAATGCTGGCTTTTTTTGTTCCTCTCGCATTTAGCCTTGTCTTTTTCGAGGAACAGCCCTCCGCAAGGGCAGAGACGGGGCCGCCAGCACCGCGAGTGACTGTTGCAAACCCGATTGCCAAGACGATTGATGTTTGGGATGAATATACCGGCCGCTTCGAGGCGCTGAAACAGGTCCAGGTCCGGGCCAGGGTGTCAGGCACACTCGATAAAATTAACTTTACCGATGGCCAGCTTGTTAAGGAAGGCGACCTTCTCTTCGTTATCGATCCAAGGCCTTTTCAAATAGCCGTCGAAAGTGCCAAG
>DATBQJ010000078.1:0-7758 GCA_036560885.1 Methylocella sp.
GGAGCAAGCCCTGCGGTGCGAAGGCCATTTGCTTCAGGATCGTCGGATAGATCGGCCCTAGCGCGATATAATCCGGTTCTGTTTCGAGCGCCCGCGAGAGCTCGGCTTCGTCATGCGTGGAGACGCCGAATTTGATCCCCGTGCGGCGGATCGCCCAAAGGTCCGCGGCGCCGAGATCGCCCTGTCCGAGGTGAACAAAATCGCAGCCGGTACCGATCGCTTGTTGCCAATAATCATTGACAATGAGTTGCGCGCCATGGCGCTCGCAAAGCGCCTTTGACTCTTCGATTTCGGCGCGGACTGTACTTTCCGGCTTATCCTTGATCCGCAATTGCACGAGTTTTACGCCGCACGGCAAAAGCCGCGCGAGCCACTCCGCGCTTTCGACAATCAAATAGAAAGGATCAAGCACGCGCTAGATCGCTGAAGGCGCGTCCGATCACCGGGGTCGAGGGTGCTGCCATGTCTCGCGCTTGCATCAAATCGGCCAGGAACCCAATCCGGCCGGCCTCGACCGCGAGCGCAAACGCGCGGGCCATTTTTACGGGATCGCCGGCCTTGGCGATCGCGGTATTCGTGAGCACCGCGTCAAAGCCCATTTCCATCGCCGCCGCCGCATGCGAGGGCGCGCCGATCCCAGCATCGACGATGAGCGGCACATTGGGAAAATGCGCACGCAGCGATTTTAGCGCATAAGGGTTGTTGAGACCGCGCCCCGATCCGATCGGCGATCCCCAAGGCATCAAGACCTCGCAGCCCGCGGCAAGAAGCCTTTCCGCCGCGACAAGATCCTCGGTGGTATAAGGAAAAACTTGAAACCCTTCACGGGTCAGAATCGACGCCGCCTCGACAAGCCCGAAGACATCGGGCTGCAGAGTGTCTTCCTCGCCGATGACTTCGAGCTTGACCCACGGCGTGTCGAAAACTTCGCGCGCCATTTGCGCGGTGGTGATCGCTTCCTTCACGCTCCGGCACCCGGCGGTATTGGGCATAACCCGGACGCCAAGGTCGCGGATCAGCGCCCAGAAGCGTTCGCCAGCGCGGCTGCCTCCGGACTCGCGCCTGAGCGATACCGTCACGATTTCGGCCTTGGCCGCCGCGATGGCGCGGGAAAGTATCGCGGGCGAGGGATATTGCGCGGTTCCGGCCAGCAACCGCGAGGAGAATTCGATGCCGTAGAGGGTTAGACGGTCGCCGCGCGTGTCAGTCTCCATGTCAGCCTCCCTGGCGTGGCACGAGAATCTCGACCGCGTCGCCCTCCTTCAATGGCGTCCTGCCGCGATCGGCCTTGCGGACGAAATTCTGATTGAGCGCGGTTGCGATGGCGCCATCCTCATAATGAAGTTCCCGCAGCAGCGCGGCAAGTGTTGCCGCCGCGACGTCAAGCGCTTTGCCGTTCACATGGATGCGCATCCATGACCTCCGGAAAATGGGCGTCTTCGAGCACGGCTTGCACGGCCCTGCGAGCGAGCGCAGGCGCCAGCAAAAAGCCATGCCGGTAAAGGCCGTTGAAATAAAGCTTGCGGCCATCGCGGCGGAGTTTTGGCAGATTGCCGGGAAATGCCGGCCGGATGCCAACGCCGGTCTCGACGATTTCCGCCTCGGCGAAAGCCGGATGCACGCAATAGGCGGCGCCAAGCAATTCCAACACCGCGCGCGCGGTGATCGGGCCAGGCTCCTCGTTTTCGATCGTCGTTGCTCCAATCATGAAGTGCCCGCCGCCCCGCGGCACGATATAGACCGGAAGGCGTGGATGCAGGAGCCGCACCGGCCGCGTCAGCGTGATCTCGCGGGTCAAGAGCACCAACATTTCGCCCTTGACGCCGCGCAAATCGGGAAGTGCGTCTTGTGCCGCGAGGCCGCGGCAATCGATCGTCCAATCGGCGCGCACTTGCTTCGCTGCGGCGCCATAGCGCAGCGTGACATTGTCGCAGCCCGCGAGGCGCGCAGCAACAGCGGCCATCGCCGCGCGGGGATCGAGATGCGCTTCGAGCGGAAAGTACAAGGCTTCTTCGAAACGTCCCGCAAGATCGGGTTCGAGAGCCGCGATCCGCTCCGCGCCTATGTATTCATATCCGCTCGTGCGGCGGGCAAAGCGGATGAGCTCGGGCCGGTCCCGCGCGGGCGCGACCACGAGCGTACCTCGGGGTGTCGCGACGGGCACTCTTTCAGTCCAGAATTTCAGCGCTTCGAGGCCAAGATCGAGAATGAGCTTTTCCGTACTTTCGGCCTCGCACCAGGGCGCCAGCATGCCCCCCGCGAAATAGGAACAGCCAAGTCCCGGACCCTCGCGGCAATCGATGAGTTCGACGTCGCAACCCGCGCGGGCAAACTCGAATGTGGCGGTCAAGCCAGCGATGCCGGCGCCCACGATTCGAATGCGCATGACTTTACCCTTTTGCATCGCGCAGCGCCCAAGCGAAAGCAGCACGAACGGGCAGGTTTCTGGAGGAGAACATCATGCGACCATCCCTACGCCAGTACGAGCTGGATCAGGTTCAAAGGGTCGCCGGGCCGCTTTCAAAAGCGCCGCCGGCCTCTCAGCCCCCTGCCGGGGATCCCCTAGGTTCTCGGTAGTTTAACTAATCCTCAGGACGGCTTGCGTCAAGGCGCTCGGATGTTGGTATGGAGCTGCGGGCGTGGGCTTCCCTTGCGTTTTGATCCCGGCTATGGAAGCGCAACGGGCACTTCCTTTGACCGAAACCACCATGAAAGCCGTTTACGTCTTCAATGGGCCGAATCTCAATCTCCTTGGCGTACGAGAACCGGAAACCTATGGCCTTGCGACTCTCGCGGACATTGAGGCCCGTCTTTCGGCGCGCTGCAAACCGCGGGGAATCGTGTTGCACTTCCGCCAATCGAACCATGAGGGCGACCTCGTGACCTGGGTGCAGGAAGCGGGCCGCGCCGGCGAGCCGGTGATCTTGAATGCGGGGGCGTATTCGCATACATCGATCGCGCTTTGCGACGCGATCAAGGCGGCGAAGACAGAAGTGATCGAGGTGCATCTTTCGAACATCCACGCGAGGGAGGAATTTCGCCACCGGTCCCTGATCTCTCCTGTCGCGCTTGGCGTCATTCTGGGGTTTGGTGCAACCTCTTACGATCTCGCGCTCGAAGTATTTCTTGGCCGGATGGAAGCGGCAAGTAACCGGCCTTTTCGAAAGCAAATCTTGAAATCAGTTAGTCATGCACAGAAACTTCGCGGGCAACGGCGCAAACGAGTGTAGAAAAAGATGAAATATCCGGAGCCAAAAACGGACGAAAGCCCGGCCGCGGCCGCCATCGACACGGAACTGGTCGAGATCCTGGGGCAGCTCGTAGCCCGTCTCGGGCTCTCCGAAATTGAAGTTGCGCAGGGCGATTTCAAGATCCGCGTCGCGCGCCAGCTTTCCGCCGCGGTTATCCAGCAGGCCGTGGCCCCGCCGCAGGCCGTCGCGACGAGCGCGCCGAAGGCTCCGGTCGACGGTCCGGGCACGGTAAAGTCGCCGATGGTCGGAACCGTTTATTTGCGTTCCTCGGCGGAGGCCGCCCCGTTTGTCGAGGTCGGCGCACGGGTGAGGACGGGCGACAAAGTTCTTCTTGTCGAGGCGATGAAAACCTTCAACGAGATCGTCGCTCCCCTGGCCGGCACGGTGATGGGCATTCTGGTCGAGGACGGTCAGCCGGTCGAATACGGCCAACCGCTGCTCGTGATCGAATAAGCCGGCTAGACCATGAGCGCTTCAAGATGAATCGCTTATGGTCTCACCTTCTTTGATTTGACGCATGAACTTATCCAAAATGTCCTCAACTTTTTGGGATCATGCTCTGGCCGGTGGACTGACATGTTCGAAAAGATTCTTATCGCCAATCGCGGCGAAATCGCGTTACGGATTTTGCGCGCGGCCAAGGAACTCGGCATCGCGACGGTCGCGGTCCATTCGACGGCGGACGCCGATGCGATGCACGTGAAGCTCGCCGACGAATCGGTTTGCATCGGACCGCCGCCGGCTCGTGATTCCTATCTCAACATCCCCGCGCTTCTCGGAGCTTGCGAAATCACCGGCACCGAAGCCCTGCACCCCGGCTATGGATTTCTTGCCGAGAACGCAAGGTTTGCGGAGATTCTCGCTGATCATCACATAGTTTTCATCGGTCCCAAGCCGGAGCACATCAGGCTCATGGGCGATAAGATCGAGGCCAAATCGGCGGCGCTCCGGCTCGGCATTCCCTGCGTGCCTGGCTCGCCCGGCGCGGTCACCAGCGACAAGGAGGCGGCGGCCATCGCCCGGACGCTTGGTTTTCCGATCCTCGTAAAGGCAGCGGCGGGCGGCGGCGGACGCGGCATGAAAGTCGCCCGCACCGCGAACGAACTTCCGGTCGCGCTCGAAATGGCGCGGCTCGAGGCAAAGACGGCCTTCGGCGACGACTCAGTCTATCTCGAAAAGCTTCTCGAAAAGCCGCGCCATATCGAAATCCAGATACTTGGCGACGGCAACGGCAAGGCTATTCATCTCGGCGAGCGTGATTGCTCGTTGCAGCGCCGGAACCAGAAAGTCTGGGAAGAAAGCCCTTCCCCCGCCCTAAACGCGTCGCAGCGCTTGGAAATCGGCGAAGTTTGCGCAAACGCAATGCGCGAACTTGGTTATGCCAGCGTCGGTACCATCGAGTTCCTTTACGAAAACGGCAAATTTTATTTCATCGAGATGAACACAAGGATTCAGGTCGAGCATCCGGTGACCGAAATGATCACCGGAGTCGATCTCGTCAATGAGCAGATCAGAATTGCCGCTGGCTCCCCCTTGACGTTGACCCAGAAGGAAGTCGTGTTTCAGGGACATGCGATCGAATGTAGGATCAATGCCGAGCATTCCGCGTCCTTCCGCCCCTCGCCGGGCAAGATCGCCTATTACCATCCGCCAGGCGGTCTTGGCGTGCGAGTCGATAGCGCGGTCTATGCCGGGTACTCGATTCCGCCAAACTATGATTCGCTTGTCGGCAAGCTCATCGTACATGGGCGCAACCGCAATGAAGCGCTGATGCGGCTTCGCCGCGCGCTCGATGAATTCATCGTCGACGGCATCGATACGACAATTCCTTTGTTCCAAACATTGGTGCGCAACGGCGACATCCAAAATGGGCTCTACGACATCCATTGGCTGGAGAGGTTTCTTGCGTTGGGCGGAATGGGCGAGGACTCCGTGTGAGGGTCACCACATGACCACGGAAGCACGAGCTTGAGACGCTGAGAGCGGAAGCTTTTTTGTCGAGATCATGCGAGCAAGCAAAAGACGGAGAGGTGGCACAAAAAACTGGAGCGGGTGAAGGGAATCGAACCCTCGTATTCAGCTTGGAAGGCTGCTGCTCTACCATTGAGCTACACCCGCAAAGCCGTCTCGCCCGGCTTAGGGAGGCCACACTAGCACACTCCTGGCAATCCGAGCGGCGCCGAACCTATAAGGCAAATCCGCGCTCCGTCAAAGCAAAGTGGAGTCCGTTTCTGGCCATTGCCTCACTCCCGCCTAACATTCAATTGATTGATGGTCACCAAAGCAACATTCCAAAAAAACGGTAAGCCACGCGGTTCACTACAGTCACTGCAGACTTGGCTGGGCGTTCAAAAAATTTGGGGTTGCAAACGGTAGCCTTGATGACTTATGTCAATGCTTAACTCACTTCGTGTTTAGAGCGTGTCTCAAAATGTGACAAACTAAGCCCTGATGCTGATACAGAGTCCGAAGGACCCGTCTCGAAGCACAAGGGCGCCCCGAAAGCCGCGTGGCCCATCCTTTGAGACGCTTGCTTCGCAAGCTCGTCAGGATGAGGGGCTTTTGAAACAGGCTCTTAGCAAAAGGTCATGCATGAGGAGCAACGTCATGAAGCGTTTTGCGATGTTGGGCTTGACAATATTCGCGGCAATCGCGGTCCCACTAGCCCCCGCCGTTGCAGTGAATCTGGCGGTTTCGACCTACCATTACGACGCTCTGCGCACCGGCTGGAACAGCAAAGAAACCACACTGACCACCACAAATGTCGGACCCAGCACATTTGGCGTGCTCTTCCAAATCGGGCTTGATGAACAAGTCGACGCGCAACCCCTCGTCGTTCCAAACCAACAGATTACCGCTGGTTCCTCGCCGGGGACATATGAAGTCGTTTATGTGGCCACCGAAGGCAATACGGTCTACGCGATCAACTCGGCCAATGGCAGCGTGCTGGTTAAGAGAACTCTCGGTACTCCGGTTCTAAACCCGCTGAGTTGCGGCACGAATAGTCTGCATGTGGGAATCAAGGGTACTCCGGTTATCGATGTGACAGGGCAAACAATGTATGTCATCGCCTATACATTGATAAGCGGGATTCCAACCTATCAGCTTTTTGCCCTCAACCTGAAAAATTTGAGCGATAGAACCCTTCCGGTCACTGTTGCCGCGTCGCACACGCTGAGCGATGGCACGACCTATAATTTCAACGCCGCATATCAACGGCAGCGGCCAGCGCTGCTCGGATTATCCGGCATTATATATGCCGGATTTGGCAGTTTTTGCGATTTCAACGCCGATCAGTCGCGTGGCTGGCTTTTGGGATGGCATGCGGGCACACTGACGCCCCTTGCGGCGAACGAGTTGACCGACACGCTCCCCGCGGTGACGGGGGGCTTTTTCTTATCCTCCATTTGGATGTCTGGCTATGGCATAGCCGCCGACCCCACGGGGAATTTGTTTTTTTCGACCGGGAATTCCGCGACGGGCACCTATGATGGCGTCCGCAATATTCAAGAGAGCGTGGTGAAGCTCGACCCGCAACTCGGAAAACTTCTCGACATATTCACCCCGTCGAACGAAAATTCTTTGGACGCAGCAGATACAGACGTTTCGGCCGGGGGCGTGCTCGTTCTGCCGCCTCAGCCGGGTCCGTTTCCGGATTTGGCGGTGGCCACCGCCAAATCCGGAAATATGTATTTGCTCAATCGCGACAATCTGGGCGGGTTTACGAAGGGGGGCCCCGACAAAGTCCTCGACACAAAAACCATCGGGCCTTGCTGGTGCGGGCCGTCCTATTTCACCGGTTCGGACGGGATCGGGCGGGTCGTCAGCAGCGGCTGCAGCGGCTGCACCACCACCAGCCTCGCGACCCTCGCCCAAATCACGGTCTGGAAGGTTCAGACCTCGCCCACGGTTGCACTCGTCCAGGAAGGCGCGGCGTTGCCTGTCGCCAGCGGCCAGGATGGCGGAACCTTTACGGCGGTTTCGTCGAACGGCGCAACGTCCGTTACCTCGATCATATGGGCAACCGGACGACCGGTCGACTCCAACCCTGCCGCAGTCAATCTTTATGCCTTCGGGGCGGCGCCTTCGGGTGGCACGCTGCCGTTGCTGTATTCCTCGCGGGCGGGATCCTGGCCCAGCACCGGCGCCAACGCCAATATCGTGCCGGTCGTGGCGAATGGAAAGGTCTATGTGGCGAGCAACAAGCAGCTGACGATTTTCGGCCTCGGCGGGCATTCGCTTGTGGCGAGCGCGGCTGCTGCGGCCGGGCCGGCGGCGGGCAATACCCAAGAGTCGCCGCATCAAGTGACTGGGGTTCTTCAATCGGCCACCGGCACCGCGCTCGCGCTGCGGACGCGGGCCGGCACCATCGCGCGGGTCGACGATTCGGAAGCTCTCCGCAAGAAGCAAACCAGCGTCCTGGTACCGGGAAAGGCATACACGGCGCAGGGAACCTATGATTCGACCGGTGCGCTGCATGCAAATGCCTTCGCGCGGGCGAAGGGTT
>DATBQJ010000079.1:0-9554 GCA_036560885.1 Methylocella sp.
CCGCAGGTAAGCTCGACATGCCGGTAGGTGACTGCCTCTTCGGGGCCAACTCGAAGTCTTTGCCGCTGTTCAGGCGAGACAGGCTTTTCCGCATCATTGATCCGCCGTGCATGGACCACGGGTTCGCTCGCCAGTTTGTGATCCGCGCACCATTTGGTGAGAACTTCGGTCGCGGTGCAGGAAGCGCAAAGGAGCCTTGCGTTCAGGGTTTCGATAAGAGCAAGGACCTCGACGCGCGCGAGCAAAGTGTCCGGCCATGGCGCGCCGGTCCGCCGGAGGGCGGGGTCGGCGGAAATCGCGGAGGCGTAGAGGTTCAACGTCACTATCGTTCCGATCCAGCGGCGCATGCCGGCGTTTCCATATGGCAATTTGCGGGGCGGTGGCAAACGGACACCAGAACTTTCATAGCACAGACTTCCGGACCCACCCGGTGCATGGACTCAAGAAATGCGCCGGCCTTGCGCGCCGCCCGTTATGGACTTACCAGTTTGAACGGAGCTCCATCGGGATCTCAACAATGGATGCGTCTTCCCGCTTGCGCTGCGTTCGGTATCGAGGCGCGGCCCTTCTTGGCAAACGATCAACCATGTTCCAAACGCTTTATCGCTGGACCCTGAGCTTGGCCCAGAGCCCGCGCGCGCCCTGGGCACTCGGCCTGATCGCCTTCGCGGAAAGCTCGTTTTTCCCGGTGCCGCCGGATACGATCCTGATCCCGATGTCGCTCGCCAGGCCGAAGCGCGCCTGGGTCTATGCGCTGATCTGCACGGTTGGATCGGTCGCGGGCGCGCTGCTCGGCTATGCGATCGGCGCGTTTTTGTTCGAGACAGTCGGGAAGTGGCTGATCAATATTTACGGCTATGGCGCGCGTGTCGACCAGATACGCGCGCTTTATGCGCAATGGGGCTGGGCAGTTATTCTCTTCAAAGGATTGACGCCGATTCCGTTTAAAATCGTGACGATCACGAGCGGGCTTCTGGCTTATAGTTTGCCGCTGTTCATTCTTTTGTCTTTCGTGACGCGCGGCGCGCGCTTTTTCATCATCGCGGTGATTCTCAAGCGTTTTGGCGAACCGCTCAACGTCCTGCTCGAAAAATATTTCGGCTGGTTTTTGGCAATCCTCGCGCTCGCAGTCGTCGTCGGCTTTTGGATTGCCGCGCGCGTGATATGATCGACGCGATGCGCCTCAAGACTCCGTTTGCCATTGCACTCGCGATCCTGGCGATTGTGGTCTCCTCGATTGTGGGAGCCTTCGTCTTCGAGGCTTTTGGCTACGCACCTTGCGAGCTCTGCCTCAAGGAGCGCATTCCTTATTATGCCGCCATTCCGGTGGCCGGCCTCGCGCTTTTATTTTCCGTGCGTGGTCCAAAAACTTTGCTGCGCGCGGGCTTCGTGGTCCTTGTCCTGATCTTCGCGGTGAGCGTGGTTTTGGGCGCCTATCACGCTGGGGTGGAGTGGGGATTTTGGCCGGGGCCAAGTGGGTGCACCGGCGCGCCTGAACACGCCTCCTCGTCCGAGGATTTCTTGAAACAATTGGAGAGCGTCAAAGTGGTACGCTGCGACGCCCCCGCGCGGCGCATACTTGGCCTGTCACTGGCAGGCTGGAACGCGATCATCTCGGCGGGGCTGGCGGCGCTCGCCGTGGCTGGGTTACGCGCTAAACTCTAACCCTCGTCTCGGAACATTAAATCAAACGTTTCAATTCATCCGGTAGCTTGCCGCCATTCGCTGCAAGGTTCACCATGATTTGTTTGTGAAGCCAAATGTTCATCGACGCAGAGTTGTTCATGTCGCCATCGTAGTGAAGTTCCTTTGCGAGTTCCTTACGCGCAGCGAGACTGCTGTCTAGGGACAGGAGCTTCAACAGATCGACGATTGAATGTTTCCAATCCAATTCCTGCGTAGCGTTATTGTTCAACTTGTCTAGCACCGCGGCAACATCCACCGATGGTCCCGATGGCGTCGATGGTGAGGTTGAAGCTTGGGCGGACGGTGCCGCAGTTGTTGTCCCTCCGGTCTTAACAGAAGGCGCAGCAGTAGGAGTAGTCGCGGCAGTTGAAGTGATTGGGGAAGCGGGCGTCTTGCCCAATATTTTTGACATGATCGTCCCAAAGATGCTCATCGCACGCTCCTATTTCACGATATGGGTTCTGACGAGGTCCTCTTGCGCTTAATGGTGCTGCGGGCGCTTAATGGTGCTGCGGAAACCATAGGCGTCATTCGCGAGATAACGCCCGAAATCACCTTCGCAACGGCAACGCCCCTTACGGACACCCACCGCGTTTAATTCAATGAACAAATCGAGCGTCGGCCTGCGATCGGCGTCAGGTCGGCAACTTCCCTTCCGGTGTTGCTTTATCGATCGCAGTCGGTAGGTACTTGGCCAGCAGATCGTTGACCTTGTCCATGGGAATGCCGAATTTGGCGGCCATCTCCTTTACTTTCTCCGAACCAAGAGCCTGTTGGATCTGCTCGGGTTTGATCGGAAGATTGGGGCCGGTGGATACCCACGACTTGGCCTGCTGGCCAAAGCCGGTTTTCTCAAATTCCGCGACGACACCTTGGACGCCACCATGTTTCTCGAGATAGTCCTTGACGAGAGACAATCCCTCGGCGCCGATGATTCCGCCCAGTATTCCATCCAAAAGACCCATATCATCCTCCCATAGCAAAACGCGGAAACCCGCGCGGTAAGAAGTCAATGCGCCGCGGGCCAAAACGTTGCACTAGTTGCCAAAAAGGTGGAAATGGCTGTGCTCAAGTCCTACGGCTGCACGAGACCGATTCTCTCGAAAACGTCCTCTGCGAGCTGGTCGGAAGTCCGTAGAAGGAGCGGAATGTCCGCTCTTGGGTGTAGAAGATTTCACGCGAAGTTCTGCAACGGGCCAGCATGAGATAGGCTCGCCACGAACATATCTATTCCGGAATCCCCTAATCCTCCTGCACCGCAAGTCTTGCCCTCGCGCGCAGCTTTTCCGTCTCGCTCTTCAACTGCCCGCAAGCAGCCAGTATATCTCGCCCGCGAGGGGTGCGCACCGGACTCGCATAGCCGGCGTTGAACACAATGTCTGAAAATTTTTCGATGCGCCCCCAATCCGAACATTCGTAAGGCGCGCCGGGCCAGGGATTAAACGGAATGAGATTGATTTTTGCCGGGATGCCCTTCAACAGCCGGACTAGCTCGCGCGCGTCGGCGGGCGAATCATTGATGTCCTTCAGCATCACATATTCAAACGTAATGCGCCGCGCGTTGGAGGCGCCGGGATAGGCCCGGCAGGCGGCAAGGAGGTCCTTGATCGGATATTTCTTGTTGAGCGGCACGAGTCTATCGCGTAGCTCGTCGCTTACCGCGTGAAGCGAAATCGCGAGCATTGCGCCTGTCTCGCGGCCGAGTTCTTCCATCCGCGGTACCACACCCGCCGTCGAGACCGTGATCCGGCGTTTGGAAAGCGCGAGGCCGTCGCCATCCGCAAACACTACCACGGCGTCGCGGACATTGGCGAAATTATAGAGCGGCTCGCCCATGCCCATGAACACGATGTTCGACACGGCGCGAAGACCCCCGCCCGGAACGAGGCCGTCACCCGGCGGCGTCAGTCCCGGAAAATCCCCAAGCCTCTCCCGCGCGATCAAGACTTGGCAAATGATCTCGCGCGCGGTCAAATTGCGGACAAGCCTTTGCGTTCCCGTATGGCAAAACGTGCAGCTTAGCGTGCAGCCGACCTGGCTCGAAACGCAAAGCGTGCCGCGATCGCTTTCTGGGATATAGACGCATTCGACTTCGGCGCCCTTATCGCGCGGGTCTACCGGGTCGAGCCGCAGCAGCCATTTGCGCGTGCCGTCGCGGGAAATTTGTTCGGTGACAATCTCGGGGCGGCCAAGAGTAAATCGCTCAGCCAAGACGGCACGCAAAATCTTGCTGACATTGCCCATCGCATCGAAGGAATTCGCGCCGGCGTGGTAAATCCAGTGCCACAGCTGCGCCACGCGCATGCGGATTTCGCGCTCCGGCACGCCTGCCCTCGCAAGCGCCGCGGCGAGCTCGCGCCTTGTCGCGCCAGCAAGCGAAGCGCAGCCGGGATGGGCCCGATCGTCTGTAAGAGGTTCAGCGAGCGAGGACATGATAGGGTCGGCTTTTAGCATGGCGGCCCTGGTTTTTCAGGATTTCTCCGACGCGACTCGTTTTGGGCGCCCCGCGACGCCATTGCATGACATATTATGCCGTAACACCGTCGATTACTGGATATAGGGAGGCTACCGGACGCCGATAGACGATGAATTTGGTGGGCCGGGCAGGATTCGAACCTGCAACCAGACCGTTATGAGCGGCCGGCTCTAACCGTTGAGCTACCGGCCCCGGCAGGCCTCGATCGCGGCCACCTCCGAGCTTGGGCCACGGCCCGCAGGGCCTTATCCAAATCCGCTGTTCACCCCAAAGAGAAATTCGAGGCAGGCCCACGATCAATTCGCATGGCCTTTGGCATAACACCGGGAAGCGCGCATTAAACGGATTTTGCGGCCCGAAGCAATGGCCTCGATAAGCTCAAGCAAGCAAGACTCGACTGGCGCGCGGAACCGGTGTCTCAACGTGGCGCCTTTTTCGCCAAAATGCGCTGCAGCGTGCGCCGGTGCATGTTGAGACGGCGCGCCGTTTCCGAGACATTGCGGCCGCAAAGCTCGTAAATCCTTTGAATATGCTCCCACCGCACCCGGTCGGCCGACATCGGATTTTCGGGGAGTTCGGCCTTATCGTGGCGGGTGGCCATGAGAGCATTGAAAATTTCGTCGGCATCGGCTGGCTTGGCCAGATAATCGAAAGCCCCAAGCTTCACGGCGGTCACCGCGGTAACGATATTGCCATAACCGGTCAGGATGATGCCCCGCGCGTCCGGGCGCTTCGCCTTCAATTCGCGGATCACGTCGAGCCCGTTGCCGTCGGCAAGCCGCATATCGATGACCGCGAAGGCGGGAGCGCCTTCGCCGATTGCCGCGAGACCTTCGGCGACCGAGTGAGCGGCGGTCACGGTGAAGCCGCGCGCCTCCATGCTGCGGCAAAGGCGGGTGAGGAAGGTATTGTCGTCGTCGACGATCAAAAGCGAGCGATCTGGCCCGAATCCACCTGGCCCGCTTTGATTTTCGTCCAGCTTTCCTGGTGTGAAAGGCTCGGTGTGATCGTTTTTCATCGCCAGCCGCCTCGCTTGAATCATTTCCGTGACAAAACACGACAAAGCAAGAGAGAATCAACAATTCTTTCGCGGCTTCCTTGGTCACGAAAGTTCCCCAGCTTTGTCTTAATCGCGTTGCCGGAGTTCAGCCCCGGGTTTGGCCGTCGTATCGCTGGCAGGCAATCGTTTGGCCCCGCGCTCGAATGCCGCCCTTTCCCACAAGATCGAAACCACTGCACCGGTCGAGGGAAACACGCGGTTCTCGGCCTTAACGATCGCGCCCGAGCGTTCCAGCAGGGTCTTGGCGATGAATAAGCCAAGACCCAGCCCCGCGCCTTCTTCCGTTTTAGCGCGCCTGGCGTTCTTGGTTGTGACATAAGGCTCGCCCACCCGGCCAATGACATCGGGAGAAAAACCGGGGCCATCGTCCTCGATGACTATCCTAACCCGTGATTCATTCCATTGCGCCACGATTCGCACTTCGGAGACCGCGAAGTCTATTGCGTTTTCGATCAGATTGCCGAGCCCATACAATATACCCGGATTCCGCAGGCAGGTTGGTTCTTGCCCTTGCCCATCCTCGACAATCGAAATGTGAACTCCGAAATCACGGTGCGGACCGGCAACCTCCTCGATAAGCAGACTCAAACTCATTTCATCGAGAATATTGCCAGCCTCGCCGCCGATCGAGGCGAGCTTGCCTAGGATCGCGCGGCAGCGGGCGGTCTCCTGCGCGAGCAGGGTGAGATCCTCTTCGAGAGGATCGCTGGCGGGAAGCTGCTTTTGTAGATCCTTGACGACGAGCGTGATGGTGGCAAGCGGCGTGCCGAGTTCATGCGCCGCCGCCGCCGCCAAGCCATCGAGCTGGGTTAAATGCTGCTCGCGTGCGATCACAAGTTCGGTCGCGGCCAAGGCGCCGGCCAGTTTTCGCGCCTCGACGGCAACGCGCGACGCATAGATCGCGATGAAGACCGCCCCAACGACGATCGCGACCCAAATTCCTGTGTCGTAGATCAAGGGGAGCTCCAGTTCCTCTCCCGGAAACCAAGGCAGCGGATAGTGCCGCAAGGTCAGGGCCGAGACCGCCCCAATCATGAGCAGGGTCAGGATCAACGTGATGCGGGCCGACAGCGACACCGCTGAAATCATGATCGGCGCTAGATAAAGCATTGAAAAAGGATTTTCGATCCCTCCGGTGAGATAGAGTAGGGCCGTCAACTGAAGGATATCGTAAGCCAGCAGCAACGCGGCCGGCACATCTTCTAGCCGCTCGATGCGGCCGAAGCGCAGTCGCAGGCCAGTGTTGAGAACGGCGGACGCCGCGATGACAAGAAAGCAAGGACCAAGTGGAAGCGCAAACCCGAGCCCGAAATAGGTAACGATAAGTGCGGCAACCTGTCCGAAAAGAGCCAGCCACCGCAATGCGACGAGCGTATCGACGCGCAGCCGCCGCGCGCGCCCGCCGAGATCGACATTGATTAATTCGGCCATGATACCCGCTTACACCGGGAGCGGTCGAAGTAACAGTGCTCCGGCCGGCGTTCGGGTCTTGCAGGATATTTGAAGCCACCGCCGCAAGTTTGTTCGCCGCGAGGAATCCAAGTTAGGATGGGCGGAGCTTCCGCAATTCGTCCCATGTGCCTCGCCTGGAACGGCATCGAGACCCGCGCGGTGAAATTCGCCGGCGATTGGAATGGCACCCAAAACAAGGGTGTGAACCTGCCCGCAAAGAAGCGCTGCTGTCTCGATTTTTTTGGAAGGGCAAAGTTTTCTTCGAGCAGAAATCGGCGTGGCGCCTCTACGGCGCGGAATCATAAACTCCCGTGACAATTTTTCACGCCATGCTTCGCGCGATTGGCCATTGGTGGCGCCCGCCGGACGCTCGCAAATCGCGCGGGCAAATTATTGATCCTCGTGCGGTGCCCGCGCTTGGCGTGCAATGTCAGAACGGGTTCCAGGTCGAGCTCTGGGTAAATTTCAGATAACTGACATTGAAGCCAAGACGCGCGCCGATCCCGGTACGAATCGGAACGACATAAACGTCGTCGTTGGCGAGCGCCGTCATGCCAAAACCGCCGACGAGATAGGCCGAGCCATCGACGCCGCCGAAGCGGCGAAAGATCGCTTCCGTCGAGGGGAGATTATAGACCAGCATCATGGTGCGGTCGCCGTCGGCTCCAGCATCGAAGCCAAGCGATGGGCCTTGCCAATAAACCTTGAGGTCGCCGGCGTTGCGCGTGTACATCACGCCTTCGCCATATCGCAGCCCGCCGATGAAGGCGCCGCCCGCCTCCTGGCCCAGCACATAACCATTGGGCTTGCCCCAGCGTTTTGTCGCGGCCTCGACAATCTCGGCAAGTCCGCGCGCGGCCGAACCAAAGAAACGATGGCCGTTGTCGAGCAATTCGTTTGAGGAGAATTCGCCCGGACGTCCGTTCGGGGGTCCGGGGTCCGCCAAAGCAGCGCTCGCCCGGAGAACCGGGATGCCGGCCGCGAGAGCCGCCAGCGTCAGCGTGATTTCCCTTCGCGTTTGCATGGTCAAATCCTCCGTAATTATTCCGCGAACCGGGCATTGCGCCGAGTTTGAAGGAATAGCGTTAACGAAGGATTGACGCACCCCAAGTTTTTATCGAGGCAGCTTCAAGGCGAAGCCGCGCCCGCTTACCGAGACAAATTCTGCTGTCGCTATGTGATTTTCAAAAAGTTTGCCGCGGCCTTTGGATCGCCCCAGGCGACAAAAGGCCCATTTCGAAATTGCGCTTGCGTTTTTCCGTAGCGCAACGGACGCCCATCCGCATCGACAACGATCCCACCCGCCGCGCGCAACACCGCGTCACCTGCCGCCGTGTCCCATTCCATGGTTTGCCCAAAACGCGGATAAACGTCGGCTTGACCTTCGGCGACCATACAGAATTTGAGCGAGGAACCTAACTGCCTCCGCTCTTTGACGGGAAGTTTTGCGACGAAGGCCTCGGTTGCAGGATCGGTGTGGGAGCGGCTCATCAGCGCCGTCAATCCTTGCCGGGGCGCCGGCTGCGCACGAATGGCCCGGCGCTTTTCGGGCGGCGGCAGCGCCGCCCCCGGCATAGCCTCACAGGTGCTGGCGGTGGCACCGCCGACCCAGAGTTGCCCAAGCGCCGGGGCATACACCGCTCCGGCGCGGGGCGCCGTGTCCACAACGAGCCCTATGTTGATCGTGAACTCGCCATTATGACTCAAAAATTCGCGGGTGCCGTCGAGCGGATCGACCAGGATGAATGTTTGTCCCGCGACCATCTTTTCGCCTCTTGAAGCCGCCTCCTCGGCCAGCACAGGCAGGCCCGGAAAGTGTGCCGCGAGACGCTCCAGGATGATCGCTTCGCCCGCTTCGTCGGCGTCAGTGACGAGGCTTCCATCGAGCTTGCGCCTGGCGCGGCTTCCGCCCGCATAGACGGCCATTACCGCGACGGCGGCTTGGAGCGCGATTTCACCAAGAATATCCGCTATGGCGGCACAATCGATCTCCTGCAATACATTGATTTTGTTATCTTTCATCGAATTCCACTCCGTTTCACGGATTTGGACGGGCCGGAAATCCGCGATGCGGCGGCGCCGGAACCATTTGCTCCGCAGCGATCACGCAATTGGCGATTGGTGCGGCGAGAGCCAAGGCAATTGCGGGTTGTTGCGCGGGCCGGCCGAATCACGCGCGTTACGACGATTTGTTAATCTATAATTCGCAGATTGGGATTGTCAGCCTTGACGGTTTGTGGCGGCAGCGCTTCACTTCGGAATGTGACGATTCGAGCCAGTTTAGCGCCCCCGCCGCCGGAGAGCCTAGCATTTCTTGCCGTGGCAAAAGCTTCGGCATTTCAGTTGGTGCTTTTCTGGAGCACGGAGCTCGTCTCCTCTGCTCGAACGGGTTTTGCCCTCGAATGGATGAATCATGACGGAGTTTGCCCTCGACCCCCTCGACCTCGCCGCGCTTCTTTGCTCTCGCGTCTGTCATGACGTGATCGGCCCGGTTGGCGCCATTATCAATGGCCTTGAGGTGTTCGACGAGGAGCATGACGCGGAAATGCGCGGCATTGCGTTCGATCTCATCAAGAAAAGCGCCGGGCAGGCTTCGGCGCGTCTGCAATTTTGCCGGTTGGCTTTCGGGGCCGCCGGCTCTGCCGGGGCGTTGATCGACACCGGCGATGCGGCAACGGTGGCGCACGGCATCTTCGGCGGCGAGCGGACGGAACTCGCATGGAATATCCCGCCTCTTCGAATGCCAAAGAACAATGTAAAGCTAATCCTCAACCTGTGTCTGATCGCCGCCGCGGCAATCCCGCGTGGGGGCGTTATCGAGGTTGCCCTAAGCGGAGCCGAAGAAACCACGCGCATCACGGTCGCGGCCAAGGGCACGAA
>DATBQJ010000080.1:0-5271 GCA_036560885.1 Methylocella sp.
TGCGATTGACGCCATGGAGTTGGAACACGTTCTTGGCGATGTCGACACCGAGGGTCTCTATTGTCATATTGGCTCTCCTTCCTGATGCATGCTCTCAGTCTGCAGGGCGGGAGGGAGAGCCGTCCATCCCATTAGGTGGCGCCAGGAGTTTGGCGTGACGAGGCGAATTCATGATAACCCGCGACGCGAAGCGCCAGATAGAGCTGGAACTGAGTGCCCTTCGACAATTCGGACGCGATCTTCGATCCGCCCTCAGCGCTGATGGCAACCCAGGATCTCGCTTTCCTTATCGGGCTGGGTGGCGAGACCTCTATAGGCTCCCCTGATGATTTCGAGCGTCCAGTTTCCTTTTCCGTCGAGCGCGGCCTTGAGTTTTCTACCGGCGTAGCCACCATCGGCGAAGACGTGGCGCAACCAAGGGAAGGTGGCTCGAGTGCGGGCCAGGACGCTGGGTGCACCGTCGCGGTCTTGAATGTCGGCGGCATGGACGAGCGCGACGACCAGCAGGCCCATGGTGTCGGTGAGGATATGCCGCTTGCGGCCTTTGATTGTCAGTTCTTTGGATTTAACCCCCCGTCTTCGGACGGGAAGAAGCTTTAGCCGTTTCTTTGTTCATAGACCGGCTCCTTAAAATGGACGTCCCGCGAGGGGAAAACCCCCATTTTAAGGAGCCTGTCTATGAACTGCATAAGCGGGAGTCACATGGTTTTTCACCATCGTTACGGCTCTGGTGCGAATAGCCCGGCGATGGAGCTGACCCGGCATGTTGCGCATTGATGATCTGTTCAAGGGCCGCCATTTCGACCGCGAGATTATCATCCTCTGCGTCCGCTGGTATCTCTGGTTCAAGCTCAGCTTTAGAGATCTCGTGGAAATGATGGCCGAGCGAGGCATAGCACTGGTCATACGACGATCATGCGCCGGATCCAGCGCTACGTCCCGGAATTCGAAAAGCGATGGAATCGCTTCGCATGCCGGGCCGGCGCTTCCTGGCGCGTCGATGAGACCTACGTGAAGATCTGTAGTAGCTGGTATTTGATATGACAGACGGCGTCTTTTGAATGGTCAGTCGTAGTTGTCTGATGTCGTTGGGCAGCGATCATTTTTTCTCTCGCAATCGGGATGGCGTCAAGGAAAGTTTGCAATGGTGTTTTACCGAAACACCAACGCCCCTGATGTGGCCTGTCTTCATTGTAACTTCTGACCCATTCATCGAGATCTTCCTGCAGATCCGCGATCGAGACGTAGAGCTTTTTGCGGAACGCCACACGATAGAACTCGTTGAGAACCGTCTTATGGAAGCGCTCACAGATACCATTCGTTTGCGGACTTTTCGTCTTGGTTCTCGAATGATCGATGTCTTCCACGGCAAGATAGAGCTCATATTCATGATGCTCGGGATTGCCGCAATATTCGGTTCCCCGATCGGTCAGCACGCGTGAGAGCTTGATTTCCTTGTCCTCGAAGAATGGGACGGCCCGATCGTTCAACAAATCGGCCGCCGTGATCGGCGTTTTGCGATCATAGAGTTTGGCAAACACGACCTTCGAATAGGTGTCGATGAAGGTTTGCTGGTAAATCCGGCCAACACCTTTCATGTTGCCCACATAGAAGGTGTCCTGGGCGCCACAATAGCCCGGGCATTCGCTCTCAAATTCGCCGTGTGCTTCCTTTTCAGTCTTGGCTTTTTCTAAGGCGATGACCTGGGCTTCGGTCAAAAGCAGCCCTTCCTGCGCGACTTTGGCTTCCAGCGCTTTCAATCTTTTCTGCATCGTCTCGAGATCATGCCGCAGCCAGACGCCCCGCACGCCAGCTGGCGAGACCGAAAAACCAAGCTTCCGCATCTCATTGGCGACCCGGATCTGGCCATAGGCCGGTTGCTCCAGCGCAAATTCGACAACATGCGTCTCAATCTCGGGCGCGACCCGGTTCGCCACAATCGGCTTCTTGCGGCTGATCTCTTGCAGCGCCAGATCGCCGCCTTTGTCGTAGAGTTCCTTGAACCGATAAAAGCTATCGCGCGAATAACCGAGCATTTTACAGGCCTGGCTGACGTTACCAAGCTGCTTGGCAAGCTCCAACAAACCAACCTTGGCTTTGATGATCTTCTGTTCTTTGGTCATCATCGGTGTCCTTCACAAGACGCCGAGGCCGGGCACTCCGTAACCCTGACCACTCCGCGCCCGGCCTCGGCTCTCGCTTCGGCTCTATGACACCAAATGTCCGATCAAATCTCAACTAGTGCAGATTAAGCCCTTGCGGCCATACCGATCACTCAACGGGCCGGTAATGGTCTGGAGCACGCCCCAAACCGCGGGATAGACGGCCTTGAGAATGCCGATGCGCTCCACGCCGAGTCCGAAGGCCGAGAAAAAGAGCGGGAAGATGCCCCAGCTCATGCCGTCGTTCAGATTGTTGACGAGCCCGGCCTGGGAGGCCGCGAACAGGTTGCGATCACCGAATGAGGTTCTCCGGAAGACCTCCCAGAACCCCGCCGCCGCTATGGTGGATGCGTGTTGAGAGACTTCCAACTCCACGTGACCGCGCGTGTCTCGAACCAGGAACAGGGAAAGGACGAACCCCAGGATGGCATAGCCGATCCCGAGGTAGAAGGGCTCCGGCCGCAAGCCATAGCGCTCGGCGAGGTAGCCGGTGAGGAAGGCCGTGATGCCGACGGAGAGATATCCGGCAAACTCATTCAGGCCTACGGCGAGTCCGCGCGATTTGGGCCCGACGAGGTCGATCTTCATGATGACGGTCATCGACCAGGCAAGGCCCTGGTTGACGCCCAGAAGCGCATTCGCCGCGATCACCCACCCCCAGCTTGGTCCCCAGGCGATCATGAAAGGAACCGGCAGTCCGATGAGCCAGCCGAGGACCAGCACATGTTTGCGGCCGTAGACATCGGCGAAGTGCCCAGAAACCAGGTTCGCGATCGCCTTGACGATGCCGAAGCTTACTATGAAGGAGACCACGATCGTGGTCGAGGCGATCTTGAATTCTTCCGAGCCGATAAGGGGGACCACAGTCCGCTCCAGCCCCACCATTCCGCCGACGAACGCATTGATGAGGACGAGCAGCGAGAACTGCCGCCAGTTCTCGCGCAAGCCGAGCTCAATGCCGGATGAATGAGAGGAGTATGGTCTTGTCGGCAAGATTATCCCGCCCGATGGTTATTGGTCGCGATCATGCCGCACCCGTGGAACTCTACGTGAAAGACCGTCGCGATCAATTCGCGTCGCATTTCGCTGCATGGCAGCGACTGCGTCGCTCCCGGCTGCACAACGAAGGCTCGATTGGATGCCGAGCTTGCTTTCCAAATCGCGACTCATGGCCCTGATAATGCGAGGGCGACACGTGCGCCGGTTTAGGAGCTAGGTCGATCGGCGCTGTGCCAGCCCCTCATTCGCGTCCTGAAATGAGGCATTTCACGAGCGCCGCGAATCCGAGGACCAGCAGCGCGGTGCTCATGCCACCCCTTGCCGCATCGGCACGATGTTCCCTACCTCGGCAACGCCATCGAGCGCCGCTGTGATTGTCGCAGCGATGCGGTCGGCCGCCGAGACGAGCGCGGCGTCCGGAACATGGGCATAGCGCGCCGTGACGCCCGGCACGGAATGGCCCAAAAGGCCGGCGATGGTCAGTTCGGAATAGCCCATGCCGGCAGCCGTCGAGGCGAAGCTGTGCCGAAGCACATGGAGGGTGACGCCCTCTAAACCCGCCTTCGCGCAGAGGCGCGCCAACACCTTGGGCAGGCCGACGAAATGGCCTTGCCGAGTCTCGCCGGGAAAGACCCAGGGCGAAACGGCCCGCGCCGGCAGGGCCTCCAAGAGGCGCACAGCGGGCGCTCCGATGACGCGCAACTGCGCCCCACTCTTCGTGTCGCCAAAACGGATGCAATGCGACTGCGGGTCAATCCATGCCTTCGGCAAGGCCAGCGCCTCCATGCGGCGAAATCCGGTCAACAGCAACAGTCGGATTGCGGCGAGTGCGACGGGGTTCTCTTCCGCCGCTTCCGCGCCGCGCATGACTGCGCCGAGTCTGCCGATTTCGTCGAGCGTCAGGAATCGCCGTTGCTTCCCATCCGCCGGCTTCCTCACGTAGCGCGCCGGGTTTTCCTTGATGAGGCGCAACGGGTTGATGGCGTATTGCAGGATCGTCGCCAGCATCCCTACGGTGCGAGCGGCAACTCCCGACCCTCCGGCGGCTTTGCCGCCGCGCCCCGTATTGGCGCGGGGCTTCGCTGTCTTACCGGCTATGATCTGCGATTTCATCCGTTCGATATCGGCGGCGGTCAGGCTCCGCACGCTCAACCGCCCTATAAGCGGCTTGACGTGCGTCTCAATTCGACTCCGGTCCATCGCCAGTGTGGAAGGCTTTATGCGCCCGTCGGCGTTCCTCAGATAAAGGTCCGAGAGTTCGCCGACCGTCATCGCACCGCGCACCGCATGTCGGTCGGCCGACGGGTCCGCGCCCTTGGCCACCGCGATGAGACGGTCGCGGGCGAGTCCGCGCGCTTCTTCGACGGTTAAGGTGCCGATCTTGCCGAGCACCATGCGCCGCGTTCGCTAGGCTCCGCCAAGCGTGAGCGACGAGATCTGAAGCGCGGGTCGAAAGAGGTACGCTCACGCGCATCAAGTTTCGGGGGTTCGAGTTGGAGGTCAGCTACACTGCAAAACCCACTACGGAGAACGCTCTATTTTGCTACTGGCGAGAAGCTGCATAAAATACGATAATATTTGGAGGTCCTTCTAGACCCTATGTTCGCCCGCCAAACGCGATGGCGGCCCGTCCCACTGCATGTCCCTAATCGAGGATTGCGCCGGGTTGGCCGGCGCCGAGCCTCAGACATGGGGGACGGGCCTGATGAATAATATCGTTCGTGGGACTGGATGTCCATAAAGCGACTATCGCGGTCGCCGTCGCGGAGGGCGTTCGCGGCGGCGAGGTCCGCGAACTCGACAATTTCATCAACCGTCCCGATCACATCGTCAAATTGGTTGAACGGCTTGCGAAAAGCGGTCGTTCCTTGTCATTCTGCTACGAAGCTGGACCTTGCGGATATGGCCTTTATCGTCAGCTGACCGGCCTTGGCCATGAATGCTTGGTGGCGGCGCCGTCACTCATTCCCATGTAGGCGGGAGATCGGGTTAAGACAGACCGGCGCGACGCCGTGATGCTCGCCAAACTCCATCGCGCTGGCGAACTGACGGCAGTGTGGGTTCCCGATGGCGCCCATGAGGCGATGCGCGACTTGATCCGGGCGCGCTC
>DATBQJ010000081.1:0-19295 GCA_036560885.1 Methylocella sp.
ATCACGCAGCGCGTAACCAATTGATTTTACTGGTGCCAGGGGCGGAATCTCGAATTCTCACTAACCATCAGATATCATGATGATTTCTCGTTGTCGAGAGTTTGAAATACCAACACGGATACCATCAGGCAGAGCCGGTGGCGTATGCTATCGAATAGACCAGCTTGACAGAGCACTAAGCGGCTGAGAAGCGGCAGGGGATCTGAGTGCAGCTACATCCAACCTTGCCAAGGTTGGGGTCGAGGGTTCGAATCCCTTCGCCCGCTCCAGATTATCTCAACTAATTCAGAGAGTTAAGAATGGCCCCTCGGGGCTGCGGTTGCTTAGAGTTGTGTTGGGAGCGTGCATTCTGAGCGGATTCTATGCGCCAGGAAGAAAGTTGTGGGATACGCCGTCGCAGGCCCGGCGGCATACTTGTTTGAATCGTAGCGCAAGCAGACAGCACCGGCGATCTTCAGAATTGCCCTATAAAACCAGAAACGTGGAAACGCCATTTGAGCGCTCCTCTATGCGATTGAGCGCGTCAATTCCAGCTTCGACGTTCCCGGCAGGCTCAAGATGAAGTCCTTCCCCATGATCGCGGCCGGCGTCCAGCAGCCGTGAGGAAAGCCCTTCACGATGAGGTGCTCGACAATGGCCAAAGAGCTGAAAACGGTCAGGGAATAGCCGTTCAGACTGGAGATGCGGATTTCCTGCCTTCTTCCGCTCGGGTCCTTTGCCTCGCCCCATACCCATGTCCGGCTTGCATCACGCGCCGCGGCATCCGGCCCCTTCACGGTTTTCTCGATCCTCTCGACGAGCCAAGTCTGAACGCGAGGCATTTGCAAAATGAAACCAAACGCGTTGATCAGCCGCGCGATCATCAGACGCGGCGAAGAGACTGGGGTGAAGACGGTGATGTTGGGAATGCCCGTGGTGTAAAAGGCCGAGGCGACGTCGCCCCATGGAATGGGCATCGCCCGCTTGGAGCCGTGGCCGAAATCGATCTCACGGCATCCATGGCCGATGGGAAGGTCGACGATCCGGCCGCCGCGCCGGATTTTTCCTCTCTTGCCCAGCGCTTCAACAAGCGTCTTGGCGGTGCCCGTGGACATGCGCTGGCCGGACTCAAAGCCCAGCGCGAGTTCATGCGCTTCGGGCAATGCTGTCTTGAGCATCAGAGCTATGCAATCGGTCGGCGTGACGTCGAATCCGGCGCCAGGGCACAAGACAACGCCGGCTGTTTTCGCATCCGCGTCAAAGCGATGCGCGCCCTCGAGAACATCGATCTCGCCGGTTATGTCGAGATAGTGGACCTTGGCGGTCAAGCACGCCCGCATCAGCGGATCCGCCGTCTTCGAAAAAGGCCCCGCACAATTCAGAACGAGACCAACGCCGGCAAGCGCCGCCGCAGCGTCGGCCGGCGCGTCGAGAGAGAATACTTTCGAGGGAAGGCGGAGGTCCCTGGCCAATTCAGCAATCTTTACCGCGTCTCGGCCAGCAAGGACCGGGCCGGCGCCGCGTTTTTTGGCCTCACGCGCAATCAATTCGCCTGTGTAGCCATATGCGCCGTAGATCATCCAATCCATGATCGCCTCCTGTTTCAGACGGCACCAGGAACGACGCATCAGGCATCGGTATTAAAATTATAGCCCTGATGGCGCCATAGCGGAAAGCCACGAACCGGAGCGCATGGCCGGGGGTCAGCGTCCCGGGCGTGACCCGGCCGCCGGGAGTTTCCGCCTCCGGCCTTTCAATAGGAGCGTCATATTCGTCACAGGACCAGCGAGAGTTGGCGGCGTCCCGTCGCCTGCGCCTGAATCAAAGATGAAAGCGAGATCCCGAGCAGGCGTACCCCTTTTTTCGTGGGCAGGAGCGGTTCGAGCAAGCCCAGACTCAGACGCTCAAGGTCCACGAGACTGTCGATGGCGTCGCCGACGGACTTGCTTCTTGTGATCTGCTGAAAGTCGGCGAACTTCACCTTCAGTGTCACGGCCCGGCCTCGGATGTTGGTCGCCTGGCAATGCCGCCAGACCTTGGCGATGATGGGCTCCAGCGATTCGCGCATCGGCGCGAACGCATACAGGTCCTGCGAAAAGGTATTCTCCGCGCCAACCGACTTGCGGATGCGATCGGCGTGGACGGGCCGTTCATCAACGCCGCGCGCGATCCAGTAATAGTACGGACCGGACTTACCGAAGTGCTGCTGAAGGAAGGGCAAGGTCTGCGCTCGCAGATCGAGACCAGTCGCGATCCCGAGCCGATTCATTTTCGTTGTCGTCGCCGGTCCGACGCCATGGAATTTTTCTACCGGCAACTTCTCGACGAAGGCCGGCCCCATCTTCGGAGTGATGACAAAGAGGCCGTCGGGCTTGCGGTGATCGGAGGCAAGCTTCGCCAGGAATTTGTTGTAACTGACGCCAGCCGAGGCCGTCAGATTCATCTCTTGTCTGATCTTCGCCCTTATGTCCTCGGCAATCTGCGTCGCTGACGCGATGCCTTTCAAATTCTAGTTGACATCGAGATAGGCCTCATCAAGCGACAATGGCTCGATGATGGGCGTATATTCGGCGAAAATCTCGCGGATCTGAAGCGAGACCGCCTTGTAGACGTCGAACCGCGGCGTCACGAAGATGAGGCCGGGGCATCTGCGCTTTGCCGTCACGGACGGCATGGCGGAGCGCACCCCGAACGTCCTGGCCTCGTAGCTCGCGGCGGCGACGACGCCCCGCTCGCGAGAACCGCCGACGGCAACAGGCTTGCCACGCAACTCCGGATTGTCGCGCTGCTCCACGGAAGCGAAAAACGCATCCATGTCGATATGGAGGATCTTGCGTTGCCGCGCGGGATCGGCCGTGGTTTCCCTATCCTGCAATTCGGGCTCGATCGCTTTCCGGTCGCTGTCAGCGTCTCGTGCGAGCATGGCAATCAGGCCGCAGGGCCTTCCTTGTCTTTCTTCTCACCACCTTCTCACCACGGCCGACGATCATCAAAGCATCGTCGGGCAGGGGACACTGAAGTTTCAGTGCTTCTTCGGGCGGGGCATTCATCCAGATGTCGATTTCCGCGCGCGTCGTCAAAATGACGGGCATCGCTTTGGGGTGGATGGCTCCGACTACCTTGTTTGGCTCGGTTGTGAGGAATGCGAAAATGCCGTTCGTCGTCTCGCTTTCCTTCACCTTTCGGACGGAGGTCCAGCGTGTCCAAATACCCGCGAAGAAAGCGAGCGGCCGCGTCTCGTCGAAGGCGAACCAGACCGGAGGGTGCCTGCCGTCCGGTAGCGCCTCATTCTCTGAGAAGCTGGCGAAGGGTACGACACACCGGCTCTCGATCCCATGCCAGCGTCTCCAGTGTGGGGATTTCAGATTACGGACATTGTTGACACCCGGATCGGACTTCTTCCCCTTAAGAGCGAACACCGGGGACGGCATACCCCAGCGCGCCATTGTCAGCTCTCGGCCGCCAGGTTGATTGCGCACGATCGGCGCCGCGTAATCCGGGAAAATGCCAGAGAGCGGCGGAAGATTTCCCGTCCTGTCGCGCTGGGCGCCCCCCAATTCGTTGATTGCCTGCTGGCCTTTCGTCACCGAATATAAGTTGCACAAAGGCCGGCCCCCTCGGCTCCGTTGACGACCAGATGCGCGACTCGGTGGTCGAGCGTGTTCGTCTTACCCGAGCCTGCCCCAACGATGACGAGGAGTGGGGCGCTGGGCGCGCAGGCCTTCTCCCGGACGCCATGCTCGACGATTCGTCGCTGTTCGGGATTGAGCTTTTCGAGATCGGCGACGGACATGGGCAGCGAATCGTTCAGGGACTGGTTTGTTCGAGAGAAGCATGTTTCTCTTTTGTTCGCAACGCGGCCCTTGGGCTACATTAAAAACCTCAGGGCTTCATTGTTATTCTCGGCCAGCGGCGGGCGAGGGCGATCGCGATAAAGAGCGTCGCGGGCCGGCGAGGTGAAGGAAATTGGGAGAGTGGATGAGGGCGCCAAAGAACCTGACGAACGTTCTCAGCGCGCTATCACACACGTCAGACAAGCGCTCTTCGAAATGATCTCCTCTCCCAAAACCACACTGGATACAGGTCAAATATTGTTATTAACAATATTTAATTGGATTTGACCGCGCCAAACGCTTTAAAGATGCCGCGACGCCAGACAGGGATGAGGTCTAATATTGAGGCGGTGATTTCGCCGTCATCAAAAAATGAAGTCCTTCAAGTTATTTAAGTCTTAACCTCTTCGCTGGTCACTCCCGCCAGCGTCATCTTGCGGTACTGTCTGCCCAATTGGCGGACGGCGCTTATGCACAAATTTTACTGGGCAACTCATGCCGCGTCGCGCTCGTCGATTGAGAGCCTGCGCGTAAGAGAAGTCCGCAATTTATTTTGAACGATTTTTTTCAACGTGTCCCGATTGATCGCGGGCAGTGAGCTCTCCCCATCCTTTTTTTAAGGGGATTTTCGTGAAGCCGAAAATTGAACTGACCTCGGTGGTCCAGGCCTTGACGGTCGCGGAGCATCTCAATTTCCGCCGCGCCGCGGAGGCGCTTGGCGTTTGTCAATCGAGCGTCAGCAAGCGCGTGATGAAACTCGAAAACCTTCTTGGCGTCGATCTTTTCGATCGGTGTCACGCCGGAGTCAAAGTGACAAACGCAGGCATTCATTTCTTCGAGCATGTCAAATTGGCGCTCGAATACCTCGACGTGGCCGTGGAGTCGGCCGGCATGGCCGGACGCGTCGAACGAGGGAGCCTGAAAATTGGCATATTTTCTTCGCTGGCGTCGGGATTCCTGCCGGAGCTGCTTCGATGCTATTCAACCCAGAATCCCGAGGTAGAAGTCAACATCATCGAAGGGTCGCCACGCGAAAATCTGGCGCTGCTCCGTGCGGAACAGCTCGATATTACGTTCGTCATGGGCGAGCCCGTTGCGCGCGATTGCGATACCGTTCGGTTCTGGAGCGAACGCGTGTTTGTGGTTCTACCGGCAACGCATGCGCTTTGCGCCAAGGATGCCATTGCATGGGAAGAGTTGCGGAATGAGCGTTTCATTCTCAGCCGGTCAGAGCGGGGTTTGGTGATCCATGATTTTGTCATTCGACGCTTGGCGGCGCTCGAACACCGTCCAAACGTACGCCGCAGTCCAGTGGCACGCGACACACTCATGCACATGGTAGCACTTGGACAAGGAATCAGTCTGACGACCGAAGCAACAAGCGGCACATCCTTTCCGCATGTGGTTTTTCGGCCGATCGCCGGAAATTCAGATCTGCTGCAGTTCAGCGGCGTCTGGCTGCTGCGCAACAGCAACCAGGCTCTACGCCGGTTCATCAGCCTTGCCCGAACGCTCTCGAAGACCTGGAATGTGCCCAACCAATCCGCCGTGGGCGGCGCAGACGATATGAAAGACCTTCATTAATTCTTGGCGAGTTTTGCTTTCGCAAAAGCCCGATCGCTCGCCATGAAGCGCGCGATCATCGGTGGGATCAGCTTTGCCGGTTCGACCGCGGCCTGGCTGGTTTCCTTGGCGAGCAGCTCGGCATAAAGCGCAAGGTCGCGGTGGACGGCGGCGGGAAGGTCGATGGCAATCTTCACCGGTCTGTCGTCGGACACGGCGGAGAGTTTCAGTTTGGTCATAGTGCCAAGTCCTTATCCCTGATATTGCGCGAGCACGAGATCGCGGTTGACAATGACCCGCACCGGGAAGCCGGGCCGGATGGTGAGGGTCGGCTGGACATTGATCTGGCGGCGGACGAGTTGCTGGCCGGACTGATTGATCGAATCCTGGCTTCCGCGCTGCAAGGCGCGGACGAGATCGCTTTGATTGCCGTTCGAGCCAAGCTCCGCGCCGACGCCGAGCAAGGTCGAGAGCGCCGCCGTCTTCAAAAGATTGCCCCAATGATAATCAACGCCATCCTCGAGCCCGGCATAGCCTTCTGTGTCGGCGCCAGACTGGTGCTCGAGCACGATCGATTGGCCGTTCGGAAAAACGATCCGGTTCCAAACGAGCAGGACGCGCGATTGGCCGAAGGACACCTGGCTGTCATAGCTGCCGATCAATTTGGCGCCTTGCGGTACGAGAAGGAAACGGCCTGTCGGGCTATCGTAGACGTTCTCCGTGACCTGCGCGGTGATCAGGCCCGGCAAGTCGGATTGGACGCCGGTGATCAAAGCCGCCGGAATCACTGTGCCCGCTTGCAGGACATAGGAAGAGGCCGGATTCATCAGCCGGTCGGAGCTGACGGTGCGGCGATCCGTAGGAGCGTTGAGAAAGGCGAGTTTGTGGTCCTGCATGTTCTGAAGGGAGGCGGGATCGATCAACGGCTTCTGGTCCGCCGCAAAGGATGGGTTCGGCGCGCCACCTGTGGTGGCCGCCGTCGCAAGCACTGATCCGATCTCCGGCCGTTCTCTTGCACTGGTCGTCGAAAACAATCGGCTGGTACGCGCCGCCTCGCTTTCTTGCGCGATGCGCTGTTCTGTTGTCTCAAATCCTGACGCGGGGGGACCGGCGGAATGGGCATTGAGGATGGGGCGGCCGAGATCGCCCGGGAGCGGCGGGCCTAGCTGCGGAACGTTTTGTGGCAGACCTGAGTAGTCTTTCGGCAACGCCGCGAGACCGTCGGGCGGCGTCTTGTTGTCCGTATTGAAGAGCTCCTGGCCACTTTGCGGGGTGCGTTTGCCGGTGCCGAGCGCCCAGATGAGCGAGCCAAGGATCGCGAGGCTTGCGACACCGGCCAGGCCGGCGAGCACCTTGCGCGACAGGCGCATGACCCTTGGGCGCTCGGGCCGGAGGCGAAAGCCGGCTGCGGTCTCAGTCCTGGGGTCCTCGCCGTCCTCTTTTGCTTTGTCGCTCACCGCGGTCTCCCGTCGGTGCGCACGATGCGGACTTTCTGTTGCTTGTCACTGCCGAGACGGAGTTCGGCCGCCGCAAAGAGCCGGTCGACGATGTAATAGTTCTGGCGCGATCGATAATTGACGAGCTCGGCGCCGCCTTCCGGGCCAATGACGAACAGGGGCGGCATCTCGCCCTGGGCTATGCCCCGCGGGAATTCGATATAGACTTTGGCGCCGTCGTCAAAAACCTGGGTCGGGCGCCAGGGTGCATCATCGCCCTCGATGGCGTAACGAAACCGCAGGCGGGTGATATCGATGCCGCTTTGGATCGGCGCTGCTGCCTGAGCCTCGACGTTCTGCCGCCGCAAGGCGATGAGCTGGTCTTGCGGATATTGCCAGGAGACGGAGGCCATATAGGTTTTTTCCGTCGATCTCAGCTCGAGAAGATAGGTCCTCCGATCGGTATTAATGACGAGATTGGTCATGAGGTCGGGCCGGGTGGGCTTGGCGAGAATATGCACTTTTCGCGAGGGTCCCGTGCCGCTTTCCGTATCACCGATGATCCAGCGGACCGTGTCGCCAGCGGCGACCGGGCCGGAGCCGACGAGCTGCTCGCTTTCCTGGAGCGCGATATCGGTCACTTGGCCGGGCGCGGTATAGACTTGGTAGAGGGCGCCCTCGGTAAAGGGATAGACCTGCACGGCGTTGATGTAGCCGTCACGGGTCGGCTGCACGCGAGCGGCTTCATTGGCCGTGGCGACCCGGACCGACGGATCTTTTGGCTCCGGCATCGGTTTTCCGTTCGGCAGCGGTTTCAGCTGACCGGGCAAAGGCAAGGGTGTGCGGAGCGCCACGACTTTGACCGGCTTCGGCGGATCGGTGTCGAGAACGGCGGGTGCATAATCGCGGTCATAGTCGATCGCTGGCGGTTTGAAGGTCGCACAGGCGGTGAGCGAAGTGGAGGTGATAAGAAGCGCAGACAAAACGTTAAGGCGCATTAGCCGAGTTCCTTCGACCAGTTGATGGCATGGATAAAAACGCCGAGCGGATTTTTGCGCAGGCGCTCTGCGTCGCGCGGGGGCTCGACCACGATGGTCAGAATGGCGGTCCAGCGTTCTGTCGCGGCGAGGGCGCCATTCTCGTAGTGGCGCTCCGTCCAGGCGACGCGGAAGGACTCGCCCGAGGCGCGGATCACACTCGAGACATCCGTCGCCACCTGAACCCGTCCGACCTTGCCGAAAGGGTCATTGGCGCGGGCGTAATCGTTGAGAGCGAGCGCGCCTTTGTCGGTGACGAACTCGTAGGCCTGAAGCCAGTTCTGCCGGATGATGACCGGATCGGCGGTGATGCTGCGAACCTCTTCGATGAACCGCGCCAGGTGCCAGGCGATCTGCGGATCGGTTGGACGATAGTCTGCGATTGCTGGCGCCACCGCCTGCGCCGCGCCGAACTGGTCGACCTGTACGACCCAGGGCACGATGGTTCCGCTCAAAGACTGCCAGACGAGCGCGGCGGCGACCCCGGCGGCGAGGGCCAGATTGCCGAACGCGATCAGCCGCCAATTGCGGGCCTGGACGCGGGCCGAGCCGATGCGATCGTCCCAGACTTGTGCGGCGCGTTGATAGGGTGTTTCCGGCTCCGGCGTCTTGCCGTAGCGGACCGAGGGTCGGCGAAAGGAGGTCATGACTGATCGTCCTGGTGGAGAGAAACGGAAGTGGATCCACCGCCGTGCTCGCCGGAACGTACGGCATGGGCGGCGGTGGAGAGTCCATGGCTCATGGCCTGGTCGCGGCGCATGCGTTGCGCCCATTCGGGAGGGCCGCTGGAAGCACTTTTGCGAAAGGGCTGTGCGGCGGCGCCGATCCCGGCCTTGGCGACGCCCGTCATTCCGGCCCCAACCCTGCGCAGGCCGGTCTCATCGGAGCTTGTCGCGGCGAGGCCGTAGGCGGTGGCCGCGCCACCCGCCATTGCAGCGCCACCGCGCGCGGCGAAAGACGTGGCGCCAACAAGAGCGCCGGCACCGGCACGGGCGCCGATCACGCCCGCTGCGCCGAGTCCGGCCGCCGCGAGCCCCGTGCCGATCGCCGCGCCGGCGCCAAGCTGCGGCGCTCCCGAAACGAGGCCCGTCGCGATGCCGGGACCGAAGATGCCGAGGCCGAGAAGCGACAATGAAGCCAGCACGAGGGAGAGCGCATCCTCGATCGTCGGCTGATTGCCGCCAAAACCCTGGGTGAACTGTGAAAAGAGACTTGTGCCGATGCCAATGATGACGGCGAGCACGAGGATTTTTATGCCCGAGGCGACAACATTGCCGAGGACTTTTTCGGCCAAGAAAGAGGTCTTGTTGAAAAGGCCAAAAGGAACGAGGATGAAACCGGCAAGCGTCGTCAGCTTGAACTCGATCAAGGTGATGAAGAGCTGGACAGCAAGGATAAAAAAGGAAATGACGACGATCGCCCAGGCGATCATGAGGACGGTGATCTGAACGAAATTCTCGAAGAAGGACACATAGCCCATCAGCTGCCCCGCGGCCGTGAGGATCGGCATGCCGGCGTCGAGACCAACCTGCGCGATGCGACCTGGATGCAAAAAATCCGTGGCCGACAGGCCCGAGCCTGCGGCCTTCAGGCCAAGGCCCGAAAAGCTGTCAAAGATGATCTTGGAGAGCTTGTTGAAATTGCCGATAAGGAAGGCGAAGAAGCCGATATAAAGCGTCTTCTTGATGAGCCGCGCGATGACGTCCGCCTCGCCCGCAAGCGCCCAGAAGAGGCCCGCAAGCGTGATATCGAGCGCGATCAGCGTCTGCGACAGAAATCGGACATCACCACCGAGGAGGCCGAAGCCGGAATCGATATAGGTCGTGAACACATTCAGGAATTGGTCGATGACGCCGCTGCCGCCCATTATCAGTGCTCCCTGGACACGTTGGGCGGCGAGAAGAACCGGGCGCGGCTCTCGGCCCATGCCTCTTCGCAGGCTTGATTGTCGGCGGCCCCCAGACCGAGTTTTCGGCAGCGGGTGAGTTCGGCGGCGAGCGGATCGGCTGGCAGGACGGCGGGGAAGACGCGGACCGGTCCCGGGGCGTCGGGCTCATGCAACGCGAAGGCGGCGCCGAACAGCATAAGCCCCAGCAAACCCACCGCGCCAACGCGTAAGACCGTGTTCGAATCCATCGGCTGGCCTCAATGGAACATCTGGACGGTTTGCGGCTGGTAGCCCTGGCCAGGGCTCAAGAAGCGGCGGAGCTGCTCCTGAGCTTGGCCCTCGGCCTCCGCCTTCCGCGCCTGCTCCAGCGCCTGGGAGCGGCCCTGTGCCGCGAGCAAAGCGGTCAGATCCGCCAGCTGTCTCGTTTGCACCGCGACTAGTTGATTACCGGCCTGAGTCGCCTGCAGGATGCCGACGGAGGATTGACTGCTTGCGAGCAGGGAGGCCGTCTGTGCCTGCGTGGTGGGCAAGTTTTGCACCGCGCCGGCGCCAAGGGTAAGGGAATGTTGGAAGGCCGACAGCGAGTCCTGCCAGCGCTGTTGCGCGCTGGCGATCATCTGCAGATCGCTGGTCGCTGAACTGATCGAGACGGGGTAGCGTTGCGAGTACGCCTGATTCATGGACTGCACGTTGTAGGTGATGCCATTGGCTTGTTTCAGCAGGGTCTCGATCTGCGAATAGTCCCGCTCGACGTCGTTGAGCACCGTCGTTGGAAGCTGTTCGAGCTGCTTTGCCTGATTGATCAGCATCTGCGCTTCGTTTTGCAGGCTTTTGATCTGATTTTGGATCTGCTGCAGGGAGCGGGCGGCGGTCAGCAGGTTCTGGCTGTAGTTCGACGGATCGAAGACAAGCATTTGCGCACGCACGGGCGTGCCAACTGCCGTCACGAGGATCATCGCGAGAAGTGGGGCGACCGAAGTGAGATGATTTTTGTGCAACATCACAAAGCCTCTGGAGTCATGCTGTGGAGGAGATCGGCGGCCCATACGACGCCTTTGGCCGCCAGCCACGCGGACGCGAAATTCTCGCGGCCAGAAGTCGCGAGAGCGACGGCAATGGCGGCCTGGTCGGATTTGGAAGAGGCGGCGGTTAGAGCGAGAGCGACTTCGCCCAGCCCGAGTTCGAAGAGGCGGTTGCCGCGCCGGGACTGGCAGTAGTAATCACGTTTGGGCGTGGCCCGGCTGATGATCTCGATCTGCCGGTCGTTCAATCCGAACCGCCGATAGATGGTGGTGATTTGCGGCTCGATCGCGCGCTCATTGGGCAGGAAGATGCGCGTCGGGCAGCTTTCGATAAGAGCGGGTGCGATGGCACTCGTCTCGATGTCGGCGAGTGATTGGGTGGCGAAGATGACCGATGCGTTCTTCGTGCGCAGCGTCTTGAGCCACTCCCGAAGCTGCCGCACGAAACCGGTGTCGTCGAGGGCGAGCCAACCTTCATCGATGATGAGCAGAGTCGGCCGCCCGTCGAGCCGGCCTTCAATGCGGTGAAAGAGATAAGAAAGAACGGCGGGCGCCGCGCCCCGGCCGATGAGGCCTTCTGTTTCGAACACCTGCACATCGGCGGCGCCAAGCCGCTCGGCTTCCGCATCGAGCAGGCGGCCAAACGGCCCGCCAAGACAATAGGGCTGAAGCGCCTGTTTCAGGGCGTTGGATTGCAGCAACACCGAGAGGCCGGTAAGGGTGCGCTCCGCAACCGGCGCCGAGGCAAGCGAAGTGATCGCCGACCAGATGTGCTCCTTAGCGTCCGGCGTGATGGCAACGCCTTCGCGGGCAAGGATGGCGGCAACCCATTCCGCCCCCCAGGCCTCTTCGACATATTCGCCGATCCGGGCGAGCGGCTGCAGAGCGACCGGTTGTTCCGCGTCTTCGGACAGGGCACCGCCGAGATCATGCCAGTCGCCGCCCATGGCAAGCACTGCTGCCCGGATCGATCCGCCGAAATCGAAGGCAAAAATCTGGGCGTCAGCATAACGCCGAAACTGCAGGGCCATCAGCGCCAGCAGCACACTTTTGCCGGCGCCGGTCGGCCCAATGATCAATGTGTGGCCGACATCCCCGACATGGAGTGAGAAACGGAAGGGCGTCGAGCCTTCCGTCCGGGCGAGGAACAACGGCGGCGCATCGAAATGATCATCGCGCGCCGGCCCGGCCCAGACTGCCGAGAGGGGAATCATATGGGCAAGGTTTAGAGTCGAGACCGGCGGCTGCCGGACATTGGCGTAGACGTGACCCGGCAAGGAGCCGAGCCAGGCCTCGATGGCATTCACCGTCTCAGAAATGCAGGTAAAATCGCGGCCCTCGATGATTTTTTCGACCAGCCGCAACTTTTCGGTGGCCTTGCCAGCATCTACGTCCCAGACGGTCACGGTGGCGGTGACATAGGCCTGACTGATCTCGTCCGATCCCAGCTCCTGCAACGCCATGTCCGCATCCGCCGCTTTGTTGGCGGCATCCGTGTCGAGGAGCGCGGAGGCCTCGTTGGTCATCACCTCCTTCAGGATCGCGGCGATCGACTTGCGTTTGGCGAACCATTGCCGGCGGATTTTTGTGAGCAGCCGTGTTGCATCCGTCTTGTCGAGCATGATCGCGCGGGTCGACCAGCGATAGGGAAAGGCGAGGCGATTGAGATCGTCCAGGATCCCCGGAAAAGTCGTGGTTGGGAACCCGATGATGGTCAGGGCGCGCAGATGATGCGGTCCCAACCTCGGCTCGAGCCCGCCGGTCAGGGGCTGGTCCGCCAACAGCGCGTCGAGATAGATGGGGGTCTCGGGAACACGCACGCGATACCGCTTGGTCGAGACACAGGCGTGGAGGTAGGTCAGCGTCTCTTCGTCATCGAGCCAATAGGCCTCGGGCACAAACCCGTCGATGAGTTGCAGGATACGGTCGGTGCGATCGGCAAAGCTCTTGAGAAGCTCTTTGCCGTCAAGGTCTTGGCGGGATTTTCCTTCATAGAGCCAGCCTTCCGCGCGGGACGCATCCTCGGCGGGCGGCATCCAGACGAAGGTCAGATAATAGAAACTCTCAAAATGCGTGCCCTCTTCCTCGAATTGCTCGCGGCGCTCAACATCCACGAGTGCGGAGACCCTGTCCGGAAACTGGCTGCGCGGATAGGTTTGGGCCGGAACCCGGCTCGCCTCGACAAAAATGGCCCAGCCAGACCCCAGCCGGCGCAAGGCGTTGTTGAGGCGTGCTGTCGTGCCGACGAGCTCGGCCGGCGTAGCGCTGTCGAGGTCGGGACCCCGGAACCGGGCGGTGCGCTGGAATGAACCATCCTTGTTAAGCACGATCCCCGGCGCGATGAGGGCAGCCCAGGGTAAAAAGTCCGCGAGGCGTTGCGGCTTTTTGCGATATTCGGCGAGGTTCAGCATCGGCTCACACCCCAAAATGCGCGGGGTAGCGCAGATGACGGCGCACCACATCCACGAATTGCGCATCCCGCTTCGCGGCCCAGACGGCCGCCGCATGTCCAATCGCCCAAATGACGAGACCTGGGATCCAGAGCCGCAGGCCAAGCCCAACGGCTGCGGCCAGCGTGCCATTGGCGATGGCGACCGCGCGCGGCGCTCCGCCGAGCAGGATCGGATCGGTCAACGCCCGATGAACCGGTGCGTCGAAACCCGCCACGGATTCGTGCGACAAGATTCCGCCCATCAGACCAGCGCCCCGCCGCCGAAGGAAAAGAACGTCAGGAAAAAGCTCGACGCGGCGAAGGCGATCGACAGGCCGAAAATGATCTGGATGAGCCGGCGGAAACCGCCCGACGTATCGCCGAAGGCGAGTGTCAGGCCGGTCGTGATGATGATGATCACCGCGAGGATTTTGGCGACCGGGCCCTCGACTGATTGTAGCACCTGTTGCAGCGGCTGCTCCCAGGGCATGTTCGAGCCGGCGGCATGCGCCGAGCCTGTCGCCAGCAACGGCAATGAGACAGACAACAGCGTGGTAAGAACGATTTGGGTAGAGTCACGTAGCGAGAGGAAAGGCTTGTTCATGCAGGATCTCCAAGGGAAGTGGATTTGAGGGACGAGATGAGGCGATAGTCGCCCCGCTTATCGAGGCCATCGACCACGGCGAGCTCGATGAGCCGGCGTTGGGAACCGCGTCCGGCGAGGACCGCAATGACGTTGATCGTCTCGGCGATCAGCGCGCGGGGTACGGTCACCACGGCTTCTTGAATCAGCTGTTCGAGGCGCCGCAGCGCGCCCATTGCTGACCCCGCGTGGATCGTGCCAATTCCGCCTGGATGACCGGTGCCCCAGGCTTTCAGAAGATCAAGCGCTTCGGCCCCACGCACTTCACCGATCGGGATACGGTCGGGACGCAGGCGCAAGGAGGAGCGGACGAGATCGGACAGCGACGCGACGCCGTCCTTGGTGCGCAGGGCGACAAGGTTTGGCGCTTGGCATTGGAGCTCGCGCGTGTCCTCGATCAGGATCACGCGGTCGGAAGTTTTGGCGACTTCCGCGAGCAACGCATTGACGAGCGTTGTCTTACCGGTGGACGTCCCACCGGCGACCAGCACATTGCGGCGCTTCTCGACCGCAAGCCGCAAGAACGTCGCCTGTTCCGGCGCCATGATTCCGAAGGCGACGTAATCGTCGAGCGTGAAGATGGCAACGGCCGGTTTGCGGATGGCAAAGGCAGGCGCCGCGACGATCGGCGGAAGCAGGCCTTCGAAACGCTCGCCAGTTTCGGGTAGTTCTGCTGAAACGCGCGGGCTAGCTGGATGGACTTCGGCGCCGACGTGATGGGCGACGAGACGAATGATTCGTTCGCCGTCGGCGGGCGCCAGCCATTCGCCCGTGTCCGCCAGCCCATCGGTCAGCCGGTCGATCCAGACGCGGCCATCCGGATTGAGCATGACCTCGATGACGCTAGGATCTTCAAGCCACGCCGCGATCGCCGATCCCAACGCCGTGCGCAGCATGCGCGCGCCGCGAGAAACCGCTTCCGGCCGGAGAGTATACGCCCCCATGACTGCCCCCCACGCGTCACGGGTACGAGACGCGGCCCATGAGCGAGGATGATTAGAAGGGGCAGGAACTGGGGCTATGCAACAAGCTTGATAGGGTCGTAGCGCTCTGGCGTGGAAAGACAGGCGATCGGCGAGGCCGCTGTCACTTCCGTTGGTTTTCCCTGTCAATAGCGCCGGGAGCATTGTCGCTGTGGTTCAGGCTTGCTGTCTCTTTGGTCGTTCGATAGCTAAGGGGATGAATAAAATCAGCTACTGGTTATTGAGAATTGGCGTCGCCGACGGAGGGAGCCACTCTGGCCGATGTGTGTTTGACATTGAGCGGTCTGCACGCGGTGCTGCATGCGGCAATTTGCGATAGTCTGTCGTTTGATACTTTCGCGTTCTAGACCAGGAGGATGGTCTGGCCGCTCCGCCCTAAGTAGACGTCGGCGACGGTGAGATTGTAAGCCTGTGGTTTAACGGCTTTCGCTCCGGAGTTCCTGCCAGCCAAGCCGCTTGAACTCCGGATCAAGATGTATTTTCACTTGCCAGCCGACGCGACCAGCTTCCCCGCCGACGGCATGACGAGATCTGTTGCGAATTCGTCAATGCCGAGGATAGACAGCTAACCGGGGTCGAAAGCGGACCGTCCGCAACATGGAGGATCTCGAATCGGAGGACGTGTATTTCTGAAACTTTGACCGGCTGGCGTCGGGACAGGGGCAAAATCGCGTCTCCGAATGGGCGCAAAAAATTGGATTGGGAACGATCCGCGAAATGGCGATAAGCGCACTTCGTTCGGTCAATGTTCATAGTTAGTGAGCTAGGTTGATTAAACTTGAGTTGTGCGCGCCAGCACGAACGGTTCCGTGGAGGTCAAAATGGACAAGAAGATCGCAGGTCTTGCAGGTGCTATCACTTCCCTTGCGTCGATGCATGCGGCGGACGCCTCCCCCGCGCAAAACGTGACCGAAATCGTGAGCCCTCGGTCTTATGCGGAACTGCTCCAGCCGATCCCGAATGCCACCGCTCTGCTGAAGGCCGTTGACTCAGCGGACGCCGCACGCGCCGAGGTGGAAGTCAAGCGGAACCCAAACGTGAGACTGGCGCAGTATTGGGACTACTACCCGCACCATCATCACCACCATCATCATCACAACTCTTATTATCAGCCCCCCTATTATCATCATCACCATCATCACCAACACCATCATTCGTATTATCCGTACTATTATCCTTACAATTACGCTCCCCAAGGAGGGGAGGACGACGAATAACCCGCGTCGGCATCAAACTCAGAGATATTCCAGGACCGGTTATCACGCCGAACCCACAATCGACCGGACACTCATTTGATCGACCTATTCACGCCGTCTTTGCTAGCGGCTTGGGAGTTTCCTCGCCGCGCCATGGATACGCCGGTAAGTCGCGTCAAATACCGTGTTCGACGCCGAAACCCATTGGGAATCCGCGGACAGAGTGGTACGGCTCGCGTGAATTCGCCGAGCCTGCAATTCTCGCTCGGCGGCTTCCTCCTCACTCATTTCGACAAGCTCGAAATCAGAGTCCGCAGGGATCACCGTAAATTGCGCGAACGGCTCGTTGGCTCTGAAAATATGCGTGCGGCCTTCGGCAGGTGATTTGAAGACCAGGAAGAATATCATCGGCCACCACTCCCTCAAGAGTGCCGGCACGGCGATCGGAACGGTGTCCGTAGGATCGGTATAAAAACGTGGATGGGGTTCGATTTTGATCGCTAGCCCCTCGTCGACCTTCAAGTCGAGAAGGATCTGATAGGTGTAAAATTGTTCGCCGAAGCTCCTGAACGGCGGCCATTGCCTGCCATCATTGGGAGCAGGTTCGAAATCGCTGTCGAACACAAGTTGCCCGCCTTTCGTGCTCACGCGCAACTCATTGCCGTATGGGTAGAACACCTCAACGCCATATTGTGCAGCCTCTGAGAATGGAACGCAGTGCCACGCATATTCGTGAGAGCCGTCCGCACGGGGCTCTGGTTTGCCTGCCCATCCCGGAATTTGGAGTTTGGTTCGGCGCGGGCGCAGCCTTTCCTCGGTCGTTCGATATTTGATAGTATGCATGGGCTTTCCTCAAGACTCTATAACCGCGTGGCGGGTGGCCGAAATTTTTCGCGGTGTTTACGATCCCTTTGACGGAATAGAGAAGTAACGGATCGAGTCGTTCGGCCGCATGTTCCGGTACCGCACGGGTCACGTTTCCCCGGATGCCTGCCTGCTGTGTGGGCGTGAACAGAATACAACCAATAATGAATACCGCGATGATTGAAGAGGAAGGCGCCGTTCGCAAGGGGTTAAATTTTCCATTATCGACTATTGCACCCGCTCACTTCTAAGGGCGATTTGAACTGATTTATGATCCGCTCCCTTCGCCTTGTGGGCAGATATGGACGTTCTGCTCGATTGTTCAGTCCCCTGTGCCGGTGATGTCCGATTCGTAGTCCCATATCTTTGCGCACAGCACTGCACGAATTTGGCTTATTGGTGATCATGACACGAGGCGCTTTTCCCGACTTTTCAGAAGCCTGCGCATGCATGAGAACGTCGAGAACCAAGCGGTCCTAATCGACTGCGCACCGGGCGTCGAGCATTTCCTCAGCCACACTGACAGAGTGGACGAAATGTCCATATTTTGATACACATCAAGGCGCTCCCGCCCTGTGGATAATAGAGCAGCAAGTTCCTTTGGAGAGCACCTCTTGTACCGGAGGTGCGGCTGATTGGCGGCGAGGGATTCCGCGCATGACACAACAAACGCCGAGCCATGCCCCCGGGTACAAGGAATATTTTGCGTGGGATGTTCCTACGCGTTGGTTCCATTGGATCAACGCACTTGCCGTTCTTGGGCTCATCGCGACGGGTCTCGTGATTCTCAATGATGACGCGCTGGGCCTATCCTCTGCCGGTAAAATCCTGCTGAAAAGCATCCATGTGTCGTTCGGCTATGTGATGGCGTTTAATCTTCTCTGGCGATTTATATGGGCGTTCTTTGGCAACCGCTACGCGCGATGGCGAAGCATTTTGCCGGGCGGCCCTGGTTATTTGGCGTCATTGCGCGCCTATGCGGCTTCGTTCTTGTCTGGAGAGCCGCAACAATTCGTGGGACACAATCCCATTGCACGCATCGGGGTGTCCTTGCTCCTCCTGCTCCTGCTCGTCCAATTGGTGACCGGCCTTGTCATCGCCGGAACGGACCTGTTCTGGCCGCCGTTCGGTCACTGGTTTGCGCAGTGGGTCGCCGCTCCCGGCGTTGACCCGTCGATCGTTCAACCAGGCGCCGTGGACATGATCGACAAGGCATCATACGAGGCCATGCGTTCATTCCGCGGACCGTTCGTCGAGGTCCACGAATTTACGTTCTACGCTCTGGCGATCCTTATTGCGCTCCACCTCATTGCGGTGGTTCTCACTGAACTTCATGAAGGCGGCAGCATCACGTCGGCAATGTTCACGGGCCGCAAGATCCTCACACGGAGACCACCGGACGCACCGTGAAGTCCACGCGGGATGTCCGAGCCTCCATCCCATCGCATGCGCTTTTCCGGGTCCGTTGCGCGCTTTTCTCGAAAAGCGTGCGCCATTCTGGCGCAATAGCTTTCGTGGGCAAATGTCATTATTGGGTCTTAAAGGCAACTCGCTACCGTATTCATTCAAAGAGAAGGAAAATGCCAAATGTCAAACCATAAGGCCATGCTGGCACTCGTTGCCACGACGTCTGCCGTGCTGCTCACCTCATACGGGCCTTCGCGCGCTGAAATAGTGAACCTGAAAGCCGATCTGAAGGGCAGCGAAGAAACGCCGCCTTCGACGAGCGCAGGCACCGGAACTTTTACGGGAACCTACGACACAAAGACGAAAAAGCTGACTTGGACCATCACATATTCGGGGTTGACCGGCCCTGTGACGCAGACGGATTTCCACGGACCCGCAGGCATCGGCAAGTATGGCTCCATCAAGGTTCGCGTTATTGTAAACCACAGTCCGATCGAGGGCTCTGCGATTTTGACCAAGCCTACGGCAAAGGCCCTGGACAATGAGCTCCTGAACGGCAAGTTTTATATTAATCTCCACACTGCGGCTTACCCCCGCGGCGAGATTCGTGGTCAAATTGTAAAACCTATGTAGTATCAGATAACCCCGGACGCAGAGGATGATGATCTCCCAATCGAAATTGCAGCCTTTGCAAAAATCATCAATGTTCAGCATCTGGGTTCGCCTCATCCAAAGGCGTGTTCACGTGTTTGCCTCATAGTCCGGCGAGTATCTTGCGAGGCTATTTGTCGGCCTCGGCAGTGGTTTGGACAGGCGCCTCGGACTGAAACTGAATCGGAAGGCGAAGCCCCGGAAGCCGACTTTGCAGACTGAGAGTTCGCTGATAAAATTTTAGGCTAGGGTCATACCGGCCAATACTGACAACAGCCGTATGCGCGAGTTCCAAAGCAAAAATCGACAGGGCCAATTTGCGACTCTCTTCATCCAGTTCACCTATGGTTTCATCCTGAATT
>DATBQJ010000082.1:0-23872 GCA_036560885.1 Methylocella sp.
GCCGATGGCGAGAGTTTTGGCGCCGCAATCCCTTCCTTCGTAACGCCGGAATTCGTCCGCGACGAAATCGCGAAGGGCCGCGCGATCATCCCCGCCAACATCAACCATCCAGAACTCGAGCCGATGATCATCGGCCGCAATTTCCTCGTCAAGGTCAATGCCAATATCGGCAATTCGGCGGTGACCTCTTCCGCCGCCGAGGAAGTCGAGAAAATGGTCTGGGCGATCCGCTGGGGCGCCGATACGGTGATGGATCTCTCGACCGGGCGCAATATCCACAATATCCGCGATTGGATCATCCGCAACGCGCCGGTGCCGATCGGCACGGTGCCGATTTACCAGGCGCTCGAAAAAGTCGACGGCGATCCTGTAAAACTAAACTGGGAGATTTTTCGCGACACCTTGATCGAGCAGGCCGAACAAGGCGTCGATTATTTCACGATCCATGCTGGCGTGCGCCTCGCCTATGTGCCGCTGACCGCCAAGCGCGTCACGGGAATTGTCTCGCGCGGCGGCTCGATCATGGCGCGCTGGTGCCTCGCCCATCACAAGGAAAGCTTTCTCTACGAGCGTTTCGATGAGATTTGCGGCATCATGCGCGCTTACGATGTGTCTTTTTCGCTGGGCGACGGTCTGCGGCCCGGCTCGATCGCCGACGCCAATGACAGGGCGCAATTCGCGGAGCTTGAAACGCTCGGCGAATTGACAAAAATCGCCTGGAACAAGGGCTGTCAGGTCATGATCGAAGGGCCAGGCCATGTGCCGATGCACAAGATCAAGATCAACATGGAAAAGCAGCTCGCGGAATGCGGCGAGGCGCCGTTCTATACGCTTGGGCCGCTGACGACTGATATCGCACCGGGTTACGATCACATCACCTCAGGGATAGGCGCCGCGATGATCGGCTGGTTTGGCTGCGCCATGCTCTGCTATGTGACGCCGAAGGAACATCTTGGCCTGCCGGATCGCGACGACGTGAAGGTGGGAGTCATCACATATCGCATCGCCGCTCACGCTGGGGATCTCGCCAAGGGTCATCCGGCGGCGCAAATCAGGGATGATGCGGTCTCTCGCGCGAGATTCGATTTCCGCTGGCAGGATCAGTTCAACTTGAGCCTCGATCCCGATACGGCGCGGCTCTTTCACGACGAGACGCTGCCGAAGGAGGCGCAAAAAACTGCCCATTTCTGTTCGATGTGCGGGCCGCAATTCTGCTCGATGAAAATCACTCAGGATTTGCGCGAGGAGGCTTTGGCGATCGCCACGCGCGAAAAAGGCATGGCAGAAAAGAGCGCCGAGTTTTTGGAAAAGGGCGGCAAGCTTTATCTGGAGAGAACAGGGTAAGAGACGACATGCAAAATGCCGGGCAATTTGGGCCGAGGCCGCGACACTGTATTCGTCTCGTCACCCTCGTGGAGGGAGGTTCGATCGACCCGATTTTTGCCGGCCGAGGCAATCTCAAATTTTATTCTTCCATGACATTGTTTGCCAATGTCACATCCGAAATCAGGCGTTTAGGGATGCGTTTCCCAAGTATTTCGGAGAAAAATCAGTTCGCCTAACGGTGCGGCTGTGACCGTCCAATATCCGAGCTGGGGCGGTATCCTGGAAAAAACTCTTCGCGGGCGAGCGGGGCGGCTTCTATGCGATGCTCGTCCCAAGCAATCCGGGATTTTGGTTTGAGCCTTTCGTCATTTACTCTATTCGGGCGTTCTTCCCGGATCAACCTTATTCCCGGGCGCTTTTTCTGCCTTGGTCTTGGCAGGACGTAACATAAACATCGGCACGTGGTCGCCCATGCCAACGACCGGCGAATTGTCGTCGTTATGATGCCGGCGCTCCGCGGGTACCACAGCGGACGGCTTCGGCGCAGGCTCCACGGCGGAACGAGCGCCGTCTCGCTGTCGCGGACGGCTTGGCTTGGCGGCGGCGGGTTCACTCATGGTTTGTTGCCGGGAAGGACTCGCCCGCCCTCGCGCGCCGTCGGACTGCGAAGCGCGCCTCGTTCTCGCGCCGCGCGGCGCTTGCTGGCTGGTTTCACTTCCCACGGGGAGATTGGCGAGGCTTTCTCCCTCGAGCCAATCGATTTTCCGGGCGATCAGCCGCTCGATTTCAAGAATGTATTTTTGATCGGCGGCGGTAACGATCGAAAGTGCAACGCCGGTTTTGCCCGCCCGTCCCGTGCGGCCGATGCGATGGACATAATCCTCGGCGTGGGTTGGAACATCGAAGTTGAACACATGGCTTACGTCTGGAATGTCGAGGCCGCGCGCCGCAACGTCCGAGCAAACGATTAGGTCTACGCCGCCGGTCTTGAATGCATCGAGGGAGACCATGCGGGCGCGCTGATCCATGTCCCCGTGCAAGACGCCGGCATTGAACCCATGTTTTTGCAAGGATTTATGGAGGATTGCCACGTCCCGTTTGCGATTACAAAAAATGATCGCGTTCTTGAAATTAGCGGCACCGCGGATCAAGCGGCGCAGGGTTTCGCGCTTGGCCGGGCCGCTTGACGAAGCAACCAGGCCTTGCGACGTGGTAACTAAGGTCGAGGCGGCGCGGCTCACCTCGATGCGAACCGGATTATGGAGAAAAGCTTCGGTGAGCCTCGTGATCTCCGGCGGCATGGTCGCCGAAAAGAACAAAGTCTGGCGGGTAAATGGCACCAGCTTGCAGATACGTTCGATGTCAGGGATGAAACCCATGTCGAGCATCCGGTCGGCTTCGTCGATGACGAGAATTTCGATTCCTGTCAGAAGCAGCTTGCCGCGCTCGGAGAAATCCAGCAGCCGGCCCGGCGTCGCGATCAGCACGTCGGCGCCCCGCATAATCTTGGTTTCCTGATCGCCGAAGGAAACCCCGCCAATCAGAAGCGCGACGTTGAGCTTGTGGTTGACGCCGTAGCGAATGAAACTTTCCTCGACCTGCGCGGCAAGCTCGCGAGTCGGCTCCAAGATCAGCGTGCGCGGCATTCGGGCCCGGGCGCGGCCTTTTTCCAGCCGCGACAACATCGGAAGCGTGAAGGCCGCGGTCTTGCCGGTGCCTGTCTGCGCGATGCCGAGCACATCGCGTCCAGCGAGCACTTGAGGAATCGCTTCCGCTTGAATGGGAGTCGGCGTGAGGTACCCAGAGGCCTCGACGGCTTGGAGAATCTTTTCGCTGAGACCGAGTTCGCTAAATGTCATTCTGTTCCCAAAAACGGGCCGTAAACGAACCCGTAGCGCATGGCTTGGTCCTAACTGGGCCGCCGTGCTTTGGCGGGCGAGCTTCCGGCTTGCAACTGAAATACCCATCCAAGTTCACGCGACTTTCCGCGCGAACGAACATCGCGGCACGACCCTTGGATGCCCCGACCGGGCGGTTCTTTACCAAGGACTGCTGAAAGCGTGCCCGGCGATTCAAGCGACGGCTTGCTTTACTATCGCTTATTTCGTCCGAACGCAATGAACTTCCAAGCTTCACGCGCGCGGACGGTAGCGAAAAACGCAATTTCGCATGCGCTGAATTGCCGCGCCCCGCGCCCGTTTGGAACGGATGGAAGCAGCCCCGCTTGCGTCCGGAGCAGGCCGCGAAGCGTGGAACTACCCTGCGCAGGACCGCGGCCTTGCGTTAGTAGGCACAAGGTTCGCTCGTTCCAAATGGAGACCTCTTTCGCCGCCGCCGGAGCAACCTGCATTCTAGAGCTTCCGGATCGGGGGGCACCAAATCAATCGCAAGTCGCTCAAAATTGGTATGGGTAGCGACCAGAAGACACAGCCTCCGGTGGACCAACTCGGCGATCATTTCCTTTTTCGCGGCAAGGACCAATTGCGGCCAACAGAAACCATCCCTATTTAAAACCGAGAAACTCTTAGCTCGGCCTTATGACCATGATCGACCGGCGCTTTCCCCCAGACGACGGCTATCGTTCCGAACCGGAGATTATTCCCCCAGGCGGCACGCACGTTAGCGAGCCCCAAAACACGTTCTGGGTGCGCGAGGCCGAGCGCGGCAGCCACCACATCTATGTGGCCAAGACGGGACGGTTTAGTCTCCTGCCTTTCTTCTTGCTGGGGGGTGTTATTTCGATCGCCCTGCTCATTTTTGTGTTGGGCGCTTTTTTAATTTTGATTCCCGTGGTGGGATTTGTCCTTGCCGCCGCCATTTTCGCCGGTTTGCTACGCGGATCTCCACGCTGGCCGCGCTGATCTCTGCGCGTTCGTTCAGGCCGGAGCGAACCGCTTTATCGCGCGGACCGGCTGCGAAGTCTTGGCAAAGATTCTGTCGCGCGCGACGCGTAAAGGTTCGCTTGCAACCAGCATATGATGGGCATTGGCATGCAATAGCGTCGTCTCATCGCGCATGATGCCAACGTGCCCGCGCCAAAAGACGAGGTCGCCGCGCCGCAAGCCCGCAAGGTCCGCGTCGATGGCGAGTGGTGACCCAAGCGCGAGTTCCTGCAAATCAGTGTCGCGCGGCGCAGCAATCCCGGCCGCGTCGAGCGAAATCTGCACGAGGCCGGAGCAATCGATGCCGAGGCTTGTTTTGCCACCCCAGAGATAGGGCGCATGCAACAGCCGCTCGGCGATGGCGACGAAGTCTTTTTGGCTCTTCTCCCACGCCAGCAGATGTTCCGCGAAGACGAAAGCGGCATCGCCGATTTTGGCAAACCCGCCTTGTGTCGCAACGACGCGAACTGCAGCGCCGAGCGGCAAGGCATCGCGGGGAGGCAGCTTCAGGTCGGGCCCCGGATAAACGAAGGTCCGGTTGACGGTTACACGGTGGGTCGACTTGATCAGTCCTTCCGCCAGCGCGGCCATGGGCATATAGCCGACGTAACCATCGCGCGCGAGCTGAACCCAGCCAAAACCTTCGTGGTCCTCGTAAAGCATCACTTCTTCGCCAAACAGCGCCTGGGTGACGAGGGGTGCATCGGGAGCTGGCGCGTGGCGCAGAGCGGTCGTGCCGGCGCGGACATGCCACGCGTGGCCTTCCACGTAAGCTCCGGCCGCGACTTGGCCACGCAAATAGGCGGCCGCGAGATCGGGGCGCGCGGGGGTTAGGCGCGGATCAAGCTGTGGCATCTCTCTATAATAACCAGTGGTGGGGCAGATTGAAATTGGTTTGCCCTACGGCAAACCGGGACCTAACGTACCGGCCGGTTTTACGAGAGGCCGCCGGCGAGTGAATCTCACCGTAGAGTCGATTATCGGCAGAGGGAGCTTGCGGCCTTGCGACTGAGTAAAATTATGTAAGGTGATGTATTTTGGCGCCTGGACAAATCCGCCCCGCAATCTCGCAGATATGCTGATGATGGGTGAAATAGATCACCTGACCCACATTGGCCATGTCAGCGAAGAGCCGGAATGCCTCTTCGGCACGAAAATCATCAAATGTCTCCATGATGTCGTCGGCAATGAAGGGAACCGGCCGGCGGGACAAGGCGAATTCGTGATAACCCGCGACACGAAGCGCCAGATAGAGCTGGAACCGTGTCCCTTTCGACAATTCGGACGCGACCTTCGATCCGCCTTCGGCGCCGATGGCAACCAGGATTTCGCTTTCCTTACCGGGCTGGGTGGTCAGGCCTTTATAGGCTCCTCGGCTGATCGTTCCGAATGCCCTGGAGGCGTGCGCCATCATGGAACTGCGATGCAGGTCGCGATAGACCCACAGTGCCTGCTCGGCCGCCGCGATACCGGCACACAGCTTTAAATAGCGCAGTGCACCTTCTTCGATCTCGAGCAGTATCGTGCGCCGCCGCTCCTCGATCCTCGCCACCGCATCATCTCCACCGATGGCGTCGATCCGATCAAGGGCTTTGCAAAGGGCAGCGTAAAGATCGCGGCTGCGTTGGTCCTGATCCTCGAAACGAGCCTTAAGTTCCACGAGTTCAGCTTCGAGAGCAAACCGGTCTGCGGCGTCGAGAGCCTGTTCTGCTTGAGCCAGCGTCGGCAAGCAGATCGCATTGAGAATATCGCCGGTGGCAAGCTCTGCCCGCTTCTGGAGGTCCGCTTTACTTTCGATCCTTTGCAATGCGATCCCTACTTCAGCGAGCGAACCGGCACCAAAGAAGGCCATTACCTCGGCCTTCCGCTTATCGTGAATTGCGATCGTCTCGAGGAGTGCACGCTGCTTTTCCTGCGTGCGCTTAAGGTGCTCCTCCTTTTCTGCCCGGCCCGACCTTGCTGCTTTCGCTCTCTGGACGCGATCCTCGATTGCCGCAGCAAGATCAAGGACCGCACCCGACGTTAAAGGGACGTTCAATTCCTGGGCGAGGGTAACAACTTCGGCGGTAAACTCGGCCTTGTCCCTTTCCATCTTGGCGATGCGATCGGCAAGACTAGCCTTTTTTTCAACCGTCGGATCGAGATCGGCGATCGCTGCAAGTATCTCGCGAACCTCCGCCAGCGGTGGAGCCGAACCGGATTCTCCTAACCAGCAGTTGGAACATGCTGCGGTCCAGGAGCTGACCCATGTCCGGTCATCTGCAATGACTCTCTCGGCACCGCGCTCGCGATACTCCAAGTCGCGCCGGCGATCCTCCACGGCAGTTCGCAGCGCCTTCATTTCTGATTCATGATCGATGGCCATCTGCGCGTCGGCCAGCAGGATTTCGAAACTGACATCCACATCATACGCTATGCCGGCCGCCACGAAGGCCGCCGCCAGTCTTGCTCGCGCCGCATCCGCATCGGCTTCCGCTTCGCGCAAGTCGCGCTCCACGTTGCGAACTAAGCTCCATGCCTCCAGCGCATCGGTGCGGCTCCGAAGCCAGGATTCAATTTGCGTCAGCGATGGGCCGTCCGCCAGTCCTGGCACGATTGCACGAAAGCCCTCGGCAATCTTCTCACGAAGATGATGAAGCGCGGCTTGCGCCTGGTCTCGAAGGTTCTGGGCGTGGCAAAAACCGGCCTCCACGACGGCAAGCGTCTGGTTGATTTGGCGAAGCCTCGCGAGTTCAGCGGTATGGGCAATGCGCGTGTTCGTGACGGTGTCGTCGTGCCGAAGCGCCGCTTCGAAATGATCCGCGGAAGCCACATCGAGCGTCCGCCGGTGACTGGCCCAGGCTTCCTCCCGCGCCGAGCGAGCATTGCTCGCCTCCCGATCGCTGACGACGCCTGCGGTGCTGCCGAGAGCATCGAGCTCGGCCCTCAAGCGCAAGCGCTCGGCAATTAGCCGCTCCACATCGCGGCCGCGCTGCTCGACCTCCTTGCGTATGTCTAACTCCGCACTCTTCCATTGCTCGATTGTAGCATGATCAGGCACTGCTATGCTGGCAAGCCGCAGAACATCGCCTTGCCAAGGTTTGAGGGCCCGGAGCCGGTCGGCGAGGGTCTCCAGGTGAAACGCGCGTGAACGAAGGGCGAGACGCCGGCGAGCGGCATGATCATCCGCTCGCAAGGCTGCAACGGTTGCCGCGAATGACGCCATCTCAGTCTCGCCGTCACGTTGCACTACCCGTCCGCTGCCCGCCGTATTGAGTTTCGCTTGCGCTTCGCCGAAGCGGCGCCGCGCTTCGGCCAATTCGTTTTCCGCCGATTTCCAGGCGGCATCGATACCCGATCGCGCCTCCATCAACGCGCGCAAGGAGCCGAGGATAGATGACCCAAGGACAAGCCGCGCCGGGTCCTCCTCTCCCTTGCGGCCGATCCGGCTGAGAATTCCAGATATTACCGTCTCGGCTTCCCTTGCCTGGAGCAGACGCTCCGGAATATCCTTCTCAGCGGTTAAATAACGAGCCCGCAGTTCGACAAGCCGCCCGGCCTTGTCTGCTAATTTCAACGCCGTCTCGTCGACGACGATGGCATCCAAGGCCAGCACAAGTTGCGCGATCTCGTTCTCTAAGCTCTCCGCGCGAATCGCAAGCTCGATTTCATTGCCTTGCAGTTTGGGTAATTCCTCGGCCCATCCGAGCGGCGAGACCGGCAGATTTTCAAGGGGAACGAGGCGCTCGCGGATCGCCCGCAATTCCGTCAGGCGCGGCAACACGTTTAGAAAGCGCTGGATCTCGTTCATCCGCGTCTGAACCCGGTTGCGGCTGGCGAATACCTCCTCATATTGAAAGCCCGTTCGCTCGCAGGTTTCGACGAATTGAGCATGTTGCGAGGCCAATGTGTCGATACGGTCCCGTTCGTCTTTGAGCGCCGTAAGGCGGGTTTTGAGTTCGGCGAGTTCGCCGCCGCGGGCGCGGTATTTGTAGAATTTGTCAGCCTCGCCCCGAAGATCGGTCAGGTGCTGGCTCAAATTGGCTAGGCCTGCACTCGCCGAAAAGAGAAGCTGACCGAGATCGCCTTTGCTGGCGAGGATGCTCTCGCCACCGGCCTCCAGCGTTTCGTCGTCGAGAGAAAACATGGTGCGATAGGACTCGCGATCGATGCCGCCAAGCTCGCCGAGGATAACGCCCTCGGAGATCGGCCGCTCGCTGCTATCAAGTAGGCTGTTCTGCGGCCGCTTGACCCGAAGAAGTTCTTGGGTTCCGGTGGAAAGTTCGAGCGATGCACCGACTCGCATTGTCGGATAGGGATGCAGGAAGTTAAAGCGGCTACGCGTTTCGATACCAAAAAGAAGATCGAGAAAGCCCGCTAGAGCCGTTGATTTGCCCGCTTCGTTCGGCCCATAGACAATGTGCAGGTCAGACTCACCTTCCCTATGCCAGCCGAAATCGATGCTGTGATCCGTGAATTTGCCGTAACGGGTCAGATCAAGGCGCTTGAGGCGCATCAGCTTTCGCCTGCTTCGGCACCGGCATGAAGCCGCGCCAACACGTCGTCCGCCCCTTCGGTTACCAGACCCGCGAGTGCCCTATCGAAAGTCGCCTCGTCAGAACCGAGTATGGTCCGGCATTCCGGCGGTAATTGATCCCGCAGCTCCTCGGCGATACGCTTTACGTCCATCTGAAACGCATCAGACCGAACGACCACTTCGTTGATCAAACGGTGCAGCTCCGTCAGTGGATTGTCCGATAACCCGCCCATCGCGCCTGGCGCGTGGCAGTCGGTTTCCAGCTTCTCGACCCAGCATGCCCCTATAACCGCGGCGCGGTGATCCAATTCGGTCTTAAGGAGATCGAGATCGCGCCGGATTCGCCAGGCAAGCGGCGTTGTGCCCGTCAGGCGTAGGCGGACCACCAGCTGCTCCGACGATAACCCATCCCGCGCCTGCTCCACCGATCGCCCAATCTCCCGTACCAGCGCGGTCCAATTGTCGATGTTGGTCACGTCAGTGCAAACGCGTTCGAATTGCGCGACGCTCGTGGTACGCTCCTCGATCCGGATCGAACGGTCGTCGGCGATCGTGACCAGAGTCACGGATTTGGAACCGGTCTCATTGATATCCCGGCCTTGCGGCATGCCAGGCATCACGATTGCGCACCGGCCCTCCACAACGGAGCGCTTGTGGATATGGCCGAGCGCCCAGTAGTTGAATCCTGTCGCTGCGAGATCGGCCAGGCTGCAAGGAGAGTAGGGGTCATGCCCCGGCGCACCGGCAAGACTGGTATGGAGGACACCGATGTTGATCGCGCCTTCGACAGCGGGTTTGTACTTGACGATTAGGCTTTCCGGCGCGTGCGGCTGGGCGAAGCTTAGGCCGTGGATCGCGATAGGGGTATCGCCTTTGCGCCGAACGATTTCCACTACCTCGGCGCGGCCGCCAAACACCTTAACTGAATCGGGAAAAGTCAGCTCTTTGGTGATCTTTGAGAGTGCGTCATGGTTGCCGCGAATGATGAACGCGCGAATGCTAGCCTCGTGCAGCCGCCGGATCTGCTCGGCCAAAAACCGCGCCGTCTTCATCGAGGTCTGGTGGCCGTCGTAGAGATCCCCCGCGAGCAGCAAAGCATCGACTTGTTCGTCGAGGCAAAGGTCGACGATCCGGATGAAAGCACGGCGCGTTGCATTGCCTATCACGTCCGCAAGCCCAGGATCGCGCAGCGCCAGCGACCGCAGCGGCGAGTCGAGATGAATGTCTGCCGCGTGAACAAAGCGATAGGCCACGATCCGCGCCTCCCCGGACTTATGCCGCGCCGAGCCATCATGCTCCCTGGCATTGGGAAATACTATATGCGGTCACGCGGCTCGCCGGCGCCGTGCTCATCGAGCAAAACGACGAATGGGCGGTCTAGCGCTCTTGCTCCGCGCCGCTGGAAACGAACGCGCTTTTACGCGATGATCCTATCGTCGGACTGTCCGCCGTTACCGCCTGACCAACCCCGCCAACACCGGCGATCTCGGTGATCGCGCCGCTTAAGTCACACGTCGCCAAGGGACACGCTCGATTGCAGCCCTTGCTGATAAGCCTACTTCATGATGAATGGCGGCGACCTTGCCGCCACCCGCCGGTTCAGTAGCAGCGGACTCGCCGAGCAAGGGGCGTTGGGGTAAGCGGACGGTCGAGCTGGGCTGGACACAAACGGAATGGCGAGAGAGACGGGACTTGAACCCGCGACCTCCGGCGTGACAGGCCGGCGCTCTAACCAACTGAGCTACTCCCCCGCGACGCGGCGTCGCGATGGCCGCACAGGAGACCTGCCGGATAGGATAGGCACGGGGCCAAGTCAAGCGCAACGCGAAGCGTCGCACGCCGCCAGCCTGCCCGGGCGCAAGCGCTGCATCGCGACTTGGCCTGAGCATTGGTGGGCGGTGACGGACTCGAACCGCCGGCCCTCTCGGTGTAAACGAGATGCTCTACCAGCTGAGCTAACCGCCCCCGATTGCACTTCCATAGGCGACAGGTGGTCGCACACTGAGTTTCGAGCGTCAATGCCGTTGCGGGCTATCCGGAGTACGTTCCCGTTCAAAAAAAGTCGCGCGCCGCACGTGCCTCTCGCCATGGGGGTTCATGGGACCGCGTCTAAATTCTCAAGGGCCGGTCCAAGCTTCGTCGTCGGTGCGCCTGCGTTTTATCCGCACGTCGCGGCAAATTCCGCTGCTCTTTTGAACGGCGCTGGCAGCGATACGCCAGTCGGCGTACAACCGGTTGAATGCATCGGCGAAAATGCGACGGTTACTAAATTTTTACCTTAAGCTGGGTTTTCTCCTTCCGTGGCGAGAACGGCGTCCCGCAGGTTCGCACAAACCTTTACTGTCGCAGCTATCTGTCCCGGTCCCGGTTGCTCCCGAACGTCTCGAACATAAAGCCGAATGATCACGCTTTATCATCATCCCCTCTGCCCGCATTCGCGGTTTGTCCGGCTGCTCCTGGCAGAATATGCGATCAAGCCGGAACTTATCGAGGAACAAACATTCGCGCGCAGGCGGGATTTCCTCATCCTCGATCCGGCCGGGCAAACGCCAGTTCTCGTTGAACAATCCGGGACGGTCGTCTCGGGCCCTGGGCCGATCGCCGAATATTTCGACGAGACGCGGGGTCTCGCCTTGGGCAGGAACCGGCTGTTGCCCGATGATCCGGGCTCCCGCGCGGAAGTGCGCCGGCTGTTCGATTGGTTCAGTCAAAAATTCTTCCATGAAGTCACGAATTGGCTCGTCACCGAAAAAGTCTATAAGCGGTTCATGCCGCGCGAGCAGGGCGGCGGCGGGCCAGACATGGATCTTGTGCATGCCGCGCGGGTCAATATCCGCACCCATTTGCGCTATATTGGTTACCTGGCAAGCAACCGGAAATGGCTTGCCGGAGACCGACTTTCGCATGCCGATCTCGCCGCCGCGGCGCATCTCTCATGCGTGGACTTTCTGGGCGACGTGCCATGGGAAGAGAACGAGACGGCAAAGCTTTGGTACGCCCGGCTAAAATCGCGTCCATCGTTCCGCCCACTGCTCGCGGACCGGCTGCCTGGCTTCTCTCCGAACCCGATCTACGCGGATCTCGATTTCTAGGGCCGGACTTTAAGATTCTTTTGCGCGAGCACGCGCGGGCACTTGGCTTCGATATCTGCCGCGTCACCCATCCGGACGCCATTCCTGAGGCGACGGAAAGACTGCAATCCTGGCTTGCGTCCGGCGCGGCGGGCACCATGGATTGGCTCGCCTCAACGCAAGCGCGACGGTCCGAACCGCGAACACTCTGGCCCAAGGTCACGAGCATTATCATGCTCGGCATGAATTATGGCCCGGCGGGCGATCCGCTTGCCACGCTTGCGCGGAAATCGGCCGGAAATATCTCCGTTTACGCGCGAGGCCGCGATTATCATGACCTTATCAAGGGAAGACTCAAGCTGCTCGCCGCGTGGCTCATCGCGCAAGCCAAAGGAACCGGAGCCAAGGTGTTCGTCGATACCGCGCCGGTCATGGAAAAGCCGCTGGCGCAGGCGGCGGGTATCGGTTGGGGTGGCAAGCACAGCAATCTGGTTTCACGCGAGCTCGGCTCATGGCTGTTTTTGGGTTGCATTTTTACCGATCTGCCGCTGGCGCCCGACCAGCCTGAGCCAGATCATTGCGGCACATGTGCAGCCTGTCTCGACATTTGCCCGACAAAGGCGTTTCCGCGTCCCTATGTGCTCGATGCCCGCCGCTGCATCTCCTATCTCACGATCGAACACAAAGGTCATATCGACGCTGAGTTCCGGCCGCTTATCGGCAATCGCATTTTTGGCTGCGACGATTGCCTTGCGGTGTGTCCCTGGAACAAATTCGCGGCAACGGCGCACGAAACCAAGTTGCAAGCGCGGGAAGAGCTTACCGCCCCGCCAATCGGCGGTTTGCTTCGCCTTGACGATGCCGCGTTTCGGGCGCTGTTTACGGGAAGTGCGGTCAAGCGAATTGGTTATGACCGGTTTATCCGCAATGTCTTGATCGCGGCAGGCAACAGCGGTGATCCGGCGCTTGCCGGGCCGGTCGCGGAAAAGCTGAATAGCCCTTCGGCACTGATGCGGGCGATGGCGGTGTGGGCGCTCGGCCGGCTCGTCTCGCCGGATGATTTGGCTAAATTCGAATGCCGCTTTCGTCCAAGTGAGACCGACGCAATGGTGGAAATTGAATGGGTGGTGGCGACGAGCGCAGCAACGGCCGAGAAAGCGGTTGATTTGCAAGAAGGCCGGCCGTCATGAATCTCTTCGCATTCGGGCTTGGATATTGCGCACGTCATTTCATCGCCCGCTCGGGAATTTCGTTCGAGACAATCGCGGGCACCGTGCGTGCGGCCGCCAAAGCCGCGGAGTTGGCGAGCGAAAATATCGAGACTTTCGTGTTCGGCCCCGAACGTGAAGACTCAGCCATAGCGGAGCGGGTTGACTCGGCCGATGTCATCCTCGCCTCGGTCCCGCCCGGCGTCTCGGCCGATCCCGTGCTGGCGCGGTTTGGCCACCGCATCGCGAACCTCCGGCGTCCTCAGACAATCGTCTATCTTTCGACGATCGGCGTCTATGGCGACGCGCGCGGCGAATGGGTCGATGAAACATCAACCCCGGCGCCTTCCTCGGAGCGTTCGCTGGCGCGGCTTCAGGTCGAAAAATCCTGGGCCGCTATCGGCAAGGAGAACGGCAAAAAGGTTTTTATCCTGCGCCTTGCAGGAATCTACGGTCCCGGCCGCAATGTCCTCCTCAATCTCAAGGCGGGCACCGCGAAGCGCATCGTCAAGCGCGGCCAGGTTTTTAATCGCATCCATGTCGAGGATATTTCTCGCGCGATTGAAGCGGCCGCAGCCAGCAAAGGCCCGGGCGATGTTTATAATGTCAGCGACGACGCGCCGGCGCCGCCGCAAGATGTCGTCACCTACGCCGCGATGCTGATGGGAATTACGCCGCCGCCAGAGCAGGATGTCGAGACCGCCGGGTTGACCCCCTTGGCGCGGAGTTTTTATGCCGAGAACAAAAGGGTGTCGAACCGTAAACTGAAAGACGCGCTAGGCGTAAAACTCGCCTACCCAACCTATCGCGTGGGCTTAGAGGCACTTTGGGAAGCAGGCGAGGGGCGGTAGCAAGGGGCTCATCTGTCCGCCGCGCCATTTGCCGTTTTCATCGATGAAGATCAGTTCGGTTGGCTCTGCTAGGTGAAACGCTGGCGGTTTATCCAAAAAAACAGGGCAATGCCGGTCGCTGCTATGGCTATTCCGAAATGGACAATGACTTTGCTGGCAGGAGAGGAGGGACTCGAACCCCCAACCCCCGGTTTTGGAGACCGGTGCTCTAACCAATTGAGCTACACTCCTACGCGCGGGCATCGTTCTAGCGTGAACAACTCCGCCGGTGCAAGGGCGGAGCGCTCCGGGTCCGGGCGGGTAGGGCGCCTTCGCGCACTCAAACATGCCGATTTTAGGTGCGGCTTAACCGGGACGCGCTCCATTTTTGCAAAGCGGCGGCGGCGCGGCGCGCGACAACCTCGCGCTCTTTCTGGAATGCCGCATTCGCCACGCGCAGGCTGGCGGCGAGCTCCGGGCTGGCGCTTGCGGGCGTGCCGCCAATGAAGGGCGGTTTTGGATCATATTCCATGGCAAGCTGCGCGCGTTTGGCGCGCTCCTCGCCGAACAGGAATGCGGCGAGGGTCAGAGCAAAGTCGATTCCCGACGTCACGCCCGCACCCGTTATTCGGTTGCGATCGATCACGACGCGCTCGCTTACCGGCATAGCCCCGAAATAAGCGAGCTGATCGAGCGAGAGCCAGTGGCACGTGGCGCGGTAGCCGGTGAGGAGCCCGGCGGCAGCGAGAACAAGCGACCCCGTGCAAACCGACGTCACATAGCGGGCGGCCTGCCCCTGCTGCCGCAGAAAGGCGAGAACCTCCGCATCTTCCATGAGCAAAATTTGCCCCGGTCCGCCGGGAACGAACAATATTCCGGCTTTTGGGCAATCTGCGAAAGTGCGCGTAGGAAGCAGGCGCAGACCGCCCGAATCGGTGATCGGATCAAGATTTTTCCAGACAAGGTGCAGGGTCAGTTCCTCGAACCGCGCCAGCACCTCGTAAGGACCGGTGAGATCGAGTTGGGTCAAGCGCGGATAGAGCAGCATTACGACGTGCATTTGCGCCTCCGTTCCTCAGAACCAGTTTCCACGCCAGACGAGCCATTTCAGGTCTTGGTTTCCGGCAGGTTGAGCCGGATGTGCAGCTCGCGCAATTGTTTTGAAGTCGCCGGGGAAGGCGCACCCATGAGCAGATCCTCGGCGCGCTGATTCATCGGAAAAAGCACGATCTCGCGCAGATTTTCCTCGCCCGCGAGCAGCATGACGATGCGGTCGATGCCGGGCGCGATCCCGCCGTGCGGCGGCGCGCCATATTGCAAGGCGCGATACATGCCGCCGAATTTTTCGAGCAGCGTATCTTCGCCATAGCCGGCAAGCGCGAATGCCTTCTTCATAATGTCGGGGCGATGGTTTCGTATCGCGCCGGAGGAAAGCTCGACGCCGTTGCAGACGATGTCATATTGAAAAGCCTTGATGTCGAGGATGGTTTTCTTGTCGGTCGCATCGAGCGCGAGAAAAGCCTCTGGATTGAAATTCGGCATCGAAAACGGATTATGAGAAAAGTCGATTTTCTGCTCGTCCTCGTTCCATTCGTACATCGGGAAATCGACGATCCAGCAGAATTCGAAGACGTCCTTCTTCACGAGGCCGAGTTCGTGGCCGATGCGTAGCCGTGCAGCACCAGCGAGCTTGGCGGCCTTGTCTTCCTGGTCGCAGGCGAAGAACACCGCGTCGCCCGATTTGAGGAAGGCTTTTTCGGCAATTTTCCCTTGCACTTCGGCGGGCAGAAATTTGGCAATAGGGCCTTTGCCCGTGGGCCTGCCGCCCTCGCCTTCGAAGATGATATAGCCAAGCCCTGCCGCGCCCTCGCCCTTCGCCCAATCGTTGAACTTATCGAAAAAGGAGCGCGGCTGATTGGCCGCGCCGGGTGCCGGAATGGCCCGCACGACACCGCCCGCCTTGATGACATTCTTGAAGGCATTGAAGGTCACGTCCGCGCGGGCAAACTCCGCAGTGGCATCGGCGATGATTATCGGATTTCGAAGATCGGGCTTGTCGGTGCCATATTTCAGCATCGCCTCCGCAAAGGGAATCAGCGGGAATTTTTGGGTCACCGGACGGCCCGCTCCGAACTCCTCGAAGACACCGCGCAGAACCGGCTCGACGGCGGCAAAGACATCCTCCTGCGTGACAAAACTCATCTCAATATCGAGCTGATAAAATTCGCCGGGACTGCGGTCAGCGCGCGCATCCTCATCGCGAAAACACGGCGCGATTTGGAAATAGCGGTCGAAGCCCGCCACCATGATGAGCTGCTTGAACTGTTGCGGCGCCTGCGGCAGGGCGTAGAATTTGCCCGGATGCAAGCGGGACGGCACCAGGAAATCGCGCGCGCCCTCGGGGCTCGAAGCGGTGAGAATTGGGGTCTGGAACTCGAAAAAGCCTTGTGCCTTCATCCGCGCGCGAAGCGAGTCAATGATTTGGCCGCGCAGTATGATGTTTTGATGCAGCTTCTCGCGGCGCAGGTCGAGGAAGCGGTAGCGCAGCCGTAACTCTTCCGGATAATTTTGCTCGCCGAACACGGGCATGGGTAGTTCGGCGGCAGCGCCCAAAACCTCGATTCCTGTGACATAGACTTCGACGAGGCCGGTCGGCATTTCAGGATTTTCCGTTCCCGCCGGGCGTTTTCGGACCTCGCCGTCGACCCGGACGACCCATTCCGAACGAAGCTTTTCGGCTTGATCGAAAGCCTTCGAGTCCGGGTCGGCGACGCATTGGGTAACGCCGTAATGATCGCGCAGATCGATGAACAGCACGCCGCCATGATCTCTTATCCGATGGCACCAGCCGGAAAGACGGATCGTTTCGTTCGCATGGGTGTCGCGGAGATCGCCACAAGTGTGGGTACGGTAACGGTGCATGAATGTGTCACGAGCAAGAGGAAGAGAAGTTTGCGCGGCCTTGCGGGGCGCCGGGCGGCCGGAGAACCGCATGGGCGGCGCCGTCTGTCAAGGCGGGGTTGCGGCGGCGCGCCGGTGGCCTTAACAACGCGCGGGAGACTGTCGCCGGCGGTGCCCCTTTGCTTTTTGAGCCATTATGACCCTTATCTCCACGACCGAAGACCTGAGCGCCGTCTGCCGCCGTCTTGCAACCCATCCCTTCGTCGCCGTCGACACCGAATTTTTGCGGGAAACGACCTTTTGGCCGCGTCTCTGTGTCGTGCAGCTCGCGTCGGAAGAAGAAGCCGTGGCTATCGATGCGATGGCCGAGACGCTGGATCTTTCGCCATTTTTTGAGTTGATGGCCAACAAGGAGCCAATAAAAGTCTTTCACGCGGCTCGGCAAGATATTGAAATTATTTGGAATCTTGCAAAACTGATCCCCGCTCCGCTGTTCGATACCCAGGTTGCCGCGATGGTCTGCGGCTTCGGCGATCAGGTCTCCTATGGCGATCTTGTTCAAACGATCACGAAGGTCAGGCTCGATAAATCCTCGCGCTTCACGGATTGGTCGCGGCGACCGCTTTTGCCGGCCCAGGCCGAATATGCGATCGCCGATGTCACCTATTTGCGCGATATTTATAGGTTCCTGCACGCCAAATTGGAGGAAACCGGCAGGACAAGCTGGCTCGACGACGAATTGGCGCTCTTAACGTCGCCGTCGACCTATGAACAGCACCCCGAAAACGCCTGGGAGCGGTTCCGCAATCGGGTGCGCAAACCGCGCGATCTGGCGGTGCTCATGGAGGTTGCCGCCTGGCGAGAGGGCGAGGCGCAGACGCGCGACGTGCCTCGCGCGCGGGTTTTGAAGGACGATGTCTTGGTCGAACTCGTGCTCGCCGCGCCGAAAACAGCCGAGGCCTTGGGCAATCTACGCGCCTTTCCGCGTGGGATGGAGCGTTCGCGCGCGGGCGTCGAGATTTTGGCGGCGGTCGAACGCGGCCTCGCGCGGGACCCCAAGACTCTACCGAAAATAGAGCGCGAACGCCGCAACGGCGGCAATGGCGCGACGGTCGAGCTGTTGCGCGTTCTCCTGCGCCATGTCAGCGAGACCCACGGAGTCGCGGCGAAAATGATTGCCACGGTCGAAGACCTCGAAGCGATCGCCGCCGGAGATCATGCCAAGGTCGCGGCAATGACCGGCTGGCGGCGCGAGTTGTTTGGCGCCAAGGCGCTCGAACTGAAACACGGGCGCCTCGCTTTGACCGTCGAGCAGGGCAAGGTTGTCCCGCTCGAATGGCGGGACGAGGCGCCGCCGGAGCGCGGCGCGGGGGGATGCACGCGGTAATATCGTCGCAACTCGTATTACCGGATTAAGCTATGCACTATTCATATATACAGCTCGGTGCTTCAGACTCAGGGCTCCTCAAGAAACTTCTGACGGTGTTCGGTGAAGCGTTCGAAGAGTTTGACACGTACCAAAGCGCGGTGCCAAGCGACGCGTATTTGCGGACGCTCCTTTCAAGGCCGCATTTCATTGCTTCGGTTGCAATGAGTGATGAAAAAAAGGTCGTTGGCGGGCTGGTCGCGTACGTACTCGAAAAGTTCGAACGAGACAGGAGAGAAATATACATCTACGACCTTGCGGTCTTGGAGTCTCACCGCCGAAAAGGCATAGCGAAGCGGCTCATAGACGAACTTAAACGCCTCGCAAAAGAAAGAGTTGCGTACGTGATCTTCGTCCAGGCCGATAGAACGGACGCTGTCGCGATACGGCTCTATGAGTCCTTAGGCACCAAAGAGGATGTGTACCATTTTGATATTAAGGTGGATCTCCCCAATTCTAATTTGCGATGGTGAAAGCCGGCTCGCGCCCAATCAGGCGCCCAAGCTGTTTTAGACGGTTCTGCAGCCGTTCGCTTGCGAGATCGGCGAGACCTCGCGGCAAGGTCAAAATCAATTTGGTCTTGACGCAAGCCAGCGGCGTCAAGGGCAGGACTCCCGGCATGGCGCCCGAGATGACAAAGGCGGCGCGCGTCGCGGCGGCAAGAATGCGTGCCCTGTCGAGCATCCGCGCGGAAACCAGCGCGCGGATCTGCGGACTTACGTCCGCCTCGAGTCCTAAATAGCGGTAGGACGCTGCGAGGGCGAGGAAACAACGCCCCGGATGATCGACGCCGAAGAAGGCCCCGTTCTCGACGATATTCACGCTTTCTTCTTGGCGGCGGTCCGGGTGTGCGCGCCAGTTGACATCGGCCAAGAGGCAGGCGGCATGGCGAAGCCGGCGTTCTTCCGGGGTTTCCTCGGCATGCATAGATTTAATAAAACTGTCGGTCCAAGCGCAGAGCTCCCTGGCATGGCCGGGCGCGCGCGAGAAGAGCTGGTTGAATTCGGCCGCCGCGGCCAGCAAGGGATCCTGCCGGCGCTGCTCGACGTCGAGTATTTCATAAAGCAGCCCTTCCCGCACGCCGGTTGCCGAAATCATAACTTCGCGCGGCCGGGCCCGGCGAATGATCTCCTCGAGCACGACGGCGCCATAGGCGAGAAACGGCCGCCGCGCCGCGTTTACGGCATCGATCGAAATCAGCGTTTCCGCGTTCGCCCGCTCGACGAGGCCCGCGAAATCGGCGGCGTCGCGGGTGGGAATGACATAGCCGTGGGTCACGGCAAGCGGGTAATTGCGCTGGCCCATGTGCAGCTTGGCGAGTGCCCGCCAGGTGCCGCCCACCGCGTAAAAAGTACGCCCCGAGAGCCGCTCGGCGATGCGCGACCCTGCCAACGCCTCGCGAACTATCTTGACCGCCGCGCGCGGTGAGCGTCTCGAGGCGTCCATCAGCGTAAGCCCGCCAAGCGGCAGGCTCGTGCCCTTGCCCGCGTGAGTACCTTTCACGTCCGTCAATTCGAGCGAGCCGCCGCCGAGATCGCCCACGACGCCATCCGGGCGAGTGATGCCGGAAATGACTCCCAGGGCTGAAAGCTCGGCCTCCCGGCCGCCCAGCAAAAGCGTCACCGGGGCACCGATCGCCTCTCCTGCGGCGGCAAGAAATCCGGCGCCGTTCGACGCATCGCGAGCGGCAGCGGTTGCTATAACATGCAGGACCGGCACACCCATGATCTCGCGCAAGACCCGGAAGCGGCGAAGGGCCGCGAGCGCCTTTTCGACGCCGGCTTTCGGCAGACGGCCGGTAGTTGCCACACCCTTGCCGAGCGCGCAGAGCGATTTCTCATTGAAAATCGGGCGGGGCGACCGGCTCAAACATTCGTAGACGACGAGGCGAACCGAGTTCGACCCGATGTCGATGATCGCGAGAGGCTGCTTGGGCGGCGCGGTCTCTTGGCGATTTGCGGACATCAAGCCCTCAACGGCCATCCAGCCGTTTAAGGAGGGTTTTTGGACTCGAATGTTTGAGGGATTTTCCACGGCCGGACAGACTGGGGTTGGTCATGAAATAGGAATGCGCATTGAACGGCTCTTCGTGTGCAGGCGCTTTTATGCGCGCGCTCGAACCGTCCGGCAAGACCCGGTAGCTCTGCTGATTATCGATCAGATTGGCGACCATGATCTGATCGAGGACCTGTTCATGCACGGTCGGATTGAGAATAGGCAGCAAAGCCTCGACTCTCCGGTCGAGATTGCGCTGCATCAAGTCGGCCGAGGAAATATAGACATGCGCCTTGGGATGCGGCAGCGCGTGGCCGCCACCGAAACAATACACCCGGGCATGTTCGAGGAATCGGCCGATGATCGATTTAACCCTTATGTTTTCGGACAACCCTTCGACGCCCGGCCGGAGGCAGCAGATCCCGCGCACGACGAGGTCGATGTTTACTCCCGCATTGCTCGCCGCATAGAAGGCATCGATGATCTCGGGATCGACGAGGGCATTGCACTTTGCCCAGATTGCGGCGGGCTTGCCCGCATTGGCGAAGGCAATCTCCTGCCCAATATGTTCGAGAAGCCGCTGCTTGAGCGAAATCGGCGAGACCGCCATTCGCTCAAGCCCGGCGGGCTCGGCATAGCCGGTGATATAATTAAAGATCCGCGAGACATCGCGCCCGATCACCGGATCGGCGGTAAAGAACGAAATGTCGGTATAGATCTTCGCCGTCACCGAATGATAATTGCCGGTGCCGACGTGGCAATAGGTGATGAGGGAGCCAGCTTCGCGGCGCACGACCATCGACAATTTGGCGTGCGTCTTTAGTTCGATGAAGCCGAACACCACTTGCGCACCGGCCCGTTCGAGATCACGCGCCCAGCGAATATTGGCAGCCTCGTCGAAACGTGCTTTGAGCTCGACGAGGGCAGTCACCGACTTGCCGGCTTCCGCGGCCTCGATCAAGGCGCGTACAATTGGACTGTCAGATGAGGTGCGATAAAGCGTCTGCTTGATCGCGACGACATTGGGATCGGCCGCCGCCTGATTGAGGAATTGGACCACCACGTCGAAGGATTCATAAGGGTGGTGGACGACGAGATCCTTTTGTTTGATCGCGAGAAAACAGTCGCCGCCGTTGTCGCGGACGCGCTCCGGAAAGCGCGGGTTGTACGGCTTGAACTTGAGGTCCGGTCGGTCGAGACCGACAAGTTCGGAAAGCTCGTTTAAGGCCAGCATCCCGTCTAGGATAAAAATCTCGTCTCCCGCGACATCGAGTTCCTCGGCGACAAATCCGCGCAGTTCCTCGGGCATGGTGCTGTCGAATTCGAGCCGGATGACCGAACCCCGGCGGCGCCGCTTCAGCGCGCTCTCGAACAATAAAACCAGATCCTCAGCTTCCTCCTCGACCTCGAGATCGCTGTCGCGAATGACCCTGAAGAGCCCGTGACCACGCACGTGATAACCCGGGAACAAGCTTTGCGTGAACATGCCTATCGCAGTTTCGAGCGCGACGAAGCGCTGGCCCTTCTCGCCCGGCACATCGGGAAGGCGGATGAATCGTTCGATTTTGGCGGGAAGGCGAATCAAGGCCGTGCGGTTCTTGTGGTCGCTTGGCCCGAGCAATTCGAGGGCGATCGTAAAGCCGAAATTGGGGATGAATGGAAATGGATGCGCCGGATCGACGGCAAGCGGCGTCAGGACCGGAAAAACATGGGTCAGGAAATGCTGGCATAGCCAATCCGTTTCCGCCTTGGTAAGATCCGGCGGTTCGGCCAGCGTTATTCCCGCGCTTTTCAACTCCTTGCGCAACTCGCGCCAGCGGCGTTGCTGTTCCGCCGCCAAAAGGTTTACGCGCTCGCGGATCTTAGTAAGTTGTTCGGGCGGCGAAAGCCCGTCCTCGGATGGCGCCGCGATCCCGGCGCGCATCTGGCCGCGAAGACCGGCAACCCGCACCATGAAGAACTCGTCGAGATTGTCGGCGGAAATCGACAGAAACCGCAGTTGTTCGAGCAAGGGGTGATTGCGGTTCGAGGCCTCCAGCAAAACCCGCCGGTTGAATTCGAGCCAGGATAATTCGCGGTTGATGAAGCGCTGCGGCGATGACACAACCCCGCGCGGCGGCGCGGCGGATTCGCCGCGATCATCTGTTGGTGAAATCGAGGCGGCCGGCGTGGACGTCAGTTGGAGCGTGTCGACCTGCGCGGCGAATTCAAGCGAAACCGCGGCACGATCGCTCCTGTCCTCCTCCACCGCCACTGGCGCCGCAAGATCATTCGCCGCGGCCGGATTGATTTTCATGCCGCGTTTCAACTCCGTTCCGCGTTTGACAACGGTCAGCTTGCGTCGTCCTTCCGCTTGTGAACTCAACATCCCCTCCTTGACCTACCCGCTGCTGGAATTTCGGCGTCATTGATGACAGGAGCGTGACTAACCTTTGTCCTATAGGCTTGTGCCCGGATCCCGGATCGCGCCCAACGACGTGGCACGTATCAGCCTTAACGAGTGGCGGGCAGCCGCCGCTTCTGGCCAGGCCGCTTCGAGGTGCGCGCAATCGCCGGATTGTTTTCCAAGATGAACCGTACCACATCCAACACGATTGGGCCTATGCGGCGTTTTGATCGGGAGCTTGGCCAATGCGGATCGGCGTGCCGAAGGAAATCAAGGAGCACGAATACCGGGTCGGGTTGACGCCAGAATCGGTCCGCGAATTCGCCGCGGCGGGGCACGAGCTGAGCGTTGAAACCGGCGCGGGCGCGGGAATCAATGCCACGGATCAGGCCTATTTGGCGGCCGGCGCCACGATAGTGGGTACCGCCGCCGAAATTTATGCCAAATCCGAAATGATCGTAAAGGTGAAAGAGCCGCAAGAGTGCGAATGGACGAAGTTGCGCGAAAACCAGATCGTTTTCGCATTTTTGCATCTTGCCGCCGATCGCACGCAGACAAAAGGTTTGTTGGCTTCCGGCTGCACCGCCATCGCCTATGAAACCGTAGTCGGGCCGGATGGCCAAGGCCTGCCGCTCCTCGCGCCGATGAGCCAAGTCGCGGGCCGTCTCGCGATCGAGGCGGCGGGCGTAGCTCTGCGCCGCCAGAACGGCGGCCGCGGCATCTTGCTTGGCGGCGTTCCGGGGGTTCTGCCAGCGCGGGTCGTTGTGCTTGGCGGCGGCGTTGCCGGGACCCAGGCGGCACGGATGGCGGCGGGTCTCGGCGCCGATGTGACGATCCTCGATCGCGCGCTCCCGCGCCTGCGCCTGCTCGACGAATTGTTCCAGGGGCGGGCCAAGACAAGGTTTGCCTCGACGGCAGCGATCGAGGATGCGGTTTTATCCGCCGATGTAGTGATCGGCGCGGTGCTGATCCCGGGCGCCGCCGCGCCGAAGCTCATTACTGAGCAAATGTTGAGCCGCATGAAGCAAGGCGCCGTTCTTGTCGATATCGCAATTGATCAGGGCGGCTGTTTTGAAAGCTCGCATGCGACGACGCATGCTGCCCCGACCTTCATCAAAGGCGGGGTGGTCCATTATTGCGTGGCGAATATGCCCGGCGCGGTTCCGTTCACATCGAGTCACGCGCTGAACAATGCGGCGCTTCCGTATGGCCTTGCCCTTGCCGCTGGCGGGCTCGGCGCGATTGCCAGCAACCCCGGCCTGCGCGGCGGCCTCAACGTGCATCGCGGCCATGTGACCCACGCGGCGATTGCCGCAAGCCTCGGTTTTGCG
>DATBQJ010000083.1:0-3029 GCA_036560885.1 Methylocella sp.
CGACCATGATCGCGCGCGTGTGGGCCGTGATCTTTTCCGCCACCTGATCGGGCCGCATATTGAAGGTCACGGCGTCGGAATCAACCAGGACAGGCTTCGCACCCGCTCTCACAACTGCAGCGGCGCAGGAAATTATGGTGAATGCGGGCAGAATGACTTCATCGCCCGGCCCAAGCCGAAGCGCCGCGACCGCCGCATCAAGCGCCGCCGAGCCGTTGGCGACCGCGACGCCATGCTTGCGGCCGACCCGACGTGCGAAATCCGTTTCAAGCCGGGCGACGAACGGCCCTTCCGACGAAATCCAGCCGGTGTCGATGCATTCAGTGAGGTATTTCTTCTCGTTCCCGTCGAGCAACGGTTCGTTGACCGGGATGAATTCTGGCATTTGTGGACACTCTCGGCTTTGCCCGCAGAACTCGACGCTTCGTGCGCTGGCCTTGCAGTTACAGGGAAGCGGCGCTCAACCCTAGCCGTCGAGCTTTACCTCGCCTGCGGCAATTCCCTTGAATCGGGTCTTGTCCTGCTCGCCGACATAAGGACCCTGCTTGACCTCGATCATCTCCACGTCCTCGATGACCTCGAATCCGTGGCCGCCCTCGATAAGCAGCGCCACATCGCCCGCCTCCAGCATCCGACTTTTCAGGTAGTTTTGTGTCGAGTCATAAAAATCGACCCGCAGCCGGCCTCTGCGAATGAACAATACCTCTTGAGTGTAATGCACTTCGCGTGGAACCGGATTATGCACATGCGGCGCGATCAGCTTTCCCGTTGGGTGCTCCATATAGGCAAGCTGCTGCGAAAACTCGGGGGCGGTGAAAAAATGGATCCCCGGCTCGCGAAAACGTCCGGAAACGATGAGCGCCAACAAGCGCCCCTGATGCATGACCCGCTCAACAGGTTCCGCGGATTGCAGCAACTCACACCTCCCTCGACTTAAGCCTGCAAAGCCTCGCGGTCGCCGAACGCTTCAGATCGGTCGCTGGGCCTTGCGCCAGTTCCTCCCTGTGCAACGATCGATGAACAGAAATCCTCCACGGCCTCGCGAGCGCGGGAAAGATTGTTCTCCGACGCGGCTAAAATATCTGTATACCATATCGTCCGGGTGCAGCCATGAAATTCCTGCGACGCCACATATGCATTCAAATCCCTAATATTTTTCACGCTGCACTCCTCCAACATCAGGTTTCCAAAATTATCGAATGCCCAAAAATATCGATAGCCCATGTCTTCTAGGCATTGATACAATTGATCGAGATCTCTGATCTGGGCTCTGGACGAGAAGTAGTTCTCCCAGAACAGGATCGGACGCGACGCCGCGAGAACGCCCGTCGCCGACAAGATGACGTCGCTGTCATATCCGTCCGTATCCACTTTGACCAGGGCGATTTCCCCGGTGGGCAGGCCCGCCTCGCGCACAACCTCATCGAGAGGGACAGCGCGATGATCGCCAGCGATGTCCTGCGCCAAGCCAGCGGTCGTGCCGTCTCTTTCCAGTGACCCGGAAAAACGCCCGGTCCCCACCAGGACCTTCACGCAACGCGTCGGCCGCTCGCGAGCGCTCAATAAATTCTCGACGTTTCGTTTGAGAAGGTCAAAGTATTCGGCGTCGCCTTCGACGCACAAGATCGGATTGGCGCACGCCTGCGCGATGGCGATCGCCGTGTCTCCCACATTTGCGCCGACGTCGATGATCCAGTGGTCGGCAGGTTCGAGGCGCCTGCACAGCACCGGTAGAAAGCGATCGTATAGCCGATGCTGCGATTGATAGAGAGGGAGCCGATGTTCAGGGTTGAGCTCGATGATGAGCTCGCCGATCTTGTATCGCGTTGTCGCTTGAGGCGACGACTGAGGCGCGCGCCGCAGCATTGCCTGTACGCTCGAAAGCGTGCGGCTTATCAAATTTTGGAGCATGCGGGCGTTCCTCTCTACTGCTGGAACGAAACACCTAACCCGAGGGCCGGCGCCGCTCTCGCTCGACTTGAGGCCAGTGTCAAGCACGCCTGCCAACCAATTGTCAATCGGCCCTTTAATTGCGGATGAAGGTCAAGCCTTTTTTTACCAACCTCGCTGTTCATGATGTTGGCGTGCGCCCGCACGACAGCGCTCGCCGGGCGAAGCTGGCGGGTTTGCGTAGCGCGGCGAACGCGGTGGCGAAAAACGGTTGGTGATCCCCAAAGCTTACGTCGATTTTATTTGTATTGTCTAACGCCGGGGTCACGGTCCTTTCCGAGGTCGACAAGCGCCTCATGGTGATTTTCGGGGCGGGCGCCTCAACGTGTAGCAACGAAGTACGGCAATGCCGCCTTCAGCCGATTGACCGAGGTCGCCCGACCACCGTCCCGGCGGGGACATCGCCGGCGCAACAGCGCGCGTCGGTGATCCTTGAAAATCAGGCCGCTTTCGGCTGGCCCCATTCGAAAGTGGTTCCGTCGACCCAGAGGGAATAAAGAATGATGGCGATCTTGCGAGCGATCGCGACTTTAGCTTTCTTCATGCCGATCCGTTTGATCAGCTTCACGCCCCACGCCTTCAAAGTCGACCATTTCTTGGTTCGATGAATGAGGACACTGGCCGCCTCGAACAAATATGTGCGTAACTGCCAGTCGCCCCACCGCGAGATTTTGCCGGTGATATCGGTTTCGCCCGACTGCTTGCGGCGCGGCGTGAGTCCGAGATAGGCCCCGACCTTGGTCGCCGAGGTGAAGCGCGAAGGATCATCGATCGTATGCCGGAACATCAAAGCAGTGATGACTCCAACGCCAGGCACACTCATTAACCGCACAACGGTTTCATCGGCGCGCGCGCGGCGGCGCACGTCCTCGTCGAGTTTTCGTTGCGCTTGGGTGACTTGCTCGTGAATCATCAAAAGCGGTTCGACGACGGCCCGAAGCGGATGGCTGGCGCCCAGAAGTTCGTATGCGCTTTCCTGGTCACCTACGCCGCGAGGCTTGACGCCGGTTGAAAGTTCCATGGCATCAGTTCCTCGACGCGGCTTTGAGGATGGCCGTCGAGGATGGCTTGAAGCGTTT
>DATBQJ010000084.1:0-4668 GCA_036560885.1 Methylocella sp.
CGGGCGAAAGACCGATGGGCAGGTGCTTGTAATTTCCGACGTGCTCGGCTTCACGCCCGCCAACTACCATCACAACCGGCGCTACCAGGAAGTAGGCCAGCTCATGCTGGAGGCCGCAAAAGCCTATGTCTTGGATGTGCGCTCCAGAAATTTTCCGGCCGAGGAGAATGGATTTTGCATGGATGCTGGCGAGCTCGCGATCTTTCTGAAGGGCAAGCCTTAAGGCTTATCCGCCAGTGTTTTGCTGCGTCTCACAAGATGGGCGGCACCGAGATTTCCCGCACGCGGCAGCCTTGCCGGCTAACCTCCGGGCAGGCGTGAAAATCGCGCAGGTCCTTGGACAAACAAATCCTCACCTCTTGCAGGACGCCGTTTGCGCAAGCCACACCCAGCATGCCCGGCCGCAGCCGGGAGTTGGCAGCGATGAACGCGCGTATAATATCGATTGGCGTCCAGGTTTGTTGTTCCTTGGCGGCGACAAATGGGGCGGGAATAACGACGGAATCGCGTGCGCGCCGCACATCGGCAAAATAGTCGGTAGGACCTTTCCCGGAGCAGGTGCCGTGCTTCTGCCATTCGTGCCGGGCAAGTCCTTCATTGGGATAAAGTCCTTGCGTCGTTTGCAGCGCCGTGCGCGACGGAAACCTTGCGGCGGGACCGCAATCCGAGGGGTAGCCCCGCTCATACTGCGGCCACAGCCCATGCACGACGAAACCGAGATTGGCGCCCGGGTCGCACTGGCCGCGTGCCCGTGCGCCCGCGAGCGTTTCGCAGAAGCCCGAAGACCAGGAGAGCGAAAGAACGTAAAAATCGAAATCGCCGGGCGTGCTCGCGCCGTATGGGGCCTGGACTCTTAGCGGCAGCAAAGGGGCAGGGCTAGCGCAGCGATCAGGCGCGCAAAAAGCGGCGAGCGGCGCGGCTGGCAACGGGCAAACCCAGGCGAGCGAGGCAAAGGCGATAAGCGCGGCCAAAAAACTCGCCGGATTGCTTGACAGGAACCTCGTCAACATTACCCGCGACCCCCTTCACGGCTGCGCCATTTTGCAATTGGGCGCATAGGCATCGTTGCGGTCGAGTCCGCCGACGCACCACTCGACGCCGAACCCGAATCCTATAATGCCAAGATCCTCATTGATCGAATAGAAAACCTGACGCGGCTTTTCATCGTTTAAGTAGGCCCGCGCGGTGCAATAACGGCGGGGAATATAATCCTCACCATTCGTTTTATAGCCGATTTCCCTGATTTTATCGAAGCCCAGGATGTCAAGGCCGGTGTTCCAAAACTCCGCTTCGCGATCATGAAAGCGGCCCTGTATCCTTTCGAAAACCGCTGGGTCGTTGCAGGCGGGCAAAACCCCATCGTACGGACTGTACCGCCGCTCCGCCGGAACCAGCGGGCGCCCGGCGGCGGACTCAAGGAGTGCGCCAGCGGCGGCAAGCACCGCCGCGCAAACGGTCAAAAAATCCCGCGCGGAAGGCAAGCTCGAAATTAGTCTTAGCATAGCCGGCAATGCCTCGATCCATCCATGCGCGGGCGTAAACGCCTCGTGTCAACCGCGATTATAGACGTCCTGGAGCCGGACAATATCGTCTTCGCCGAGGTAGGAGCCGGTCTGCACTTCGATCAATTCGAGGTCGATCAGGCCGGGATTCGCCATTCTATGCACGCAACCGATCGGCAGATAGATCGATTCGTTCTCGTGCACATGATGAACCTCGTTGTCTCTTGTGACCTCGGCCGTTCCCTTGACGACGACCCAATGCTCGGCCCGATGGAAATGCTTTTGCAGGGACAAGCGCTCGCCTGGCTTTACCACGATGCGTTTGACTTGGTAGCGCGCCCCGGAATCGACCGATTGAAAATAGCCCCATGGCCGGTAGGAGCGCTTGTGTTCCCGCGCCTCTGGTCGATTTCCGGTTTTCAGGAGATCGACCAGCTGCTTGACGCTATCGCCGTGCGCGTTGTTGAGCACCAAGACCGCATCCTGGGTGGTAATAACAATGACATCGTCGACGCCGACTACGGTCGTCAAATGTTCGTCGGAGCGGACATGAACATTTGACGCATTCATGACGACGCCGTGGCCCCGGATCGAATTGCCCTTGCCATCGCGTTCCGACAATTGCCAGACCGCCTCCCAATTGCCGACATCCGACCAGCCGATGTCGGCTGGGACGACAGCGGCCTTTGCGGTGCGCTCCATGACCGCATAGTCGATCGATTTTTTTGGCGCCTTCTCGAAGGACTCCTTGTCGAGAACGAGAAAATTCAAATCCCGTTTGGCCTTGGCGACGGCTTCCGCCGCCGCATCTGCCATGTCCGGCTCGAAATTCCGCACCTCATCCAGCATCACGTCGGCGCGAAAAAAGAAATTGCCGGAATTCCAGAGATAATTCGAAGCGACATAGCTCTCTGCCGTGGCGGCATCGGGCTTTTCGACAAAAGCCTCGACCTTCAACACGGCGCCGTCCTGCGTCACCGTCTTTCCCGGCTTGATATAGCCATAGCCCGTGGCCGGCGTGTCCGGCTTGATGCCAAGCGTCACGATATAGCCAAGCGCCGCCGCTTCGGCCGCCGTTTTGCACAAGGCCACGAAACCTTCTCCATCGCGCACCACGTGATCGGCGGCGAGCACCGCGACGATCGTGTCCGGTCCGGATTGCGCGGCGAGTTCGGCGGCAACCGCCACCGCTGGTCCGGAATCGCGCCGGACCGGCTCGAGAACAATGCGCGCCTCGCGCTTGATCTTCTGCAATTGCTCGGAGACGAGAAAACGATATTCGTGATTAGAAATGACAATTGGCGTCTCAAACACTTTATCGGCGAGCATTCCGGTCACCATCTGAAAGGTGGAGAGCGGGCCAACGAGAGATATGAATTGTTTCGGCAGGCTTTCGCGCGATTCTGGCCAGACCCGCGTTCCCGTGCCGCCGCACATGATGACCGGAAGGATTTTCACGCTTTTCCGCTCCCTCGCGAAGAATTTTGATAGTCCGTTCCCAAACCTGTTTTACACACAATGGACGCCCGCGTGTCTATCGCGCACCGCACGATCATAGCCGGGTACGCGAAAAATGTCGCCCGTTTCCAAGCGAGGGTCCGGAAAGAGAATGTTAACTCCGGCACCCCCCAGCCTGCCTGCATGAGCGGGGTTGTTCCAGTCATGAGCGACGGCGGGGATTTGGCTTTCATTTTCCCAAGGGCTACATCTCCGCTGCGATGGCGTTTTCCGGTAGGCCGGGGACCTCGGCATGCTCTCCAGACGCAGGCGCGAACAACCGCCGGAATAAAATGGCAGATGGCGGCAATCCCGCATTGACGGACGAAAGCGCAGCGATCGCGGAAATTCTTGTGCCGGTTGCGATCGATCATGCGTATTCCTATCGCGTTCCGCACGGCATCGCCGTTGCGCCGGGCGATTTCGTCGAAGTGCCGCTCGGCACGAGAATTACCAATGGCGTCGTCTGGGAGGTCCGGTCCGGGGCCGGCGGAGCAAATCTGAAAGCCATCCTAGAGCGCCTCGACATTCCCCCGCTTCCCGCCAATTTGCGAAACTTCGTCGATTGGGTGGCGCGCTGGACGGTTAGCCCGCGCGGAATGGTTTTGCGGATGGCGGTTGGCGCGCCGTTGCAGGCCGGGCCGGAACCGCAGCGGGTTGGCTTTCGCCTCGCGGGGACCCCGCCGCGCCGGATGACCGCCGCGCGCGCGCGCGTCCTCGCCGCGGCGGAAGGAGGCCTAGCTTTCTCCAAGGCGGCGCTCGCCGAGGCCGCCGCCTGTTCGAGCTCCGTCATCGACAATTTGATCGGCGAAGGCACGCTTGAGACAATCGCGCTGCCGCCGGAACCTGCGACGCTCACCTGCGATCCTGCGTTCGAGAGGCCTTCCCTTGAAGCCGCGCAAGAAGACGCCGCCGCCATTTTGAGCGAGCGTGTCAACGCCCGCACTTTCTCGGTGACTTTGCTGGAAGGCGTAACGAGCTCCGGCAAGACGGAGGTTTATTTCGAGGCCGCCGCGGCGGCCCTTGCGGCCGGACGGCAATGCCTTATCCTGATGCCCGAGATCGCGCTCACCGCGCAATTTCTCGACCGTTTCGCCGCCCGCTTTGGCAACCGCCCGGGCGAATGGCATTCAGGCGTCAGTGCGCGGAAGCGCGCGCGGCTGTGGCGCGCGGTGGCGCTGGGCGAAGTCAAGGTCGTCATCGGCGCGCGCTCGGCGCTGTTTCTCCCCTTCGCGGATCTCGCAACGCTCATCGTCGATGAAGAACACGAGAGCGCTTATAAACAGGAGGAGGGGGTTACCTACCACGCCCGCGACATGGCGGTGGTGCGCGGCCAAATCGAGCAGGCGGCCGTCATTCTCGTCTCGGCGACGCCTTCAATCGAGAGCCGCGTCAATGCAGCCCAAGGCCGCTATGGCCATATCCGGCTCGCCGCCCGTTTCAAGGCGAAGGCGTTGCCTGCGATCGCGGCAATCGATCTTCGTGCCGGCGCAGCGCCGCGCGGAAAGTGGATCGCGCCAAAGCTTGGCGAGGCTATTTCAAAGGCTCTCGCGCATGGCGAACAGGCGCTGTTGTTTCTCAACCGGCGGGGCTACGCGCCGTTGACACTTTGCCGCGCCTGCGGGCATCGATTTCAGTGCCCGAACTGCACCGCCTGGCTCGTCGAACA
>DATBQJ010000085.1:0-7597 GCA_036560885.1 Methylocella sp.
GTCGAGAGAAAAAAAGCCGTGTGCGGCAATCTCACGATTGGGTACCGGAACGCGCTGCTGGCGGAAGGAGCGCACGATAAATAACGCAACATGGTCGCGCTGTGATACCCGGCTGTTGAAGAATAAGCCGTGCAACACTGGTGGCCCGAGAACTTCGATATTGCCCTCCTCTAGGAGTTCACGAGCCAGGGCCTCGGTCATTGTCTCGCCGGGTTCCACCCCGCCACCCGGCAATTGCCAGCCGGGGACATAGGTATGCATGACAAGAAAGATCCTTTGGTCTTTATCAACCACGAGTCCGCGAACGCCGAGCGTCACCCCCCTCGCCCAGCGCCAATAGAGGTGAAAAGCCCGGCGGACTGTTGGCTCAAATGCTTGCCGCACTCTATTCATTCAAGTCCTGGTGCTTCGTGAAAGGTGAATGGCACATATTAGCCGCAGCCTCATAGAACTTGAACCAGCGATAGCCAACCCTAATGACAATCCTTGGCGACCTCTTCAGGGGCCGCCAAGTCGAAAGCTGACGCGTCTCTTCGTACGCGACACTGCTGCCCAAACTCTGCGCTTTAAGGTATGATCCAAACCTTCATGGTTTGCGAAAGGGCGGATGATGCACGATGTGGTCATCATCGGCGGTGGCCACAACGGTCTTGTTTGCTCCGCCTATCTGGCGATGGCCGGTCTCAAGGTATTGGTGCTCGATCAGCGCTCCGTTGTCGGCGGCGCCGCGGTTACCGAAGAATTTAGCCCCGGCTTTCGCAATTCAGTTGCGTCGTATGCTGTTTCTTTATTGAACCCAAAAATCATTCGCGAGCTCGACCTTGCCGTGCATGGACTGCGGATCGTCGAGCGCCCGGTATCTAACTTCCTGCCTTTCGGCGACGGAAGCTTTTTGAAGATGGGTGGCAGCCATACGCAACGAGAAGTCGCGAAATTCTCGGCGCGGGACGCTGAGCGCTTCGATGATTATCAAAGACGCTTGGCGGCCATTGCGAATGTCCTTCGCGCTTGCGTGCTCGAGACGCCGCCAAATGTGGTCGAGGGCAGCCGTTTCGCCGTGATCGCCGAATTGCTCCAGGCTGGGCGGATAGCCAACAGAATTCGCGCCCTCGGGCTCGATCTGCAGCGGGATTTTCTCGATCTTATCGCGGCCTCTGCCGGGGATTTCCTCGATAGCTGGTTCGAAAGTGCGCCAATTAAGGCCGCTTTCGGCTTTGACAGCGTCGTCGGCAATTATGCGAGCCCCTACACGCCGGGTTCGGCCTACGTTCTCTTGCATCATAGCTTCGGCGAGGTGAACGGTAGGAAAGGCGTTTGGGGTCATGCGATCGGCGGCATGGGCGCGATCACGCAGGCCATGGCGAAAGCGGCCGCCATGCGCGGCGTGGACATTAGGCTCTCGACGCGGGTGCGCCATGTCCTGGTCGAGAATGGGCGAGCCATTGGCGTCGAAACGGACAAGGGTGAAACCATCCGATCCACGGCAGTCGCCGCGGGGATCAATCCCAAACTTCTCTACCTCGACCTCGTTGATCCGAGCGACTTGCCTGAAAGTTTTCGGCGGCGGATGGAAAACTGGCGGTGCGGTTCTGGCACGTTTCGAATGAACGTCGCGCTGTCCGAACTGCCGGATTTTACAGATTTTCCGGGGCGCGCGCCTGCAGAGCACCACGCCTCGGGCATTATCATCGCGCCGAGCCTTGCCTATATGGAGCAGGCCTTTTTCGACGCTCGTACTTTTGGCTGGTCGCGCCGACCTATCATTGAATTGGTCATTCCGTCGACACTCGATGACACGATCGCGCCCCGTGGCCAACATGTCGCGAGTCTCTTCTGTCAGCATGTCGCGCCAAAACTGCCCGATGGTTCGTCATGGGATGACCATCGTGAGACCGTCGCCGATCTCATGATCGAAACGATCAATGACTACGCACCGAATTTCCGGCGCTCGGTCTTGGCGTGCCAGATTTTTTCTCCTCTCGATCTTGAAAGAACATTCGGCCTCATCGGCGGCGATATTTTCCACGGAGCACTCGATTTGCGGCAAATCTTCTCGGCGCGTCCAATGTTGGGTTATGCGGATTATCGGGGTCCGATCGCGGGTCTCTATTTGTGCGGTTCGGGAGGCCATCCGGGAGGCGGCGTCACCGGTGCCCAGGCCACAATGCCGCTCGGGAAATCTTGCGTGACTTCAAGCACAGGCGCATCGCGAGAATACGATAGTGCTTGAACGTCGACATGTTCGCAGATGCAAGTTTGGGAGATTTACGCGATTTTGCGTGTTTGGTGTGAATTGGCCTCGTTGGGTGACCCAAATCGGCGTGGGGGTTAACAAAGACAACAAACGATATCAACATAGATCTTCCTGACCCCGCGCCAATTGGGGATCAAGCCTCTGAGTCGATTTACACCTGAAGGCCGAGTAATGTCTGGCCGCCGGGCGTCTACGGCCCCACATGCGCCACCGTTTCGGTGCTTCAACTTCAGTGAATGGCGACGCGCTCATGGCGCAGCAGCCAACGCTTGCGCTCGATGCCGCCGCCGTAGCCGGTGAGCGAGCCGTCGGCGCCGATCACCCGATGGCAGGGCACGACCAGGCAGATCGGGTTGGCGCCGTTGGCCAGGCCCACCGCCCGAACCGCCGCCGGCTTGCCGATGCGCTGCGCGAGGCCGCCGTAGCTGAGTGTCGAGCCGGCCGGGATGTCGCGCAGGGCCTCCCAAACCGCGCGCTGGAAGGGCGTGCCGCCAGTCGCGCAAACGATAGCGTCAAGACTCTTGAGGTCGCCCTCGAAATAGCCGGTCAACGCCTCCATCAGTGGCTTGGGTGCCGGCGCACTCTTCGGCTCGGTAGGCCCATAATGCCGCTCAAGTAGCCGGCGCATCCGCGGCTCGTAGCCGGCCCAGTCGAACACCCGCAGAGTCTGGTTTTTGTCCCACATGACCAGGGCTTCGCCGGCGGGGGTAGGAATACGGTCGAAGGCGAGGCCTTCAGGCGGCGCTACAGTTGGCATGGCTTACCTCCCTGGTCGGGGTATTGCGGGATTTCCTCACGACCTTGGTCCGTTTGGCCTCGGCTGCAACGGCCAAGCGCTCGCCCTCGGCCATCCAAAGGTGGATGGCTGCATAGGCACGCCAGGGCCGCCAGGTTTCGGCCCGCGCCGCGAGAGTTGCGGCGCTGAGTCTTACTTTGGCCTTGTCGGCCATGGCCCGCATCAGGCCGATATCGCCGGCGGGGAAGGCGTCAGGCTCGCGCAACTCGCGCATGGCGATGTATTGGGCGGTCCATTCGCCGATGCCCGGTAGGCGGCGCAGGGTTGCGATCACCTCCTCCAGCGAGGCCCTGGGACCGAACAGCCGCGGGTCGGCTGCAACTGCAGCGGCCAGCGCCGACAAGGACGCCGAGCGGGCGTGTGGCGTCGGCAGGCCGGACAGGTCGGCGCCGGCCAGGGCCGCGGCTGAGGGGAAGACGCGGGTCAGGCCGGGGAAGCCCGGGACCGGCTCATCCAATGGCTCCCCATGCTGGGCAGCGATTATGCCGGCGATCTGGATTGCAGCGCCGACGGTGATCTGCTGGCCAAGGATGGCGCGCACGCCGACCTCAAAGCCGTCCCAGGCGCCGGGTACGCGCAGGCCTGGCCGGGCGGCGACCAGCGGCGCAAGATGCGCATCCCTCGACAGATGTTCGCCGATCGTCAGTGGATCGGCCGCAAGGTCGAACAACCGCCGCACGCGGGCGATGATTGCTGGCAGAGCGTCCAGCTTCGGAAAGCACACCGTCACGGCGAGCCGGTCGCCATCGGCAGGCCTGGCGATGAAGGCGCCCTTGTCCCTGCCGATCGCGATGGTGCGGGCGTACGCGCCGTCCACCACCACTTCGACACCGCGAATGGCCCGCGGTGCGAGGAAGGCCAGGATGGCGTCCCAATCATAAGGCGGTTTGTAGGGCAGCTCCAGGGTGACGGCGCCCGCCGCCGAGGTCGGCTCTCGACCGGAGCGGCGAAGGGCGATCGGCGGGCGATCATAAAGCTGCTGAAAGGTCTCATTGAACCGCCGTACGCTGCCGAAGCCGGCCGCCAGTGCTACCTCCGTCATCGAAAGACACGTCTCGTGGATTAGCTGCTTGGCGAGCAGTACCCGGCGCGTCTGGGCGACGGCGACGGGCGAGGCGCCCAGGTGCCGGCGGAACAGCCGCCTCAACTGGCGTTCGCCGACGCCAAGGCGCCCGGCCAAGGCGTCCACGCCATCCTCGTCGAGCGCGCCGGCCTCGATCAGGACAAGGGTCCGGGACACAGTGTTAGAGGCGCCGCGCCAGGCGCCGAGGTCGGGCGAGGTCTCCGGCCGGCAGCGCAGACAGGGTCGAAAGCCTGCCTCCTGCGCCGCCGCGGCCGTGGGATAGAAAACCACGTTTTCGCGCTTGGGCGTACGGGCAGGACAGACCGGGCGGCAATAGATGCCAGTAGTCTTCACCGCAGTGAAGAAACGCCCGTCGAAGCGGGCATCGCGGGTTTCAACCGCACGGTAACAGGCGTCCTGATCGAGATCCATGCCCAAGAATATGGGAACTCGACGGCTTCTTGTCTCGCGGTTTTCGGACATGCATGGCCGGTAGCGTTAGTCTAGGCACCCGATTCCCGCCTGATCGCCTCGACCGTTATCAACCTTGGCGGCGGGGTCGTCCCACAACATGGGCGGCCGAGAGAGAGGGCGTCTCTGTCGGTACGGTCTCTGTCTGACGAGACAGATTTAGCGAGTCGAAGAAAAGAAAGTATCTGTCTCATCGTAGCCTTTCAAGGAGCGTTGCCCGCGACGCGATAGTTGCAGATGGACAAGGCATTTTCGATATCAAGCGAAGTAATACGGGCATGAAAAAACGCCATTTATCCTACCTAACTCGACAGCATATGGTGAAGGACAATCGCATCCAATCCCAGTCTCGGAGACCATTGTGCAAAGAGGTTTCAATGTTCTGGTATTGATATTCTCTCTCGCCGGTCATGCTTGCGCCGAGACACGATCCAATTATGAAATCGTCGCGAGACTGTCTCAAGCTCCAGGAAACGTGACAGTCACCGGAAGCGGCAGAATGATAATGAGCCAGCACCAGTTCTACGAGCCCGATAATTCGGTCGTAGAGCGCCAGGGCGATGGTACTCTCACTCCTTTTCCGAACAAGGAGCTGAATGATCGGCAAAGCCATTCCGGCCTGACGCTGGATTCGGTTCTGGGCATCCGCACCGACGACAAGGGAGTCGTTTGGATGCTCGACGATGGGATGCGCAGCGGCGTCACGCCGAAACTTGTAGGCTGGGATACGAAAGCCGACAAGCTGCACCGCGTCATTTATTTGCCTGCCCCGATCGCCCCCAAGGATGCCTTCGTCAATGATTTTACCGTCGATAGCCTGCACAACCGGATCTTCATTGTTGATCCGGCAGGTGGCGCGAACGCAGCGTTTATTGTGGTGGATCTGGAGACGGGCGCCGCCCGGCGAGTGCTAGAGGGGAATCAAAGTGTTGTTCCCGAGAAGGTCGATCTCATTATCGACGGACGGCCCATTCAGGTGAAAGATACCATTGGCCACCTCGTCCGGCCGCGCATCGGCGTTGACCCCGTTACCGAAGATTTGCAGAACGAATGGGTGTATTTTGGTCCCATGCATGGATTGAGTCTTTATCGCATCAGGGCGGCCGATTTGGCCGATGAAGGACTGGACGCGAAAACGCTCGGTCAAAAGGTGGAGCGTTACAGTGCCAAACCCATCTGCGACGGAATTAGCATCGACAAGGACAACAATATTTATCTGGGCGATCTAGCGGAAAACGCGATTGGCGTCATCAAGCCGGATCGAAGCTATATTAGGCTCGCGCAAAGCACGGATCTGTCCTGGGTCGATTCCTTGAGCTTTGGGCCGGAAGGCAAGCTTTACGCCGTGGTCAATCAATTGCATCGGTCGGCTGCCTTGAACGGCGGCGAAGAGCTGTCCAAGCCGCCATATCTTCTAATCGAGGTCAAAGCTCTGGCCGCCGGACTTCCGGGGCGGTGACTGAATCGTTTGAAGGCTCGTCCAGGATGGTTTGGCAAACCGCTAAGATCTGCTCTCGCAGCCAGCGATGAGCGGGATCATTCTCCCGTAACGGGTGCCAAATCATGACCAATTCATAGACTGGAAGATCCATAGGGACAGGCAATATCCTGAGGGGCGCCAAGCCAACGAATCGCCTGGCGATTCTTTCGGGCAACGACAGCAGCATATCCGTCTTGGCGACGATGAACGGCGCGGAGAGGAAATGCGGCACGACAAGCGCGATGCGGCGTTCCAGTCCCTTTTCGGCCAACCATTCATCTATAACGCCGGTGCGGGTTCCCTCGCGCGATATCAGCATGTGCTTCTTCGAGACATATTCGTCCAGCGTCAGACGTTCGCCACTGTTCACTGGATGATTTAGACCGACGAGACAGGTCATACGATCGTCAAACAACTTCTCGACGATCAAATAGGCCGGGGGCTTCAGGATCGCCGCGAACCCCAGCACAACATCGAGATCATTGAATTCGAGCTCCCTATCCGGAAACGGAGTTTCCGTTCGTTTGACGTGAATGTCGACGCCTGGCGCGGTTCGCGCGATGCGTTCGACGAGCGCGGGAATCACGAGGAGTTCCATATAGTCGGTCGCCGCGAGGACAACGCGCCTTAGGCTCTTCGCCGGGTCGAATTCTTCGCGGGCGTTGATCAGGCGCTTGATGTCGCGAAGGACGGCCCTGACAGGATCGATCAGGGCCAGTGCCCGATCCGTCGGTTTCATGCCGGAAGGAGTCTTGACCAGCAACGGATCATCCAGCTGCTGACGCAGTCTCTGCAAGATGTGGCTCATTGCAGACTGGGTAACGAACATGCGTTCCGCTGCGCGCGAGACGTTCTGTTCATGCATTAGCAAGTCGAATGCGACCAGCAGATTCAGATCGAAATTGCGTAACTCCGACATCTCTCGATCACCGCTTGGTTGACGCTTTTGAACTTCTGGAAGGATTGGACAGACCGATCGAGACGTAATCGCCCAGCCCGTGAGGTTCATTCATGGCAGCATTAAATCTCATCATTTTACGCGGCACCGATTGGCGCCTAGATTGGCGTCATCGTGCCGCATGGTCACATTCGCGGCAAGTCGTGACTGTGAAGGCTTGGGGCGGCACGAATTTGCACAGCATGCCGGCGGACGTTCGGTGTGGCGAGGAGAATCCCATGACGGCAAACGCTCTGGAAATTCCACCTAAACCATACACTGGTGAAAAAGCGAGGCTTTCCCGGGCCTACGACTATCTTATCCTGGTGCTGGCCCTGTTCTTGTTCATTGGCGCGTTCCATCTTCACGTGGCGCTGACGGTGGGAGACTGGGACTTTTGGCAGGACTGGAAGGACCGGCAATGGTGGCCCCTCGTCACCCCGTTGATGATGATTACCTTCCCGGCCGCCGTCCAGGCGGTGCTTTGGTCAAACTTCCGCTTGCCGCTGGGCGCGACGCTTTGCATTTCGTGCCTCCTGATCGGCACATGGGTCGCGCGGTACTTCGCCTATCACCTGTGGAATTACTTTCCGGTC
>DATBQJ010000086.1:0-5294 GCA_036560885.1 Methylocella sp.
CGACCCGCTTCAGTCCGTGGTCGCAGATTTCGAGCACGGCTAGATTCGATTGCGCCGACGCTTGGATTTTTCTTAATGGTGCGAATGATCGCCATTGACGCAAAGTAGAAGTTCAAAGTGACTCTCTACCGAGTTGCGAGCACGAGGCATTGCGCACGATCACCAAGATGACTCACGGCGCGATCGAAATATAGCGGCCGGGATGATTGTCGAGCGCGTTAGGCTCCCAGCCCTTCAATTTTGGCGAGACAAGGTTGCGGGACTTGTAGGTAAGGAGCACGAGAAAGGGCTGTTCGTCGAGAAGCAGCGCCTCGGCCTCGTGCAGAATGGCGCGGCGCCGCTCCGGCGAGGCTTCGCTCTCAGCCTCGTGCATCAGCCGATCGTAAGTATCGTTCGTGAAGCTCGCGGCATTCAGCGCTTGATTGCCGCTTTCGCCGAGAAAAAGAAAATTCTGCGCGTCTGGATAATCGGCAAACCAGCCCGACCGCGCCACATCAAACGGCGGCTTTTCCCGCAAGAAAGCGTAATGAGTCGTGGCGTCGGTGGCAAGGAGCCTGGTCTCGACGCCAATCGCTTTCCACATATCGGCAATCGCCACCGCCGTTGCTCGGTGGTTCTCCGAATTGTTGAACCGGATTTCCACCGCTAGTTTTTCACCGCCGGGGCCAAAACCCGCCTCAGCAAGCAACCGCTTGGCTTCGTCCTCCCGCTTGAAAGGATCGATATCCTTCCACGCGACCGTGGCGGGCGCACCATAACTTTCAATGCCCGGCGGCACAAAACTATAGCCGGGGTCCATCGTGCCTCCCCAGATTCGCTCGGCCAAAAACTCGCGGTCGATCGCCATGGATAGCGCCTGGCGCACTCTGCGGTCGTCAAACGGCTTATGCCTTGTGTCGAAGGCATAAAAGTAGCTGGCGAGGTTCGGGGTGACCTTGAACGCCTCCGCGAGATGACTGCGGACGAAACCGATCTGCTCCACCGGAACGTCGTCGTAGGAGTAAATTTCGCCAGCCATGAAACGGCGCAGCGCGGCGGCGCGATCCTCCAGCGCGTAAAAAATCTCTTCGTCGAGCGCAACATGCGCCGCATCGTAATAATTGGGGTTCTTGACCAGCACGAGGCGATCGTTCGGGGTGAATTCCTTTAGCATGAAAGGGCCGTTCGTCACCATATGGGCGGGCCGCACGAAATCGGATCCAAACGCCTCGATGGATTTGCGGTGGAGCGGCTTGGCGGTCAGATGGGCGAGCTGGGAGATAAAATAGGGGGCGGGATGCTCAAGCGCGATTTCCAGCGTCGTTTCATTCAATGCGCGGACGCCCAACGCTTCAACCGGCAGTTCACCCTTGTTGATTCTTTCGGCATTCTTCAACGTATAGAGGATATTGGCATAAGGCGCGCCGGTCCTGGGCGCCATCAGGCGCCGGAACGCGAAGACAAAGTCTTCTGCGGTGACCTCGTCGCCATTTGACCATTTCGCCTCGCCGCGCAGCTTAAAATTATAGATCGTGCCGTTGCCGTCGGCCGTCCAGCTCACAGCCGTGCCAGGAACGATCTCGCCCCGCGCGTCGAACGTGACAAGGCCCTCGAAAAGTTCATCTAAAATATTGCTTTCGATCAAGGTCGTCGCCTTGTGCGGATCGAGCGATCCAGGATCGCCAAGCTCGCCGCGATGCCAAACAATTTTGGGTGGCGCGCTATCTGCAAGTCCGGCGCATGCCACGAAGCCTAGCGCCAAGACGGCAAAACAAAAGGCCGCGACACGGCATAATTGGCGGAGCCCGCCGCGCTGCTGGCCGGGCCTGCCGCTCAATCGAAGCGCACCTTATGGTGCGCAACGGGGATTTGCGCACGAATTTTTTTGACGAGATCGCGATCGATCCGTGTCGAGACAATGCCCGGCCCATCGGAGGCTTTTGCGACGACATGGCCCCACGGATCGGCGACGAGGGAATGGCCATAAGTCTGGCGCCTTTCCTTGCCCGAGGCATGGGCGCCGGTCTGCGCCGGGGCGCAGACATAGGCCTCGGTCTCGATCGCCCGGGCGCGGCAAAGAACCTCCCAATGATCCTTGCCGGTTTGCAGCGTGAAAGCCGCGGGCAGCGCAATCATGTCCGCGCCCTTGGCGGCGAGCGCCTGAAACAGATCCGGAAACCTTATGTCGTAACAGATCGCGCAACCTACAATCATATCCTCGCAAGCATAGGTCACGGCGGCATTGCCCGGTGCGAAAACCGCGCTTTCGTTATATTTTGTTCCGTCCGGCGCGGTGATGTCGAACATGTGGATCTTGCGATAGCGTGCGATTTCGCTACCCGCACGGTCGAAGACCACGGTGGTATTGTGGATACGCTCTCCTTTTTCGGGTTTTTCCAGGATCGAGCCGGCATGAATGTAGACGCGATGTTTCTTGGCGAGCGTCTGCATCGTTTCATAAGCCCGGCCGCCGGGAACGTTTTCCGCTGCCGCCATCTTGGCCTTGCGATCGCCGCCGAGAAAATCAAAACATTCCGGCAGGCAAATCCAATCCGGCCGCTCGTCCGCGACGGCTCGCTCGACGAGGCTCGCCGCGGCGGCGATATTCGCCGGCTTGTCGCTGATCGAGTTCATCTGGATCAGGGAAATTTTCATGGATCGCTCCGGCATCGCGGACGGCCGCACTGATCATAAATGTGAAAGTGTTTCGCACCGCTCAGGGGCGCGTCACCCGCCGTAGGGTGAGGTTGATCCGTCCGCCGCCCGGCAGCAGCGAGGAAGTGCCTGCATGGATTTTGTCCACGCCATGGAACATCATCCGCGCGGGCCCGCCCATCACGACAACATCGCCCGAGTGCAGTTCGAGCTTTTTTGCCGGATCGCTGCGCCGCGAATTGCCATATCGAAAACAACAGCTGTCGCCAAGCGAGATCGAGACGACCGGCGCGGCGAGATCATCCTCGTCGCGGTCCTGGTGCAAGCCCATCTTCGCGGAAGAATCATAGAAATTGATCAGGCAGGCCTCCGGCGGATGCGGATAGGACGCCACCGCACGCCAGATGTTTTGCACGCACAAAGGGATGGCAGGCCAAGCCTTTCCGGTAACCGGATGCGTCGCCTGATAACGATAGCCCCCATCGCGGCTGGATACCCACCCAAGGCTGCCGCAATTGGTCATTTTGACCGAGAACGCCTTGCCCGAGCGCGGCATGTGCGGCACGAACCAGGGCGCCTGCAAAATGGCTTCCGCGACCTCTCCGGTTAGCACCACTTGCGCCGCATCATCGAGATAGCGCGCGAAAAACGCTAGCCCCGGCGCAAGCAATCTGGCCGCCGCCACCTCGGTTGGTTCGAACAAATCCTGCATGAGCGTTCCTGCGGACCGCGTCACGTCAAATCATGCCGACATACATTTTGGAATGAGCAGCTCTCTAGTTCCGACCGTCGAGTCTGGCTTCAGCCGGTAGACCAGCGGCACTGCGGTTGCGAGTTCCAATTCGGGAATTGTTTCCGGCGTTAGCCCCTCGAGAACCATGATGAGGGCGCGCAGCGAATTGCCATGCCCCGCGACGATCACGCGGTTGCCGCCGAGTACGGCGGGGAGAATTTTCTGGCAATAATAGGGGAGAACCCGCGCCACCGTGTCCTTCAAGCTCTCGCCGCCCGGCGGCCGGACATCGTAAGAACGGCGCCAGAGATCCACCTGTTCGCCGCCCCATCTGCGTATGGCATCGTCCTTATTGAGACCGCACAGCACGCCGTAATCGCGCTCGTTGAGGGCCCGGTCGCAGTCGATTTTGATGTAGGGCGTGCCGAGTTCGGCGAGTATTAAACGCAAGGTGCGTTGCGCGCGGACGAGATTTGAGGTGAAGGCGCGATCGAAGGAAATACCGGCCGCCTTGAGGGTTTTCCCGGCCGCGCGTGCTTCTTCCTCACCTTTGGCGGTGAGATCTGGATCCTTCCAGCCTGTGAACAAGTTTTCCAGGTTCCAGGCGCTTTGGCCGTGGCGCACGAGGACGAGATTGCGATCCATGTCTCAACCTTATTGGATGTTTCAAATGGCAACGCTAGCGCATTTCGAGGCCGGATGAAATCGTTCAATTGACATAGTATGGCGATGCGACAATAAGTTGGCGCAGGCTCAAAAAGCTATTTCTGATGCTGGGTCATAGATCGATTAGGTGGCCATTGGGATTTTAAATAACATCCTGTAGCACGATGGATATGTCATAAAAAAAACTGCCCCATAAAACGTTAAAAATATTGTGATTTCGTGCCCCATCCAAATCGCCGGCTCATGGCTTCTCCCGCATCGCTGAGGTGCATTTGCGCCGATTGTCAATCGTACCAAAATGTTTCACGTGAAGCATTTTGGTACGATTTGGCGAAAATAAGCGCCGGTTTCGCGGCCCAAATCGAGCATGGGCGGCCTTGCGCTTGCGCGGGTAGCCCTTTCGTTTGCGGCCACGAAACCCAATCTACGGCAAAGGAAAGAAGGAGATACCATGGCGAACGCCGATCCGGTCGTCATCGCCGCCGCCGCGCGCACGCCGATAGGCGGCTTTCAAGGCGAGTTCAAGGACCTTACTGCTTCAAGTCTCGGCGCCACGGCAGTGCAGCAAGCTCTGGTTCGTTCCGGGCTTGCGCCGGATGACATCGAAGAAGTGATTCTTGGCTGCGTTTTGCCTGCTGGCCAGGGTCAGGCTCCCGCCCGCCAGGCCGCGCTTGCTGCGGGCCTGCCGCAGGCTGTTCCCTGCACGACCGTCAACAAGATGTGCGGTTCCGGCATGAAGGCGATCATGCTGATGCATGACATTTTATCTGCCGGGAGTGCGCGGACCGGCCTTGCGGGCGGCATGGAAAGCATGAGCAACGCCCCCTATCTGCTCGATCGCGCGAGATCCGGCTACCGCATGGGGCATGGCAGACTGATCGATCATATGTTCCTCGACGGGCTCGAGGATGCCTATGGCGAACATTTGCCCATGGGCGCCTTCGCGGAGGATTGCGCCGAACGATTCCAATTCACCCGCGCTGCCCAGGACGCCTTCGCGGTTGCTTCCCTGGAGAGGGCGCAAGGGGCAATCCGTGACGGGGGTTTTGATAGTGAGATCGCGCCGGTCACAGTCGAGTCCGGCAAGACCGAAGGCAAGATCGTTTTGCACGATGAGTTACCGTTAAAGGCGAAGCTCGATAAAATCCCTCATCTCAAACCGGCGTTCAGACAAGGCGGCAGCGTGACGGCGGCGAATTCGAGTTCGATTTCGGACGGTGCCGCGGCGCTCATTCTCATGCGCCGCTCGGAGGCCGAAAAG
>DATBQJ010000087.1:0-3625 GCA_036560885.1 Methylocella sp.
GGCTCTTGCTCACTTTCTGTTGCGCCTTTGATTGACTGGGGGAAAGGCCATAACTTGACATTGTGAAAAGGAAATCAAGATGGGCCCCTGGGCTCGGCGTACGCATTCTGGGCGCGGAACAGATTCATGGCCAATGGGTGATTTTGGCGGTCGGTGACGGGGTTGGCGTCTGTCCAGACTGCGGGAATCGGTCATCTCACCGGCACGGCTGGCATGAGCGTCATTTGCAAGACTTGCCGGCGCAAGGCGCGGGTGTGACCGTGAAGCTTCGCATGCAGCGCTGGCAATGTCGAAACAAAGGGTGCAAGCGGCAAACCTTCGCGGCGCAACTGCCCGAGATAGCAGCTCCTCTGGCGCGCCGCACCGCTCGGGCGGCAGAACTCGTTCATCTCTTTGGCCATGGCGTCGGCGGCCGGCCAGGCGAACGGTTATTGAAGCGCATCGGCATGCCGACCAGCGACGATACGATCCTACGCTCTCTCAAACGGCGGACCAAGGAGCGCCGCGCCGAAACGAGCGTGCGAGTGGTGGGCCTTGATGATTGGGCGTGGCGAAAGGGTTCCACTTATGGGACCATCATCGTGGACTTGGAGCGGCGTGAGGTGATCGACCTTTTGCCGGATCGTTCGGCGGGCGCGACAGCGGGCTGGCTCAAGCAACATCCTGACATCGAGATCGTCAGCCGCGATCGCTGCGGTTCGTTCGCCCAGGGCGCACATGAAGGCGCGCCGCAAGCGCGTCAAATCGCCGACCGCTTCCATATTTTGCAGAACCTGCGCGAGGCCATTCAGGCGCAACTCAGCCGCGTGGTCGGGGCCTCCGCTCGCCCTTTACTGCCAGCGGACGTCGACGACGAGCGTGAGGCGATGATTTCGCGCAGCCCTCGGGATAAACACGGCGGCGCCGAGCATCGCTGTCTCACCAGAATGGCGAACCGGCGTTCAAGACAAGCGACCTTTGAGCGGGTCCGAGCGCTCCATTGGGAAGGGAGATCGGTCAGCGACATCGTGCGACAGACGGGGCTCGACCGCCGCACGATCGCTAAATGGATCCGGGCTGACGCGCTTCCCCAGCGCAACGCCGCAGCGCCAAAAACGTCTTCGCCACGTTATTTTGAAGAATACCTCTCACGCCGCTGGTGGGAAGGTTGCGTGCGCGGCCGGCGTCTGTTCCAGGAGATCAAAGCGCGTGGCTACACCGGCAGTTTCTCAAACCTCGAGCGGTTGCTGGCGAAATGGCGCAATCCAAAACGAAAGGTGGCGCGACCTGCGCTGCCCACTCCACGGGCGCCGTCGGTCGATCCGGCGACGGGGCGATCGATCTCGCCGATCGTCGCGGCGGCGTTGTGCGTCAAGCCGCACGGAACGCTGACAAGCGCTCAGGAGGCGAATGTTGACGCGCTGAAAAGCGAATGGCCGGACTTCGCCTCCATGCGAGGGCTCGCAATGCGGTTTCACGGCATTCTGCGAAGCAAGAACGCCGGCAAGCTTGGCGTCTGGCTAAAAGATGCACAGCACTCGGGCCTCTACGCCATGCAGCGGTTCGCACGCACATTGCGCAGGGACATTGACGCCATGAGAAACGCGATCACTGAGCAATGGAGCAACGGCCAAACGGAAGGACAGATCAACCGCCTCAAAACCCTCAAACGGGCTATGTATGGTCGAGCCGGCCCAGAACTTCTGCGCGCGCGTATGTTGCCTGTGTAGGCAACTCCGCAACAGAGATTGAGGATGAACCAATTAAATGGGTCTTCCTCACTTTCTGTTGCGCCCTTGATCGACTGGGGGAGAGACCATAGCTTGGCCGCGTGGAAAGCAAATCGATTTGGTCCCTCGGTCAGGGCATACGCATCTTGGACGCCGAGCAACTCGGGAGTCAGTGGCTGATTTCGGCGGCGGCCGTTGGGTCCGGTGTCTGTCCAGACTGCGGGAAACGTTCGAAGCGCCGATATGGCTGGCACGAGCGCCATCTACAAGATCTGCCGGCGCAAGGGGCGCCGGTAACTGTGAAGCTTCGCCTCCAGCGCTGGCAGTGTCGAAACGAAGCCTGCGAGCGTAAGACGTTCACCGCACAACTGCCCGAGGTCGCGGCGCCTCGAGCGCGCCGCACCGAGCGGGCCACCGAAATCATTTATCTTCTCGGCCATGGCGTGGGCGGGCGTCCAGGAGAGCGCTTGATCAAGCGAATTGGCATGCCGACGAGCGACGACACGATACTGCGCTGTCTCAAACGACGAGTAAAGGCGCGCGGCTCGGAGAAGACGGTGCGCGTCGTGGGCGTCGATGATTGGGCTTGGCGCAAGGGCTCCACGTACGGGACCATCATCGTGGACTTGGAGCGACGGGAGGTGCTCGATCTATTTCCCGAACGCGCCGCAGGGATGACCGCGGACTGGCTCAAGCGGCATCCCGGCGTCGAGATCATCAGCCGTGATCGCTGCGGTTCGTTTGCCCAAGGCGCGCACGAGGGTGCGCCGCAGGCGCGGCAGATCGCCGACCGATTCCACATCGTGCAGAATCTGCGCGAGGCAGTTCAGGCGCAACTCGGCCGCGCGGCCGCATTCTCCGCACGTCCGTTGTTGCCGGCGGACGGCGAAGAGGTCGCCAGCGTGAGAGACAAGCACGGCGGCGCCGAGCATCGCCATCTCACCAGAATTGCGAACCAACGTTCAAGGCAAGCGGCTTTTGATCACGTTCGCGTCCTCCGGAACGAGGGCCGAAAAGTCAGTGACATCGTACGACGAACGGGGTTCGATCGCCGCACGGTCGCGAAATGGATCCGAGCCGATGCGCTTCCCGAACGGAGCGCCGCCGCGCCAAAGACGACGTCCCCGCGGCATTTCGAAGATTATCTATCACGCCGATGGTCAGAGGGTTGCGTGCGCGGTCGTCGACTTTTCCAAGAAATCAAAGCGCGCGGCTACACAGGGAGTTTTTCAAACCTCGAGCGGCTTTTGGCGAAATGGCGCAATCCGAAATGCAGGACGGTGAAGGCGACAACGGCTGTCCCGAACCCGCGACCTGTCGATCCCACGACTGGACGTTCAATCTCGCCGATTGTGGCTGCGGCGCTCTGCATCAAGCCGCGTGGAATGTTGACCGCCAATCAAGCTGCAAAAGTCCATGCAATGAAAAAGGACTGGCCGGAGTTCGCGACAATGCGTCGACTCGCCATGCGATTCAGGGGCATGCTCAGAAGCAAGTGCGTTGGCAAGCTCGGAGCTTGGCTGAGAGACGCCCAAAAATCTGGCTTGTACGCGATGCAACGTTTCGCTCGCACGGCGCGGAGAGACATCGACGCGGTGAGAAATGCGATCACTGAACCGTGGAGCAATGGCCAGACGGAAGGGCAAATCAATCGTTTGAAAGCGCTCAAACGAGCCATGTATGGTCGAGCTGGGCCAGAACTCCTCCGGGCGCGCCTGCTTCCCGTGTAGCGATAGTGGCCTCTGCAACAGAAAGTGAGGAAGACCCAATTAAATGGCTCTTGCTCACTTTCTGTTGCGCCTTTGATTGACTGGGGGAAAGGCCATAACTTGACATTGTGAAAAGGAAATCAAGATGGGCCCCTGGGCTCGGCGTACGCATTCTGGGCGCGGAACAGATTCATGGCCAATGGGTGA
>DATBQJ010000088.1:0-10307 GCA_036560885.1 Methylocella sp.
CGCGCCGGTGCAGGTGACGGAGTAGGATTGTGAGACAGTCGGAGAGACGGTCACAGTACCTGACGTCCCTCCTGCGGTGAAGCCGGTGACTGTACATGATGTGGCGTTGGTGCTGCTCCATGTAAGAGTTGAGGAGCCGCCGGAGGTTATTGAGGTTGGGTTTGCAGTAAGGGAGACGGTGGGGAGGGGACTCGCCTTGGCCAGGTAGTCTTGGATGCTCCACCCATCTGCGCCAATGTCATAGTTGATATTCCACCAGACGAAATTGTTGGCGGTGATGGGACCGCCGATGACGGTACCAAGGGAACCGACAGCTTGCTGACCGAGAATTGTTCCTGAGGTTGAAGCTGTTGCGTAGACGTTGAGATTGGCAGTGGTTTGGACACGGTCGCCGATTACAAAAGCTGGAGGGGTGAGAGTGACGGTAATAGTGATGCTCAACGAATTATTCGACTTACTGCTCTCAGTAATACGGTTCCGAGGGTCAACAACCGCCAGTACGGTGTGGCTTCCTGCGCTAGCGAGCCATGTCGAAAGTCCTGCACCGCCACCGGGACCCAGGTTTGCGGTGAGAGTGACAGATGCCCCTGGTGCGAGTGAAATTATGTTATTGTCCGAGGTGCTTACCGGATTTCCGTCAACGAAGAAGTTGACGCCGATGCTGACGCCGCTCGGTGTGGCGGCTATTCCTTGATTCATGACTGTAGCAGTGAAGGTGACTGCTTGGCCGCTTGTTGGATTTGCGGGACTCGTCGAGATGTTGGTAACAATAAGATCGGGTAGATTAGGCCCTGCGGCGGCGGGACAGGTAAAAAGACCGAAGGCGAGCAGGGCCGCAGCGATGGAAAATGATGCGAACTTGATCACGGTGTGCCTCATGTGTAGCCGTCACGCGGCAACGCGGAATAGCGTTGCAGGGCTCGTCAATCCATGGCGGTGGGGGTTAGAGCGCCGGAATTGTCATCCGTGTTGCCACTGATGCCGGTATTGCCAAGCTTTAGAGTTCTCTTCTAGCAATTCATATCATCCAATAACTGATTTACGATTATCAAAATATCATAAATTTTAGATAATACAAATTAATTATAACGTTAAGGTGAGGGTTTCGACCCGCATTCGCCGGATGGCGCGCGATTTTTCAGCGTTTTTGGAGCGATTCATTTATAATGATGAGTGTGTTAGGCTGGATTGACCGAGAAGCGCACTAGGCGGTTCTCAGGCTCGATTTTGACCGCGTTTGACTTCCAATGTCACGCTTGGACGCGACCTCTGCAGCCGGATTGATGCCCTATCGCGAACGCGACGGCGGGCTCGGACCGATGGCGTGGATGAGTGATGTTCTGGCCGGCGCACAGGCAAGAATGTTCGGCGCGGATTAGCAGCACGACAATTTGGAGTTGCGCGGCTACGGCCGGTAATGGCGGCAACTTCCGCTGGCCGCGCTCGCGCAAGGGCGTTGCAAATGTTGCTATTCCGGCGCAAGCGCGTCAGTCCGATCCGTCAAGAACGGAAAGGTTGAACGCCTCGTGCCGGCTTCCTTGCGCGAAGGGGGCCAATGCAACCCTCCGACCGGGCCGCCGCGCCCTTGCTCTTCGCCCTCACTTCGGCCTCGATAGATACTTCCCTATCTCAATTATCTCCGCCAATACCCTATCGACACATGACAGCTAGGCCACAGCCATTCGCGTGCCATGCAATGGCTGCCGCGATAAAAGCGGCAACGCCAGTATCGCTTTGGCGCCGAGGAACGTACAACCGCTCTCGCAAATAATTTGACGTGCACGATTTGACCGCATTCGGGGCAACCGTCGTCTCCGACATCCGGCAAATCAAAATACGAATCCTGGACTACTCGCGCGCCTGGGTTGCTCGATTATATATTTTGTTCGAACACAATATCCGGCCCGATATTCATTAAGATGTGCACGGCAAGAACAGCACTCTCGCCCTACGCCGGCGGCGCGCCCATTGGCCGTTGGCCGAGGCGAAACTGACGTTTCCGCACAAGGGCGGGCAGGGGGGCGAGGCAGCGCTTGTTATGGACAGAAGCTGCCATTGCGATCGAAATAGCGGCCGCGCCTAGGAAAACGAGTTCCACCATAGGATTGATCTCCATCTTTGAAACTCTCCGTTCGCAATACTTATGCCAGAATCTGAAATTCCCTTATTCCAATACAAACCCGCCGCTCCCAAGATGCCTCCATTGCACCGCTAGATAAAACTCGCGCTAAATTGATCAAAACCCTTCGAACAATGCCGTCGACAAATAGCGTTCCGCGAAGGAAGGGATAATAAGGACAATGTTTTTGCCTTCGAATTCCGGGCGCAGGCCGATCTCGACCGCTGCAGCGACGGCGGCACCCGCCGATATTCCGACCGGGATGCCCTCCAAGCGCGCGACGAGCCGCGCCGTGTCGAACGAAGTCTGATTGCCAACGGTCAAAACTTCGTCGATCAACGACTGATCGAGGATCGCCGGAACGAAACCGGCGCCGATCCCCTGAATCTTGTGCGGCCCAGGTTGCCCGCCCGAGAGAACCGGGGAATCTTCTGGTTCAACCGCGATAATTTTCAGATCCGGGCGGCGTGGCTTCAGCACTTGCGCGACGCCCGTGATGGTCCCGCCCGTGCCTACCGCGGAGACAAAAACATCGACCTCGCCGTTGGTATCGTTCCATATTTCTTCGGCTGTCGTAAGCCGGTGGATTTCCACATTCGCCGGGTTTTCAAACTGCCTCGGGATGACGGCGCCAAGCGTCGCATCGGCGAGTTCCTGCGCCTTGGTAATGGCGCCCTTCATGCCTTGCGCCGCCGGGGTTAAGACAAGTTCGGCGCCGAGCAGTGCAAGCATCTTTCGGCGTTCGAGCGACATCGATTCTGGCATGACCAAAATGAGTTTGTAGTCCCGCGCGGCCGCGACAAAGGCGAGCGCGATGCCTGTGTTGCCGGAGGTCGGCTCGATGAGGGTGGTTTTGCCGGGCGCGATTTTGCCCGCGTCTTCCATGACCGAGATCATGTGGACGCCGATACGGTCCTTCACGCTGGCGATCGGATTGAAGAATTCGAGCTTGGCGAGAAGGTTGGCCTTAACGCCCTTTTCCCTGGCAATCTTATTTAGGCGCACAAGCGGCGTATCGCCGATCGTATCCGTGATCGAATCATAAATGCGGCCGCGTCCCGGCAGCTGCGCGGCGCAAGGGGTTTCAGTATTTTTCGCGGCAGGTTGCGTCATTTACCTTGCTCCAGATCTGTGACGGGAATACGCAACCCAACCCATCAGAATGACTCAGGGCGAGAACATGTTCTGAAGTATCGAACTCGCCGGCGATCGGGGTTATCCCTATTTAATAGCGTTGATGGTATGCGGCGCGCCCGCACCCACTTTGGCCGAAAGGCGGGAAAACCCGTTCGATCGCCAAGTTGGCGAAGCCTTCAAGGCTGTGGGGTCAAGCGGAGATACGGTTTTACGGCGCGGAACCCTTTTGGGAAACGCTCCTTTGCCTGATCATCGCTCACCGAGGTGACGATGATGACGTCCTCGCCTTGCTTCCAGTTCACGGGGGTGGCAACTGGATGCTTCGCGACGAGCTGGCACGAGTCGAGTAGCCGCAGCACCTCGTCAAAATTGCGCCCGCTGGTCATTGGGTAGGTTAGCATCGCCTTGACCCTCTTGTCAGGCCCGATGATGAAGACCGAGCGTACCGTCGCATTGTCGGCCGGCGTGCGGCCCTCGGAAGTATCTCCGGCTTCCGCGGGCAACATGTCATAAAGCTTTGCCACTTTCAGCTCTGGATCACCGATCATCGGATAATTCACCGCATAACCCTGGGTCTCCTCGATGTCTTTCGACCATCGGCCGTGTTGCGCAACAGGATCGACGCTCAGCCCGATGATCTTGCATCCGCGCTTGTCAAATTCAGGCTTCAGCCGTGCCATATAGCCAAGCTCGGTGGTACAGACAGGCGTAAAATCCTTTGGGTGCGAAAACAAAATGGCCCAACCGTCGCCGATCCATTGATGAAAGTTGATCGTGCCTTGCGTGGTTTCCGCGGTGAAGTTAGGCGCTTCGGAATTGATTCTCAGCGACATGCCGTGTTTCCTCCTATCATTTATGAACTCAAAACCTAAATGGCGCCAAACAGCGTGCGAAGCAAGCCCCCACACTCCTCGGCACCGGAGTGGGCACCGTGCGGAATCGCTTATGTGATCCGTTAGTATCCGTTAGTATTCATCGAATCCGGTCCTAGGACAAATTTCGATTTTGCCGGCAAATCGTCGAGGGGATCTCAAAGGGACTTTCAAGTCTGCTACGTGGACCACTTTCGACCGTGTTGTCAGCTGTCGCAGGATTCAAGTTGGCGGCAATGTTGGCGATCGCACGTGGACCCTCTGGTATGCGCATCGATCTCGGGGGAATTGCGATCAAGCTGCTCCCTGCGCGCCTCCGCGATCACATGCCCGGCTGGTACATTGGGGGGTTCTAACTTGGATTTTGTCCAGCGAAGTGGGAACTAGGACCGACTCGCCTCGAAACCCACTATCCTCGTTCGGCGCTCGATTCCTCCGCGCGCATGGTCATTTCATTGCCGTGCCAAACGAACTCATTGGTGATCCAGGCGTCGATGTAGATGACCGGAAGCATCAGATCGCGGAAGATGAAGAGTAGGGGCGTGCGCCACGAGAAATGCCACCCGTTCCGACGCGCGAGGAGCGCTTCCGGACAATACCAGGCGAACGCGACTCCTAGCATCGTGGCTGCCATGTTTAAATCCAGCATCGAAGCTGCATAGGCCGCGGCCAAGCAAGGCAGCGTGGCTCCCGCGACGATTTCAGGCGCATAAAACAGGGGGAAGGTTTTCCGCCGCATTCGCGCCCAGCGTGCCTGCCGCAGCCAGACATCGCGAAAATTGCGAAAGCCGAGCGGCTGTTCGAAAGGACTATCGACGAGATTGATGCAGAGCCCTTGGAGCTGCACGAGCTTCGTTGAGGCGGCGTCCTCCGCGATCTCGGCGCTAAGCGCGCGAATTCCGCCGCCCTTTTCCATCACCTCGCGCCGCCACAACATGGTCTTGCCTTGAGCGAATCCCAATCCCATGGCTTCGGCGCAATACTGCCACCGCGCCTCGAAGGTGTTGAGAAAACAGCATTCGAGTTCGGCCCAGAGATTTTGCGGCCGCGAGCCAAGGGGCATGGAGCACACAAGGCCGGTACGGCTCCGCCAACTCGCCAGAAGCCGCTGGATATAATCCTTTGGCATCAGTACATTGGCGTCGGCGAGAATGATCCAATCGTGGTGAGCTGCGTCCCATCCGCGCACGCAATTGTTCAGCTTCGGATTGGGACTCACCTGTTCGTCACCGACGATCATCCGTGCGGGCCGGTCCGGATGGCGCGCAATCAGACGCTGAACCAGGGGTACGACCGGATCACTTACCCGCGCGACACAAAATATAATTTCATAGGCCGGATAATCGAGCCAGAAGCTCGATTCCACTGTTTCTTCGCAGAAATTATCGAGGCCGCAAAGAGGCCGGACGATGGACACAGCTGGGGCGGCGCGCGGTGGCGGAAGGGGTGTTGGCCGAGGCCTTGCCCGGGTTGCCGCAAGCCCAACGCTGATTAGATTGAGAAAGGTCAATAAAAAACAAAAGCCCGCCGCCATATATGCCATCGCCATCGTCAGACTCCCGGGCTAGTATCTGTCAAAAGCAAGCGGCATTCGGCTCGAATACATTCGCTTTCGATGGTTCGACGCGCATGTTCGCGGAGTTCAACAAGTTTTAGGAAATTCATGACGCATCCGATCGTCCGCTTCGCTCCCTCGCCGACCGGCCGCATTCACATTGGCAACGCGCGGACGGCCCTTTTGAACTTCCTCTATGCAAAAAAACACCATGGCGAATTTATTCTTCGGTTCGATGACACCGACGTCGAACGCTCCAAAGAGGAGTTTGCCCAGGCGATCGAGGTCGATCTCGCCTGGCTTGGCATTATTCCAGATGCGGTTTTGCGCCAATCGGGGCGATTTCCCCTTTATCACGCTGCCGCCAAGAGGTTGCGGGAGGCAGGCCGGCTTTATCCTTGCTACGAAACCGCAGAGGAACTCGACCGCAAACGCAAGCGCCAGCAAGCACGCGACCTGCCCCCGGTTTACGACAGAGCCGCGCTCGCGCTTTCAGGCCAGGAACGGGCAAAGTTCGAAGCCGAGGGCCGGACGCCGTACTGGCGCTTCAAACTTGACCACGAAATCGTGCACTGGACCGATCTCGTGCGTGGCGAGAGCCATATCGATTGCGCCTCCCTATCCGACCCGGTGTTGTTGCGTGAGGACGGAACCTATCTCTACACATTGCCGTCGGTCGTGGACGACATCGAACAGAAAATCACCCATATCATCCGGGGCGAAGATCATGTGACCAATACGGCGGTGCAAATGCAGCTTTTCGAGGTATTGGCCGGGCCGGGCAGGCTCCCTTCCTTCGCGCATCACAACCTTCTGTCTTCGGCGAGTGGCGAAGCACTCTCCAAACGGTCCGGCGCGTTGTCGATCGGCGCATTGCGTGAGTCCGGAATCGAATCGCTCGCCGTCGCGGCTGCGGCGGTTCTGATTGGATCTTCGGTGGCGCTGCATCCGGTTGGAAACCTTGACGAACTCGCGGCGTCGCTCGATCTTGCGAAGCTCTCCCGGACGGTTGCGCGGTTCGATCCCGCCGAACTCGCTGCGCTATCTGCGCGCACACTGCATGGGTTAAGTTTTGACGCGGCGCGCGAAAGGCTCAAAGCGTATGATATCGCTGGCCACAAGGCGAAACCCTTTTGGTTCGCCACGCGCGGCAATCTTTCAACCTTTCTAGATGTGGTTGGCTGGTGGCGCATCGTCGAAGGCGAGATCGCGCCTGTCGTCGAGGAGGCCGAGTTCCTTGCCGCGGCACGCGCGAACCTGCCCAGCGAGCCTTGGGACGAAACCGTGTGGGCGAACTGGATCAAGGTTTTGCAGTCCACCACCGGACGTAAGGGGAAGGCGCTGTTTCATCCCTTGCGCCTCGCTTTGACCGGCCGCGAGAATGGACCCGAACTGGCGGCACTTCTGCCTTTGATTGGTAAAACTAAAGCGGCGGCACGATTATCCGGACACGCCGCTTGACCCCATCGGGGCCAATGACCTCCTGGGTCAGGGTTTCCTCTTCGGCATTCGCGGAATTCTTTCCTGCCGGATCATCCTTGGCCACGGAGGGTTGCGTGCCTGGCCCCGTTGGCGCTGCCTTTTCGTATTTCGGCTTAGCCAATTCCGCCGATTTTTCGGGAGTGACCACGATATCGCTTTTGCGTTCGCGTCCAAGCATCTGTTCGGCTCCGGAAAGCGCCTCGGCCCAGGTTTGCCCGGCCGGTTTGCAGGTGCAGGCAGGATCAAAAGTTTTCTCGAATTTCAGCGCGTTGGGCATGTTCGAATAGGGCGTGTCGCCGGCGAGTGAGACGGCGGTACTGATGTCTTGGTTCGGGGAACGCGTATAGACGCTGACCGCGGTATTCGGGCAGAGGGCCTGGCAAAGGCCGGTCAGTTGGTCCGGATCGCTTTGCCGCACGGACATATTGAGCGGGAAAAAACCGCCGTCGCAGTCACGCACGCACAAAGCCTGCGAACCACCGTGCGGAGCGAGGCCTTCGCCGGGCGGAGGGAGGACCTCTTCGATCGGGGGGTGTTGATCAGAAGTGAACGGATTTCCGCCTGGTGTAAAGACGCCGAAAAGCGTTTCGAAAAAACCCCGCTCGTGCGTTTGGCCGCCAGTTTGAGCTTGGCCGCGGCAATAGGCATTGTAGCGCGCGGTCAGTTGCTGCCTTGCCGCTGCCCTGCCGGCGGGATCCCTGCCTCCTTGGGATTGGGCTAGGTTTGCCTGCATTTGTTGAATTTGCGCGTTAAGTCCTGGGCATTGTGCCGGCGGCGCGTCGAACAAAAAGAATTGGCTGCGGTCGCAGCCGAGCGCGCGCGCGGATCGGATCGCGCGATCGAGTTCCGCGCGCTGTTTTTGCGTGCCTCCACCAGAGTGGTTCGGGTAGGACTGGCTGCCTTCGTCGAGCGCTGTGATCCGAGCCGCCAGTTCCGCGCAACCTCCCGCTTGCGAATAGGCCGGACCTAGGGAAATGACGAAGGTCACGCCGCCCATGGCAATTCCTAAACAGACGCCAAAATGCGTGAATGATCGTATAAGGGGGCGGCCGGAATGCATGCACGTCTCTTTGGGCGCTTGGGGGATCACTTGCCAAGCCAGTATCCACGTCGGTCAATGAAATTGGCGCCCATTCGTGGCCTTACCATGACCACTTTGGGTGCGGCCAGGTACAAGAGGCGGGACCGAACAACACGAAAATAGAAAGTTACAAATCTCTATTACAATGAGGCGAGTGATGTCATTAAATACTTCATATTTGGACGTAGGCACAGGGAGCTGCGCGCCGCACAAAAAATATATAGCGGCGTGTTGATCCGGGCCGATCAACGTCGGCCAGTGTCATTGTCTGGCCAAATGTGATCCCTTGAGAAAATCTTGATTGTCGCGAGCTAGTTGACACCGTTTCCGCAAGTGACATGAAACGACCCAGGCTCTATGCTGGATCGCGAGGCGTCGTCCATAGTGCCCGCTGCCTCTTCCGCCGGTCCAAAGCCGCTCGATCCGGCAAATCCATGCGCCTTGCACCAAGCATCCGCGACGACGAGGCCGCACTGCGAACCTCCCTTGAGACATTCCTCGAAACCATAACCGTCATTTGGCGGAATGATTAGTGTCCGGCTGTCGTCTGCTTTTGCCGGCATTTTGAGGGCGAAGGTCGCCAAAATCCCACCGAGGAGGAAAAGCACAAGGAGAAACAAACTGCGGCGGCTGCGTGCGGCGGCCGTTGTTTTGGCTAACGGCGGGATCGAACTCGACATGGAAATCTCAAGAATTGGCGAAAACCGGAGGATTTATAGCGAAAGCGCTTGAATATTCTCTTAATGCACCGGCGGGAGCCGACACTTCAGCGCCAAGCTTGACCAATAAAGCATTCCGCGCGCATAGTCACTAGATGACGCGCTTGACCGGCGCTTGCCGGGCCCTCATTACGATCACTATTTGTAACGCCTAGCCTTGCCCCTGGCGGGAGCCGTCGCGTCCTCGATCCAAGAGCCCGACTTTGATGCCCCAGGCCAGCGCAGGCACAAAGGGGATATATGCCGTTGCGGCTCTACAATACGCTGACCCGCCAAAAAGAGTCGTTCGCGCCGATCGATTCCGCGAATGTGCGCCTCTATGCCTGCGGCCCGACGGTGTATGATCACTTGCACATCGGCAATGGGCGCATGCTGATCGTCTTCGACGTGCTCTTCCGCCTCCTTCGGCACGTCTATGGCGCGGACCATGTCACCTATGTCCGCAACATCACCGACGTCGACGACAAGATCAATGCCCGCGCCGCCGAACGTGGAGTCGATATCCGCGTGCTGACGGATGAAATGACCACAATCTTTCACGAGGACGCGAAGGCGCTGGGCTGTTTGGCGCCGACTCACGAGCCCCGGGCGACGGACAATATTTTCGAGATGATCGCCCTCATCAATAAGCTTATCGCCAAGGGCCATGCCTATGTGGCGGATGGCCATGTGTTGTTCGATGTGCCGTCCATGCCCACCTATGGCAAGCTCTCGAAACGCCCGCTCGACGAAATGATCGCGGGCGCACGGGTCGAAGTCGCGCCCTATAAGCGCGGGCCGATGGATTTTGTCCTGTGGAAGCCCTCAAACCACGGCGAGCCTGGCTGGGAGAGCCCCTGGGCGCGCGGGCGGCCCGGCTGGCACCTAGAATGCTCGGCGATGAGCTGGAAATATCTTGGCGAGGTTTTCGACATTCACGGCGGTGGCGTCGACCTCGTGTTTCCACATCACGAGAACGAAATCGCGCAAACCTGCTCGGCCTTCGGACATGACATCATGGCCAATGTCTGGATGCACAACGGCCATCTCCAGGTCGAAGGCGAAAAAATGTCGAAGAGCCTCGGAAATTTCGTGACGATCCATGAGCTCCTACATAGCGATAAATTCGGAGGTCGCTCCTGGCTGGGCGAAGTGTTGCGGCTCGCGATTTTGAAAACGCACTACCGCCAGCCGATCGATTTTACGCTGAAGGCATTAGAAGAAGCAGGAAACGAGTTGAAATCATGGGCACGCGCTATTGCGCCAACGATTGACCAAAATGAAACTGGAAGTCCACCGAGACCAGCTTCACAGACTCTAGCGGCTTTGTCGGACGATTTAAATACGCCGCTCATGCTTACTG
>DATBQJ010000089.1:0-4870 GCA_036560885.1 Methylocella sp.
CCGCGGTACATGCCGCCAATCTGCGGAATCGTGACATGCGATTCGTCGGTGAAAACAAGCGAATTATCGGACAAATATTCAAAGAGGGTTGGCGGCGGCTCGCCGGGAAGCCTGCCGGTCAAATAGCGCGAATAATTCTCGATGCCGGCGCAGGAACCAGTCACCTCCAGCATTTCAAGATCGAACATGGTGCGCTGTTCGAGCCTTTGCGCCTCGAGCAGGCGGCCCGCGGCGTAAAGCTCGGCGAGACGCTGCTTGAGTTCAATCTTGATCCCCTTGATCGATTGCAAAAGGGTCGGCCGCGGCGTGACATAATGCGAATTGGCATAGACTTTCACGAATTCGAGCCCTTGCGTCTTCTTGCCGGTCAGGGGATCGAATTCGGCGATCGTTTCGATCGAATCGCCGAAGAAGCCGATGCGCCAGGCGCGGTCTTCGTAGTGGGCTGGAAAGAGCTCGATCGTATCGCCGCGCACCCGAAAAGTGCCGCGCGAAAAATCGGCCGCCGTGCGCCTGTATTGCAGCGCGACCATATCGGCGATGAGCTGGCGCTGGTCGATTTTCAAGCCGAGTTTCAGGGTCAAAGTCATCGCGGTATAGGTCTCGACCGAGCCTATGCCATAGATGCAGGAGACGGACGCGACAATGATCACATCGTCGCGTTCGAGCAGGGCACGCGTGGCCGCATGACGCATCCGGTCGATCTGCTCGTTGATCGAGCTTTCTTTCTCGATGTAGGTGTCGGTGCGCGGAACATAGGCTTCGGGCTGGTAATAGTCGTAGTACGAAACGAAATATTCGACCGAATTGTCCGGAAAAAAGCTTTTGAACTCGCCATAGAGCTGCGCCGCGAGCGTCTTGTTGGGCGCCAGGATAAGCGCGGGACGATTGGTTCGCGCGATCACCTGTGCCATGGTGAAGGTTTTGCCCGAGCCGGTGACGCCGAGCAGCACCTGGTCGCGCTCTTGGCGCAAGATCCCCTTGACAAGCTCGTCGATGGCGCCGGGCTGATCGCCCTCGGGCGCGAATTCGGAGACGACTCTAAATCTTTGGCCGCCCTCAGACTTGTCCGGACGCGGCGGGCGATGCGGCGTCCAGGGCTTTTTTTCCCTTATGTTGGGATCACCGCGCTCCAGCAAATCCCTTAGCGATTCGACAGTGGCCGCAACGCCGCTCATCCCGGCAGGGTGGTGCAATGGCGTGGAATGATCATACCGCGCCTGTGGCGCCTCGGACACGCCACGCTGGCGTTCGTTCAGGGCCGGATTGAGCAGCGCTGCAAGATGTTCGCTAAGCGGCGTGACCTCGGGCCGCGCGGCCCTCGCGCGGGGGGTTCTGTTTCCGCTGGTGGTTTTCGGAGCTTTGGCCATGCCGCCAATATGGGCCGAATCAGGCGCGGGTCAAAACTGTCCCCGTGCAAAAACGTCGGCGGATTCATCGCGGCGCCTTGACAGCGCGCTCGGTGTCCGCACACTTAGAAATGCCCTTTGGCTTCCAAAAAGCTTTTCGCTGAATGGAGGCCTATGTGATCGATCCGGGAACGCTGACAGGGATCGCTGCAATTATTGCCGCGCTTACGCGCCTACTCGCCGAGCTGCGCAAGTGGCGGCGCTAGAGACGGTGGAAATTGCCTGTGTGCCGCGAAAGGAGCGGAAATGGATCTGCCACCTGTCGGCGAAATTCGAAACGCAACTCGGGATGATGTCGGTGTAATATTCTCCATTCTGGCAAGTGTATCTCCCGAGATTCCCGTCAAGATGGACACAGAGGGAGAGCGGGAGTGCATTCGCGAAATCATTGACCAGTGTTGCGACCAACAAATCTCGTGGATCACGCTCGGTCAGATAGGGGATGTAGTTGGATTTCTTCTTGGCAAGAATTACTCAAGGATAACGAAGTCAGGTATGAAATTCGATGGAATCACGCTACCTTACGGTGGCGTGTTGACGGAGCATCGGGGGCATCGTTACTTTTCTGGCCTGCTTGATCGAGCCAAGGCGATGAAAATCCCGCTTCATGCCGTAGTGAAACGAGACAACAGGAGCGACATGGCTGCACGACTCGTCAAAAAAGGTTTTGTCGAAATGCCGAATTTCCCTCGTCGTCCAGACGAAGACGTTTATATTTGGACTCCGCAATGAATCACGGTGGCTCAGGTCAATTGTTACGCCCAGTCAGAAGCTCGTAAATCAACGCCTGGTATACGCGCCTTACGAAATAAAATCCGAAAGCCGTGAGGAAGAAATCGTCTTCGCTGCCACCAATCGGTTCCCCGACGTGCTTGGCAGCTTCCCACATCAGCGTGCCACCTCTTCCTTCTTCACCTTCTGCCATCCATTTTTGGTACTTAAAGTATTCTTCGATCCGATCCGCCATAATGCTGCAAATCGCGTCAGGTGAGGCTCCTTGCCGGGCGAGAAAATTTGCAAAGTTATCTTGCAAATAAGCCGTGAATAGTTGTCGATCTTCGCCGATATAGCGAAGGGCTAATTCAGAGACGACACGATTCCAACACGCTGCTTCCTCTAATTTAATGCAGATTTCCTGCTCATCACTGAGATCAGGACCATTTTTGTGGCTTTGTGCGTAAATTGTCGATGCAATATCAAGGTTATATACGATAAACGTTGTCAGCAAAAAACTCTTTTCTCGTAACAACTCTTCGGTATTCTGCTGACCTCGATACTTTCCAACCGTAGACGGCCAGTCCTCATTGAGGCGGCGCGTTGCATCAGGTGTTGGGAAAGCCAGATAGAGCGCCGATTCGAGCAAGCCATTGTCGTCCTGTTTTTGGATCGCCTCGGTCAGTTTCGGATGAACCATCAGCACGCCCACATCCTGAGCGATGCCTACGGACGTCTGGCCGATTTCGGTCTCTACTTCTTCAATCAATCTAAACAATCGAAGCCGCGTCTCGGCACCGAAAAGCGCCATTTTATAAGCGCCTTGAGGCTTTTTGCTATCATTTTCAGCCCGCTCAAAGATCTGTCTTATGCGCTCCGCTTCTGGGTCGATGCGTTTCGAGAATAATTTACCGAAGAGACCCATGCGACCCTCCAAGAATGGATAGTGTGGGCTTAAAGCATTTTTGCCGCAATGGGCGCGACGATCACTCCCGCTCAATCCTAAGTACCTGTCTCTTGTCGGCCAAAAATCCGCCGGCGACCGCAGCTTTGAGCGCCTGCCGGACGGATTTCTCATGCGTCGCATGGGTGATCAAAACGACCGGCACCGCGCCCCTTGGCCCAATTTTGGCGCCGGGACGGCGGCGCTGCACGATTCTTTCCAGCGAAATCCCGTGCTCGGCCATGCGCGTCGCGATCGCCGCCGCCGCGCCCGGCGCCGGTCGTACACCGGCGGCCGGATATTACGCCCTCAAGCATCTGCATCGGCGCGGCACGCGAGGCACGCAACGGAAAGACCCTGATCTAAAGCCCCTCCCCCGCGAGCGGAAAGCCTATCCCCGCCTCACGCCGCCTTCTGCTTTGGCCGCACCTCGGCGGAATAATCGTCGATCAGCGCGCGCGACATTGCGCCCGGCGTGAAGCTGTATGGGCCTATTTCGCGAACTGGCGTGACCTCCGCCCCGGTGCCGGAGATAAAGCATTCCTCGAATCCGCTTAGCTCGTTTGGCATGATGCGCCGCTCGACCACCTCGATGCCGCGCCGCCTCGCGAGGTCAATCACCGTGCGCCGGGTGATCCCGTCGAGAAAGCAATCGGCAACCGGGGTGTGGATCACGCCCTTCGCGGCAAAAAAGATATTGGCCCCGGTGCATTCCGCCACCCGCCCCTGCCAATCGAGCATCATCGCATCGGCATAGCCGCGCCGCTCGGCACGGTGTTTCGAGATGGTGCAAATCATATAAAGCCCGGCGGCCTTGGCGCGGGCCGGCGCGGTCAGCGGATCGGGCCTCCGGTATTCGGCGACGTCGAGCCTGACGCCCTGCATTTTTTGCTCGATGTCGAACATGCTCGGCCAGTCCCAGACGGCGATCGCGACGTTGATGGTCGAGTTCCGTGCCGCGACCGCCATCATTTCGCTGCCGCGCCAGGCAATAGGGCGAACGTAGCAGTTCGGCAGATTGTTCTTATCGACAACGAGCTGCTTGGCTTCGTCCAGTTCCGCCACGGAATAAGGGATCTCGAAATCGAGCATCTCCGCCGAGGTTCTGAACCGCTGCGAATGTTCGGCCGATTTGAAAATGCGTCCCTCATAGGCGCGCTCGCCCTCGAAGACGCAGGAGGCATAGTGCAGACCGTGCGAAAGAACGTGAAGTTTGGCGTCCTTCCAGGCAACTAGTTTGCCGTTCATCCAGATGAACCCGTCGCGCTGATCGAAAGGCAAAGCGGACATTGCTCACTCCTGGGCTTCTGACCGGCCCCGCGGGCGCAGATATGCGCGGCTCTCGATTGTCACCATAATATGGCCGCGCGGGGATCGCAAAACCATGGGCCTTAGGGAAAAAACCGCCGTCAGGCGGGGGCTTGACGTGTAAGGATCTTCCTGAAATATGGCAACAGTGCTGACATTAAAGGCCCGGCATGTGAAACCGATAGCGCGCAGGCGGCCGGCCTTCTCCTCGCCATGGCCGGCCCGGGCGGGCGGAACAAGGCTACCGCGATGACCGGCATAGGCCCCGGCCACGAGGTGGTGACGGTGAGCCAGAAATGGCGTGGCTCACCAAATGGGGCGCCGGCGCTACCCGCACCCGCCGACAATGCCGCGCATCTTCTGATTGTCGACGACGACCGGCGGATCCGGACGCTGTTGTATCGCATGCTGAGCGAAGAAGGCTATCGCGTCACGGCCGCCGCCGATGCCGCGGAAGCGATGGCCTGCCTCAAAAGTCTTTCCTTCGATCTCATCG
>DATBQJ010000090.1:0-6231 GCA_036560885.1 Methylocella sp.
CCGCGCGTCTGCATGAGGAGATCATCCTCGTTACCGCCGCCTGGACAGAGGCCGGACGCGGGACCAAGCCGCTCCGCCCCTTTGGAACAATTCGCGAAGAGGCCACGCTGGAGCAACTCGATAAGGCTTTTGCGAATCCGCGCGAACCGGCTCTTCAAATTATTGAGCGTATCCGCCAATGGGCCGCTCAAGACGCTGCGGACCTGGAGCGGGAGCTGCGCCGCCGCGCGGAAGCGCAAAAGGCGGAGGCGATCAAGGATCTGACCGCGCTCGGAGAGGCGGAGGCCAAGTCGCTCCAACGCCTTCTCGAAGATCAGCGTACACGTATCGCGAAGGCCGACGCCGCGCCCGAGGACACACAACTTTCTCTTTTCCCGGACGCCGAAGCGGAGCAATATCGCCGGGATCGACGCCGCTGGAAGGCGAAGCTCGAAAAATTGACCATCGACATTGCGCAGGAGCCGGAGCGCGTGCGCCAAAGCTATTCCGTTGTCGCCGACCGCCTGGAGACCATCGGCCTCGTCTATCTCTGGCCGGAGAGTAATTGATCGATGGCCGCTTTCGATATGAATGAGGAATGGCTTGGCCATGTCCAACCGGTCGGCCTCGTTGTCGCCCCGGTGGTGCTCGCGCGTCATGACCTAAACCCCGCGACACAAACCCGCGCGGACACCGACGCGGTTCACGCACTGATCTCGCCGAAGGACGAGGGTGCCGGCGACCCTCGGGCTCTCAGAGACCCCTGGGCCTTCTTTCAAGAGATGTTTGGCTGGCGCGCCGCGCGTGTGGCAGGCGCCCCCGGAGGGCCGACCCTGCCGGACGACCTCTCGCTCAAGGTCGAGGAGAGCGACACGGAGATCGCGCCGCAGTGGGCCGTGACGGCCCCCGACGGCGGCTGGCAAATCCTCGTTCGGATCGAGGCCGCCGGCGTAGAGCCCGACTCGCGCGGCGTCATCGAAGGCTGGGAGGCGACGCCGCACCAAAGGCTGGAGCGCCTGCTGCGGGAAAAGGAAATCCCGATCGGCCTGCTGATCACCGATGAGCAGCTTCGCTTCGTCTACGCGCCGCGCGGCGAAACCAGCGGCTGGATGTCTTTCCCGCTGCGCTCGCTCGGCGAAGTCGGCGGGCGGCCGATGCTCGGCGGCCTCAAGCTGCTTCTCTCGTCGTTCCGGCTGCACAATGACGCGCCGGATCGGCGCCTGCCCGCGCTGCTCAAGGCCAGCCGCGACGCTCAGGCGGAAGTCTCCATCAAACTCGCTTCGCAAGTTCTTGGCGCGCTGCACGACCTGTTGCGCGGCCTGCACGCCGCCGACGCCGCCCGGATCGAGGCGCTGGCCGCGAGGCGGCAGGAGCATCTTTACGACGGCCTGCTCACCGTCCTGCTTCGCCTCGTCTTCCTGCTCTACGCCGAGGACCGCGATCTCATCCCCTCGCGCAAAGACGCCGCCGCGCGCGCCTTTTACGATCAGGGCTATGGCGTCAGAACGCTTTATGCACGCCTGCTCGATGACAAGGCGCATTATCCGGATACGATGGACGAGCGGCGCGGCGCCTGGCCACGTCTACTGGCGTTGTTCCGCCTCGTGCATCAGGGCGACAGCAGCGGCGCCTGGATCAGAGGTCGCGGCGGCAAGCTGTTCGACCCTTCCGCCTTTTCCTTCCTGCAAGGACAAAACGAAGCGTCCGATGCGCCGGCCCCGGCGCCTGTCTCGGACGGCTGCATTCTCCGCATCCTTGATCTTCTCCTGAACCTCGGCGGGGAAAAGCTCTCCTACCGCACCCTCGATGTCGAACAGATAGGCAGCGTCTACGAGACCGTGATGGGTTTCACCATCGAGACGCGGCCCGGCCCCGCGCTGGCGATCCGCGCCGGCAAGAACGACCGCACCCCGGTCTTTGTCGATGTCGCGGCGCTAACGACGACAAAGGGAGCGGAGCGAGCGAAGTTCCTTAAAGAAAAAGCCGGACGCAATGCGCTGAGTGACAAACTGGGCAAGGCGCTTGCGGCGGCCAACGGCGAAGCCGCCGTGATCGAGGCGCTGCGGGCTATCGTCGACGAGCGCGGCTCGCCTGGCGGCGCCGTCTCTCCGCCGGGAACGCCTTTGTTGCAGCCTAACGAGGAGCGCCGGCGCACGGGCAGCCATTACACGCCGCGCTCCCTGACCGGGCCCATCGTCGAACATGCGCTGGAGCCTGCGTTCCAGCGGTTGGGCCCGGATGCGCGGCCCGAGGATGTGCTGGCGCTGAAAGTTTGCGATCCCGCCATGGGCTCCGGCGCATTTTTGGTGGAGGCATGCCGCGCGCTGGGGGATCGACTGGTCAAGGCATGGACACGCTGGCCAGAGACGCGGCCGAAAATCCCCGACGACGAGGACGATCAGCTTCATGCGCGGCGTCTCGTCGCGCAGCGCTGCCTATATGGTGTCGACAAGAACCCGCGCGCGGTCGATCTCGCCAAATTGTCACTGTGGCTGGCGACGCTGGCGCGAGATCATGAGTTCACATTTCTGGATCACGCGCTGAAATGCGGCGATTCGCTCGTGGGGCTGACGAATGCGCAGATCGCGGCGGCCAATTGGGACGAGACCAAGCCCGGCCTGCCGCTGTTCCGTCAACTCGTGCAAAGCCGCGTGGCCGAGGCGCTACAGGCGCGCGCGGAGATTCAGGCGGCGCCGGATGACACGATGCGCGCCATTCAGGAGGCGCGGCACCGCGCTTTGGAAGGGCGGCTGGCACCAATCCGCACCATGGGCGACGCGGTAATCTCGGCCTTCTTTGCCGCCGACAAGGCGAGAGCACGGGAGACCGAACGCGCGAACGTCGAGAGTTTTCTGGCCGGCTCGCTTGAAGCGCAAATGGAAAAACTGGAGGCGGCGGCGGCAAGGCTTGCCGAGGGGGTGCATCCGATCACGCCCTTTCATTGGCGGATCGAATTTCCCGAGGTTTTCTCGCGGGAGAATGGCGGCTTCGATGCCATCATCGGCAATCCGCCCTTTGCCGGCAAGAACACGACCATCGCGGGCAGCCGAAAGAATTTTCTGCCCTGGCTGCAAACACTGCATGAAGGCGCCCATGGCAACGCCGATCTCGTCGCGCATTTTTTCCGTCGCGCCTTTGGCTTGGTGCGAAGCGGCGGCGTCTTCGGACTGATCGCGACCAACACGATTGGCCAGGGGGATACGCGCGCGTCCGGGTTGACGCCTATTCTCTCTGATGGCGGCGCAATATTGCGCGCCATCCGGCGGCTGAAATGGCCGGGCGAGGCGGCGGTGGTGGTGAGCGTCGTGCATATCGCAAAAGGAGAAGGGATTTCGCCCGTGCTGGACGGGCGACAGGTCCGGCGTATTTCGGCTTATTTGGTTGAAGGTGATCTCGATACGTCGCCCGAAGCGCTGGCCGCCAACTCGGGCAAAGCGTTTCAGGGCTCGGTCGTTCTTGGAATGGGTTTCACTTTCGACGACGCTGCGGCAGCAAAGGGCCAAGCAGAAAGTCTAGCGACTATGCGCAAACTCATCGCGAAAGACTGGCGAAATGAGGAACGGATTTTCCCATATATTGGCGGAGACGAGGTCAATACAGATCCGCGTCATGCTCATCGTCGATACGTGATTGATTTCGCCGATTTCCCGTTACGGCGGGATGAAACTATGAAAGCTTGGCGCGTGATGTCTGTGAGCGAGCGCGAAAATGCTCTGCATGATTGCATTGTGCCCCCTGACTATAGCGGCTCCGTTGCGGCAGATTGGCCCGATCTGTTAGCCATCGTTGAACGTTTAGTTAAACCGGAACGCCAAAAATTGGGCGACAATGCCGACGCACGGCGCCGAAAAAAGCATTGGTGGTTATATGGGCGCGCACCACGTAGCCTTTACTCTACCATTAAGCCGCTAAATATGGTAATAGTTGTAAACGCAGCCGCATCAACTCATCATGTTTTGGCATTTGTGCAGGCTAGGCAGGTATTTTCTCACAAGCTTATTGTTTTTGCCTTCGCACAATACGCCGCGTTATCCGTAATGCAGTCAACGGTTCATGAGTTGTGGAACACAAGAATGGGAGCGACTCTAGGAAATGCGCTCACCTACAATCCTAGCGACGTATTTAGGAATTTCCCTTTCCCCAATCATTTTGAAACCAACCCCGCCCTCGAAGCCGCTGGCTCGGCCTATCACGCCTTCCGCGCCCAATTGATGATCGACCGCAACGAAGGTCTCACCAAGACCTACAACCGTTTCCACGCCGCCCATGAAAGCGCGCCCGACATCGCCCGCCTGCGCGAGCTTCACGCGCGAATGGACGAAGCCGTGTTGCGCGCCTATGGCTGGGACGATCTCGCCGACCGCGCCGCGCCGCAATTCATCGAGCAGGAAGCTGACGAAGGCAAAACGCCCAAAACCCGCCTCAACTGGCCGGCGGAGTTCAAGGACGAAGTCCTTGCCCGCCTCCTCGCCCTCAACGCGCAGCGCCACGCCGAGGATGTCGCGGCGGGGCTGCTTGCGGCGGATATCGATGAGGATGGCGCTTACGAAGAAGAGGAAACTGCATGAGCATTGACGCCGATAAGGTGGCGCTGATTGAAAAGATCACACCACACCTCGCTCGGCTCACGGAGAGTCGCATTGATCGCCTGGTGGAGTCTGGAGATATTCTTGCCGATGAAAATTTCTCGCCAGCTATCGACGGCGCTTTCGGGCAATTTTACGCCCCTTTCGACTGGATCAACGACAACGCCGACATCATCCTGATCGGCATCACTCCCGGCAGGAGGCAGGCGAAAGCTGCTCTGAAAGCCCTGCGGAACGCTTTGTCGAAGGGGCGATCGCCGACAGATGCCGCCGCAATTGCAAAGGAGGCCGCTTCCTTTGATGGCTCCATGCAGGACATGGCGGCAAAACTGATGGATAGGTTCGAATTGCACAAGCTTTTCGGCCTAAGGCGCTGCGCGGATCTCTTTGGTTCGGCCCGACATCGCGCTCACTACACATCCATACTCCGCAACCCCGTTCTGCAATCGAAAGCCGAAAAGCAGGCCGGCGAGACAAAGTCATACGCCTGGTTCGACTACAGTGGCGGAGATAGCGCATTCAAAGTTGATCTGCTGACACGCTCAATCGCCCAAGACTTCGAACCCGAGATCACGCATTTCAAGAATGCCTGGCTTGTGCCTTTCGGCCCAACCCCGGCTACCGCTTTGGAGCGAATGGCCCAGCGAGGGCTCATAGATGCTCGTCGAATTCTTCCCGGGCTCAATCATCCTTCAGGCACCCAACAAAACCGTCACAATTGCCAGCTCAACGTTTCGAGCGATCACTCCAAATGCGCACCAAATGTAGGTTGTGACAGGATTCGAGGTCGAAGCCGGCAACTCGAAAAAGTCGTCGCTGAACGTCTGTCATGCCACGAGATTCAAAATTCGTTTGGTTGGTGGGTCGAAGGCGATAATGCCGCAGCGTCGGCGCCTAGAAAATGAGACTGGAAGAATTTTGAGCGCGTGTCTTTCATGGGAGCCAGTAGGGGATGACCACACCTGTTCAAATTCGTTCGACCCTTGTCGACACGCTCCGCCGCGATCTCATCGGCCCTGGCCCCGGTGACGCCGACCTCTTCGACGAGCGGCTCGACGTTAAGGAGAACCCTTCGCGCTGGTATCTCGCCGGCTATTTGGCGCCCGCTCCAGATGGAGAAGGAGAAGAGGCCGAAGGGCTGGAGGATCCTGGCGATCCGCTCTTTGGCGAGGACGAAGGCGCCGATCCCGAAACGGGTGGCGGACGCGCCGCCGATGATACGCCGGAAGATCAGCCGTCGTCGCGAAAGATTCGAACGCCGTCCTCTTGCGGATTGACCGTCATGGTCGATGCGTCGGTGCGCGAGATCGAGGTGACAGTGAGTTGGGGCGATTACGTGACCGTTCCGCCCTTGCCGGAAGAGGTCTTCCTCAATGAGAAGACGCAGTTCGATCCCGCCTATCGCAATGTGCAGTGGCAGCGCATGCCGGGCAGGGAGACGCTTCGCTTAGACGTGCCGGAAGACGGTCGCGGCCCACCAATGATTGTGCCCAACTCCGCCGGGCGGCAGCGCCCCGGCGGCGCACTGGTGCTGGAAGCCCATGCGCGGCCCTACACAATCCAGCAACCCGACGGAAGCACGCTGCATCTTCGCGCCATTACCATCATGGTTGTGAACCGCCGCAAAGGCACGATCCGCCGCTTCAACGATGTCACTTTTGCCTTC
>DATBQJ010000091.1:0-4542 GCA_036560885.1 Methylocella sp.
GCATTGAGATAATTCATCAAAGACATTTCCTTCCCAGTGAAAGGATGGCTGGAATGGGTTCAATAATTTCGATTGTCGCCAAGGCTGTAGAGAACCACATCAAACGGGCGGGTGCAAGGCGTCAGAGGACGCGCTTGAACACGCAGATGCCGCGCGCCCGGCGCGCCGGATTCTGGACGATGGCGGTTTTACCCGGTTCTTCCCGCGTGTTAAAGCGGATCGTGCACCGATTGCTACAGACTGGCGGGCTTGGCATCGGAGGACGGCGATCGTTCCGCGCCACGGGAGCGTTAGGATATTGAACGCCGGCGCGATACGGCCGGGCCTGGGATCGGCATGGCGAAGACCCGCGCGCTTCCCCTCAAGCAGTTAACATTGCCAAGCGGCGCGGGCGTCGAGCTTTGGCTCGCGGGCCCCGCCGGCCCGGGCGGCACTCCGGAGCATTTGTGGAACATACTTTCGCCCGGCGAAAAGGACCGGGCGAACCGATTCCGGCGCGCGGAAGACCGGGCGCTGTTCGCTTTGACGCGTGGCACGTTGCGCCAACTCTTGAGTGAGGAAACGGACACGCGGCCGGACGAGATCGTATTCGCGGAAGGACCTTACGGAAAGCCCTGCCTAGTTGGACTCCAGGGGCCGCAATTCAATGTTTCCCATTCCGGGTGCTGGGCGTTGATCGGATTTTCCGGCAGCCGCGCTATCGGCGTGGATATCGAATTTATGCGCGCGGCAGGCGACGAACTGGACTTGGCACGGTCCTTCTTTTCGGCCGCCGAACACGGCTCTCTCGAAGGTCTGGCGAACGGCATGCTTCTTTCATCCTTTTATAAAATCTGGACCTGCAAGGAAGCGGTCCTCAAAGCCTACGGCGCCGGAATTTCCGCGCATCTCAAAGATTTTTCGGTGGAATTGACGAAGGATGGCTATGCAATCCATCCCGAACCCAATTCCTTTTTGCCGGCGCTTGCCGCGGTCACCGTTCAAGCGGTCGAGGTCCCGGACGGCTACGCGGGATGTTACGCCCTGGCGTGAGCCCGGAACCTATTGTTAGGGTCGTCCGGCGACTAGCGCGCCGGCGCTCGCGCCTCGACACCGGCCGAGCCTTCCAATGAAGGCGAACCACCCTGCCCTTGCATGACACTGGAAACCATCGCGCCTTTGCGCGATGATCCAATCGTCAGACTGTCCGCTGTGTCCGCCTGACCAATCCGGCAAAGACCGGAAACCGTGTTGACCATCCGGCGCCAGCTACGCCATGCCAAGGGACATTGCTGAGCTATTCTAGCTGGCCGAAAATGAACCGGGCGCTTCCGCCTATGCCCAGAAAAAGGAAACCGACGCTGGAAAAATCTTCGCCTGAGGCACCTCTCGGCCAATCCTTCGCCCAGCTGGCCGTGACTGCCGATCCCATCTCCTTAGCAAGGCGGGGTCTCAACAAAGCCCTGCCCCGCCGCTTCTACAAGGAGGTAACGGTACAACGGCGGGATGGCGCTTTCATGCTGCTACTGGACGGCCGCGCGGCCAAGTCGCCGGGCGGAAATTCCTTGGTGCTTCCGGCAGTGGTAGCGGCGCGGGCGATGGCGGGCGAATGGTCCGCGCAGGGCGAAACAATCGACCCCTCGGCCATGCCCCTAACCTGCATCGTCAACTCCGCGATCGACGGAGTGGCCCGCCGGCTCCACGCCACGGTCACCGACATCACAAAATATGCCGGGGCAGACCTTGTTTGCTATCGCGCGGCAGGGCCAAGCATGCTGATAGAGGCGCAAGCCACCGCTTGGGATCCGGTCCTTGCGTTCGCGCGCGAAAAACTCGGAGCTTACTTCATCTGCGTCGAAGGCGTGGTGTTTATCGAACAGCCGGAGCCTGCCCGCGCGGCTGTGCAAGAGGCTGTCCTTAGCATCGCAAACAGCGGCCCAGCGGCACCCTTCGCACTCGCCGCTCTGCATGTGATGACCACGCTCAACGGCTCGGTGCTGCTCGCGCTCGCTGTGGCGCATGGCGTACTGACACCAGCGGAAGCCTGGACCGCCGCCCATGTCGACGAGGATTTTGAAATGCGCGCTTGGGGCGACGACGCGGAAGCCCTTTGCCGCCGCGCGCGGCAATGGAGCGAATTTGACGCTGCCGCACGCCTGTTTCAGGCCGTCCATGGCGCCGCAGCATGAAAGCACACGCGGTTTCCGAAGTAACAACAGGACGTTCGCAAGGATGGGCAATGTGATCGGCAAGCAGGAAGACTGCCTGTGAAACCCAGTCTCGAACGCCTCGCCGAGCGCCGCGCGCGGGCCCTCAAGGGCGGCGGCGAAGCGCGGATCGGTGCCCAGCATGGGCGCGGAAAGCTCACCGCGCGGGAACGAATTGAGCTTCTGACCGACGAAGGATCGTTCGAGGAATTTGGGATGTTCGTCGAACATCGCGCGACGGACTTCGGCATGGGCGAGCGCCACGCGCCCGGGGATGGCGTCATCACCGGCTCCGGCACCATCAACGGCCGAATCGTCTTCGTCTATGCCAAGGATTTTACCGTTTTCGGCGGTTCGCTTTCTGAAACCCATGCGCAAAAAATTGCCAAACTGCAAGAGGCGGCGCTCAACAATCGCGCACCACTCATCGGGCTGTTCGATTCGGGCGGTGCCCGCATCCAGGAAGGGGTTGCAGCACTCGCAGGCTATGGCGAGGTTTTCCAGCGCAATGTCTTGGCATCCGGAGTGATCCCTCAGATTTCCCTCGTCATGGGTCCTTGCGCAGGCGGCGACGTCTACTCGCCGGCGCTGACCGATTTCATCTTCATGGTCAAGGACACGAGCTATATGTTCGTGACCGGCCCCGATGTGGTACGGGCAGTGACCAATGAAATCGTTAGCGCCGAGGAGCTTGGCGGCGCAGCTGTACATACGGTCAAAAGCGCGGTCGCCGATGGAGCCTATGACAACGATGTCGAGGCTTTGCTGCAAATGCGGCGGCTAATCGATTTCCTGCCGTCGTCGAACACGAGCGGCGTTCCACAATGGCCAAGTTTCGATGACCCCGAGAGATGCGAGGTCTCGCTCGATACGCTCGCGCCAGACGATCCGGCAAAGCCCTACGACATCAAGGAACTGATCGGCAAGACCGTGGACGAAGGCGATTACTTCGAAATCCAAGAAGCTTACGCGCGCAATATAGTGACAGGCTTTGGCCGCATCGAAGGGCGCACGGTAGGCGTCGTCGCCAATCAGCCCATGGTGCTGGCGGGAACGCTCGACTCCGACGCCTCGCGCAAGGCCGCCCGCTTCGTGCGCTTTTGCGATTGTTTCAATATTCCGATCGTGACTTTTGTCGATGTGCCGGGATTTCTTCCCGGCATCGCGCAGGAATATGGCGGCCTCATCAAGCATGGCGCGAAACTCCTATATGCCTATGCCGAGGCGACGGTGCCGAAAGTGACCGTCATCACGCGAAAAGCGTTTGGCGGCGCCTATGACGTGATGGCCTCGAAACATCTGCGCGGCGACGTGAATTACGCCTGGCCGGGCGCCGAAATCGCGGTCATGGGCGCCAAGGGCGCGGTCGAGATCATTTTTCGCGCCGACATCGGCGACGAGGAAAAAATCGCCGCACGCACGCGCGAATACGAAGAGCGCTTTTTATCGCCATACGTCGCGGCGGAGCGTGGCTATATCGACGACATCATCTTGCCGCGCGACACACGAAGGCGAGTCGCCCGGGCACTTGCCATGCTACGCAACAAGGACCTCAAGAATCCGTGGAAGAAGCACGGCAATATTCCTCTTTGATCGCCGCATGGGATTTTGCGTGATGTAAGTTGTTCGCGTGCAATCGTACCAAAATGTTTCACGTGAAACATTTTGGTACGATTTGGGGGCCAAAACCTTACGGGGCAGCACACAACGGCCCGCCGCAATCTTGTAGGATTGCGCGATTTTTTGGTGCGAATCCCCGAGCCGCCACCATCCAAGCGAAAAAATGGAAACAGCTCCGATGGCCGATGAAAACCTCGTCGCGTTACTTCGGCAAGGCGCCAATGAGTGGAACGCTTGGCGCAAGCGGGGGAAGCAAAATGCGATAGACCTCAGCGAGGCGGACCTCCGCGGGGCGATCCTCACCGGGGCGTACCTCCACGGGGCGGACCTATTCCGGGCGAACCTCGGCGGAGCGAACCTCGGCGGAGCGAACCTCAGCGGGGCTAACCTCACAGGGGCGACTTTCCATGAAGTAGTGTTGCATGAAACGGTGCTTACCGATGTCGATCTTTCGGCCGTCACCGGACTGGAGACCTGCCGCCACCGGGGTCCGAGCATTATCGATTATCGTACACTGCAACGCTCCGGCTGTTTGCCTATGGCGTTTTTGCGTGGCGTGGGTCTCCCAAATAAATTTATCGAATTTTTGCCGTCTCTGCTGAACCAACCCATCCAAATGTACAGTTGCTTCATCAGTCATTCCAGCAAAGACAAGGATTTTGCGGAGCGGCTTCAGGCCGATCTCCAAAATAAAGGAGTGCGGTGCTGGTTCGCGCCGCATGATTTGCAGATTGGC
>DATBQJ010000092.1:0-7456 GCA_036560885.1 Methylocella sp.
ACCTTCCTAGCTTTTTGCTCAGGAACGGCTTATAAATTTCGGCTTAAGTGCATTTGCGAGGTAGATTGAGGGCGAGGCGGAAAGCAGAGCGGGAGAGAGAGACCGGTAGCCCCGGTGTGCATTCTCGTCCGTCTGAAAGACCCCGTCTTAGTGTCTTGCGCGCCGTCCCTGCCTGGATCGCCCATGAGGCATCTGTCCTCGATCCAGGTTGCTTTGCAATCGTGATGGCGACGGGAATTACGTCGAACGCGATGCTTGCCGAGCGCCAGCATGCATTGTCGGACGCGCTATTTCGCGTGAACCTTTTCGTCTATCCGTGGCTTGTTCTCGCCACTATCTTACGAATGACCGACGTCCGCGCAGCATTATGGAACGACCTTGCTAACCCGCGACTCGTTTTTTTGTTTTTTACGTTCGTTGCGGCATCGGACGTCCTCGGGGTCCAGATCGCCCTGCGTGGATTTGTGATCGTACCCTTTCTGTTGTGGGTATCCGCGCTCTGTGCCTTCGCCATCCTCACCTATTTCAGTTCTGGCTTGCTGATAATCCGCAACGCTGACTCTGGAGCCGATCTAATTGTTCGTGGCGGTGGGCTTCTTGCGATCGTAGGCGCCCACTCCTTGGTACTGCTTGGCGTGCCGGTGGCGGCATCAATGGCCACCGAACATGGGAACTCTATATTTGTCCTCCTTCATGCGCTCTGGGGAGTAGGACTGGTTCTTTATGGAATATTCATTACGCATTTCGCCTATCGAATGTCATACATGCGTGTCGAGCCCCAAGATTTGACCCCGGTTCTTTGGGTGGTCATGGGCGCGGCTGCGATTGGCACAAATGCCGGATCCATGCTGGTCCAAAATGGGCAGGGACCGGATTTCCTGCATGCCATGAGACCGTTCGTTGACGGCGCCAGCTTTACCCTTTGGGCATGGGGAACTTGGTGGATTCCGCTCCTCGTCATGTTCGGCATTTGGAAACATCGTGTACGCCGTGTCCCGCTTGGCTACACCTCGATGTTGTGGAGCATTGTGTTTCCGCTCGGAATGTATGCCGTTGCAACCGGCCGCCTCTCGCGGGCCAACGATTATCCGCCCCTCCAAATGCTGTCGCATTCGATGGCCTGGGTGGCGCTCGCCGCGTGGATCGCGACCACGGCGTCGCTGATCGTCGCTTCCGCGCGAAGCTTGCGAAAGTTCGCGCGATCCAACGCGAATGCCCGGGGCTCCGAATAGAGGTAAGCACGATAGGGACCCCGGCGGCGCCAGAATGCCTCCGACTGCGCCCTGATACGCTCGTACCTTGGTCTTGACAGGGGCCGCTGCCAGCCATATTGAGCGCCGTGCCGGCAAGCGCCTCGCCTTTCCAGTCGTCCGCTTTCGCCACATCGCAGAAAAGGCTGGTTTCCTCGCTTTTTGTCCGCGAAGGCCTTATGAATTCCCGGTAATTGCATTTGCGAGGTAGGAAGCACTCGGCGGAGCAAGGCTTGTGGTGGAACGCGGCGGGCAACAGGACAAATCTCAGCGAGACCAAGCCAAACGGCTCGAAAATGAAGGCCGCGAGCGCGAAAATGAAGCCTTAAGGGCGAGGCTCGACAATTTGTCCAACGCGCTCGATGCCCAACACCGCAATGCCCACGAATCTTCGGGGGCAGGGGGCCTAGGGGACGACGGCGCCTCCCCCGCGCTGTTGGGGAGCGCGATGGGCCTCGCCTTTCGCGTGCTGACCGAGTTCGTAGCGGCAGTGATCGCCGGCGCCTTCATAGGATGGGGGATCGACCGCGTTGCCGGTACCACGCCGGCGTTTATAATAATTTTTCTCCTCATGGGAGCGGCGGCGGGATTTTTGAACGTCTATCGGATCGCCACGAAGCCACCGGGTTCAGCGGGCCGGTAAAGGATCGAGGACAAACGATTATACTTTTATAGGAATTCAACATTTCATTCTTCCCGAGAGCGTAAAATGACGGGTGCGGCTTTCGACCTTTGGCAGCAAGCCTTTACTTTGGCGGCGATGTCCGCCGGCGAAGAACTGCAGCGAGGCATGCCTGACGCTCTGGCCATGGCGCTCAACGACACGCTCAAAGCGTTTCTCAGTCAGTCCAATACGGTGGACGGCATCGGCCAATGGGCAACGGTATGGGGTCCGGTGGTATTCGAGAGCAGACCAAACGGCCATAGCTATGCTGACAACGCGATGAACGTAGCGGCCAACGCGGATCAAACTGTCTATGTAGTTGGCATTGCGGGAACGAACCCGACGTCGATCTACGATTGGCTCCGTGAGGACCTCGGCGTCGAGCACACCACGTCTTGGACGGCGGCGTTTCCGGGCCTGCAGCCCTATGGTTTGCCGGATTCGTCCTCCCTCAACCCTTATATTTCAGCCAGTACGGCGTTGGGCGTGAACAACCTCTTGCACATGGTCGACACGCTGCAAGGCACCAACAAGGACCTCCTTACGTTCCTGCAGTCTCTTCCGGTGCCGCAGACACGGCAGGCGACCCTCATCTTCTGCGGTCACAGTCTGGCCGGTGCGCTGTCGCCCGCGCTCGCACTGGCATTTTTCAATCCCGCCGGCGGGAGGCTCAACCTCTCGAACTGGGGGAAGGTCTATGTGCACCCGACCGCCGGTCCCACGCCGGGCAATGCGGATTTCGGGACATTCTTTTCCTCGGTGTTCAGACCGGTCGGTCCGGTGACCCTTCCCTACCAGGTCTGGAACATGAACGTCTGGAACAGTATCGACATTGTGCCGCATGCCTGGAACGTCGCCCTGCTGGAAAAGGTCGCGACGCTCTATCCGGCTTCGTGGAAAATGCCGCCCCTCACATTGACCGGGGCCATTGATTATGCCAAGCACCGCTCGGACACTGGTGCTCGCACGGCTGGGGGTCCGTATCAGCCGTGCGCGAACCAGTTGCTCCAAGGCACGTTCAACAGCAGCATTCCGGTGAGCGACCTGGATTCGTTTGCAAAGCAGGCGATATACCAGCACACCACGGCCTACGATGTTCTGCTGAATGTCCAGAGCCTGGCGCCGGGCAAACGGAACCAGGCGGCCTTCATGCCGGCCGTCGCCGCTTTTCTGGCCGGTAATTCAGCAAAAGCACGCTGACGTTTTCTAACGAATCTATAAACGGTTTCTAACGAAAACGGCGTGGTAGTAAGGATCGAACGGAAATCCTCTAGAGCTCATGCGATAGCAAAGACGCGCGGCCATTTCCCAAGCGGAGCGGGCAGATGGCCGTATTGACAAAAGTGTGTCAATCGAGAACCTAAGGCGAGTTCCATTGAATGGCTTTAGATGCAAGGGAAGATTAAGACGTGGCCGAAGAACACCCCATCGATCCAATCCATCAGTTCGCTATCAAACCGATCGTTGGCCTGCATCCTTTCGGCATCGATGCCTCTTTCACCAATGCCTCTCTACTCATGGTGATCGTCATTCTGGCTGCCGCCGCACTGATGCTGTTGGGAACGAGGCCGCGCGCGCTCGTTCCGGGGCGCCTTCAGTCCATGGCGGAGATGGCGTATGAGTTCGTCGTGTCCACCGTGAACATGGGGGGCGGACACGATTGCATGCGTTTCTTTCCCTTCATATTCACGCTGTTCATGTTCGTGTTGTTTTGCAACGTCATCGGGTTGATCCCTTATACATTCTCGGTGACGAGTCAGATCGCAGTTACTGGCACGCTTGCGCTGCTTGTCATTGGCATCGTTATTGTTTACGGCTTCCTGCACAATGGCACGCGGTTCCTGCGGCTCTTCGTGCCGTCGGGAGTGCCGATGGTGTTGCTGCCCTTTCTGGTGCCAATCGAAATCATTTCGTTCGTTGCCCGGCCAGTCACCCTGGCGGTTCGTCTTTTCGCTAACATGCTCGCCGGGCATATTACGCTGAAGGTAATGGGCGGTTTCGTCGTGAGTTTGCTTGGCGCTGGTGTCTTCGCGGTCGTTGCGCCATTGCCTTTCGTGGCGGCCATTGCGTTGATGGCGTTCGAATTGCTCGTCGCCTTCCTCCAGGCCTATGTCTTCGCCATTCTCACTTGCGTCTATCTCAACGATGCAATTCATCCGGGCCACTGAACAAATTTTTCAACAACAGACCGGTCGCCCATCTTCGCAACCTTAAGGAGTACACACATGGAACCCGCAGCAGCCAGGTTAATAGGCGCAGGACTCGCCGCGATCGGCACGGGAGCAGCCGCGATAGGCGTTGGAATAATTTTTGGTCAATTCCTGTTGGGCGCGCTCCGCAACCCGAGCGCTTCCGATGGCCAGTTCGGACGTGTTTTCATCGGCGTCGCGCTTGCCGAAGGCTTGGGAATTTTTGCGCTTCTCATTGCAATTCTTCTGCTTTTCGTCGTCAAGTAGAAAGCCTGCCCCAGTGCGTCCGGAATTATTGGACGCTCTCTTAAGGCCGCAAATTTTTTCCGCAGGGGATGTGACGGAATGGACAGCAACGAACAACAAGGTCACGTTGCGGGAACTGGGACGCCCGCCGGCGGCGACCATGGCGAGAGTAGTTTCCCGCCGTTCGACCCGGTCAATTTCACACCGATGCTGATCTGGCTCTCGTTGAGCTTTGGGGTGCTTTATCTTTTGATGGCGAAAATCGCCTTGCCGCGGGTGGCAAGCATTCTCCATAGCCGGGCCGAAAAAATCACTAACGACATTGGCGAGGCGAATGCTTTCCGGGCGCGCTCTGAAGAAGCCGCCGCGGCGCATGATAAGACAATCGCCAGCGCAAAAGCCAAGGCGCTGGCGCTTGCCCAGGAAACCCATGCAAGGCTCAATGCGGAGACCGAGGTAAATCGTCTTGCGCTGGAAGCCGAGCTTAATGGCAGGCTCGCGGCGTCCGAGACGCAAATTGTTGCAATGAAGGCTGCAGCCATGGGAAATGTCGAGGCGATCGCCAGCGAAGCGGCGGCGGCGATCGTTTCGCACATCACCGGCAAACCCGCCGATCCAACGGCCATTGCAAGGGCGATCGCCACGAGCAAAGCCTGAAGTTGGAGAGTTTCGATGTTCGATGAAGAGTTTGTCGTAGCGGTCTGTTTCGTGATTTTCGTCGGCGCGATGTTTTATTTCGGCATGCACAGGAAGATCAATTCCGCGCTCGACGGTCGCGCGGCAAGAATTTCGGCGGAACTGGCCGAGGCCGCACGGTTACGGGCGGAAGCCGAAGCCCTTCTCGCCTCGTTCGAACAGCGGCGCGCCGAGGCGCAAGCCGAGGCCGAGGCCGTCGTCGCGCAAGCCCATGCGGAGGCCGAACGCATCGCCGGCGAGGCACGAGCGCGGATGACCGAATTTCTTCAACGCCGGACCCAACAGGCCGAGGAAAAAATTCGCGTGGCGGAAACCCAGGCGGCGGCAGAAGTGCGCGCCGCCGCCGCCGATGCCGCGGCCAAAGCCGCGGAAATCGTGCTGCGGGGCGAGGCGCAAGGCGCTTTCGGCGCCGAGCTTATCAGCAAGGGAATCGCGGATTTGAAAAGCAGGTTGCAGTAGCGCGCAGTTCCGGATCATTCAATCGAGATCGGCAGTACTTTGTGTCCAATTTGCCCCGGCTGGTTTTACCGCGAATAGAACTCGATGACGAGATTGGGTTCCATCATCACCGGATAAGGCACTTCGGTCGGCAATGGAATCCGGGTCAGCTTCGCCGTCATCTTGGTGTGATCGACTTCGTAATAATCCGGGACGTCACGTTCGGCGAGCTGCTGGGCCTCTAAGACGAGGATGAGCTGGCGCGAACTCTCCTTGAGCTCGATCCTATCGCCCACCTTAACCTGGTGCGACGCAATATTCACCCGCCGGCCATTGACCTTGATATGGCCGTGATTGACGAATTGGCGCGCGGCAAAAACCGTTGGCACGAATTTGGCGCGATAAATTACGGCATCGAGCCGGCGCTCCAAAAGCCCGATCAGATTGTCGCCACTGTCGCCCTTCATGCGGATTGCTTCAGCGTAATATTTGCGGAACTGCTTTTCCGAAATGTTGCCGTAATAACCTTTGAGTTTTTGCTTGGCTTTAAGCTGGGTGCCGAAATCGGATAGCTTGCCCTTGCGGCGCTGGCCGTGCTGCCCCGGCCCATATTCACGCCGGTTAAAGGGGCTTTTCGGACGGCCCCAAATATTCTGGCCCATCCGGCGGTCGATTTTATATTTGGCTTCGGTGCGCTTTGTCATCGCGAGTCCTCTTAAAGCGTAGCTCCGGAAAAAGGACACGCGCGCGGCAGCGTGGCGCATAAAACCGCGTCCTCCCGCCAGCGAACGGGAAGGAACGTGCCCTCCTCTGCCGGGCCCTCAAAGGCCCAGCCGACAGGCGCAACGCTTCACATGAATAGATTTGAAGGCAGCGCCACGGGTGTATCATTGGCGGGCCAGCCCGCCGCATCGTCTCGAAGCAGCAAACAGCGCAACGACGCCATCGAGGTAGAGGGTTTTGCCGCGCGGGTCAAGAACGCCGCGCAAGCATATGGTCTTCTGGCCGGCTTGCGGGATAAGCCAGCAAACGCGACGATCAAGCGCTTGCGGCCTTGCGCTCTTAGTCATGATTGCGCCGCCTTATCGCGTTGCGAAAAACACGCGGCCTTCGCGGGGAGCACCTTTGTTTCATGCCTCGCCTCCAAAATAAGGCGCCCGACCCCCACTTTACGGGTGGTATCGCAATCTCAAATCCCATATCGCCCAATTATCGGCCGCCGGCAAAGGCACCGCCACGATGCGCAAAAAAACTGCCCACTTTTTCGATATGAAGCGGAAAGGCCAGCCGATCGCCGTGCTGACCGGCTATGACGCGCCGACGGCCAAGGCCGAGGAGGCCGCCGGTGTCGATATTATACTCGTCGGCGACAGCGTCGGATCCACTATGCTGGGTTATGCCAGCGAGAGGGAGGTCACCCTCGCCGACATGTGCCACCACGTCGGCGCCGTGCGCCGTGGCGCGCCCAAAACCGCGATCATCGCCGATTTGCCCTATCGCACCTACGACACGCCGGAAATCGCGGTGAGCAGCTCGAACCTCTTGATCGAGGCCGGAGCCGACATCGTGAAATTCGAAGGTGCGCGGCCCGAGATCGTCGAAGCGCTTGCGAGGGCCTCGATCGAGGTGTGCTGTCACTTGGGACTTCTGCCGCAGCATCATGACGACAGACGCCTCAAGGGCCAAAAGGCGGCGGACGCGGCGCGGCTGCTCGCCGATGCGATTGCCCTCGACGGAGCCGGAATGGCGATGCTCGTTCTCGAACTCGTGCCGGAAGAGGTCGCAAGTCACGTGACAAGATCCATCGCCGCGCCGACCATCGGGATCGGCGCCGGGCGAAAGACCGATGGGCAGGTGCTTGTAATTTCCGACGTGCTCGGCTTCACGCCCGCCAACTACCATCACAACCGGCGCTACCAGGAAGTAGGCCAGCTCATGCTGGAGGCCGCAAAAGCCTATGTCTTGGATGTGCG
>DATBQJ010000093.1:0-3073 GCA_036560885.1 Methylocella sp.
GGGGGATGGAATAAGTCGATCCTGCAGAACCCTTCACCAAAATCCAGGGACATAAATAGGCGGTTTTTGAGCCCGATTAATTTCCGTTGCTTCGCGGCGTGCCGGCACGAAGAGCAAGGTTGCATTGATGCCAGAGCTAGCAACACCTTCATTTGCCGGCGTCACGGCGGTCCGGGGTCTTTGCGGCAGGAACCGCCTATCGCGCCCGCATATTCCCTGTTCTACAGCTGAAAATTCCCTGTTCAGAGGGAAGCGATTCCCTGTTCCTTTGCACCGGGAATTTCCGCGCAACGATTTGAATTTGCACCCCAATCTGACGCGAGAACTGGCACAAATGCCACTGATTTCTCAAAATTCCCGGTATTTTCCCTGTTAGCAGGGAATTTGCCCCGAGACGGGTTCGCTCCCGACTGCGTCATCAGCCACGTAACTAGCTGATACTAATTGATTTTGTGGCTTTTCGTTTGCGCCGGAATTCCGCCGAAATGTCCGCCGGTGCCCACCCCCATCAAAATGGTCCGGTTCCAGAGACGCAAAACCGCGGACTATGGCGCGCGAAGGCGCTTATTGTCTCTCCGGCCCGTTTTTGACCCGTCAGATGTCGAGCATTGTGGTGGGATCGGCGCGGCGTCAGGCAGGCGCAAATCCGAGGAGCCGCCGCTGCTCCCGCTAATCGTGCGGCAGATTCCTGGAGAGCATGACGAGCCGAGTGGGCGTCAGTTCGATGGGCTGTTGGCCGGCCAGGATCGCGCGAACGATTTCGGGAGAGAGATACGAGAGACGCACGAGCACCGCCACATAATCGCGCCTCACGCCAAGCCGCGACGCCATGGCGTCGATGCTGTCATCACGGCCCGCAAGGAGCAGGTTGCGCGTTGCGATCGCCCTGGCGATCAGCGAGGCGAGACCGCCGTCGATCGCTTGCGCGGCGCCATTGCCGATTACCAGCCGCACACCCTTTCCCGCCCGGCGAAGGTTTGCGATAATCGGCAGGATCAAAGGTTCGACAGCCGGCATGCAATCTGTTGGCTTGGGAGCCGCATCGGGCATGACGCTCGACATGATCGCGGTTCGATTGAGCCACACCAAGATTTGCGCCTCGCCAATCTGGATCTGCTGGACCACGGATCGCACGAATTCGCGAAGCTGGAGGGATGCCAGCGTGGTCTAGCGCTCCGCCCGCTTTGCCGATCTGTCGAGCACCGCTTGTTGTGTCGCGGCGTCAAGGCCGAGCGGCGCGATGGCGTCACTGATTTCCGCGTCATACGGTTTCCGGGTAATTAATGCGGATTGATTGGCTTTGGCCACCAATGGAATCCGGTCCGAGTTTTGATTTGCTCTGGCTGTTCGGCCAGGATGACGCATCGTTGGGCGATTTTTGTGTCGGATTCCTCGATGGTTGCGATGTGCTTGTTGACGATTGGTTCGTCGACGAGTGCCCATAGGGTTTCGGCGGGCTGCAGTTCTGGGCTGTAGGGCGGCAGATAAACGAGGCGGATGCCATCGGGAATCTTCAGGCCCGCGGCGCTGTGCCATCCCGCATTGTCGAGCACGAGCAGGATGATGCGCCCTAAACCTGCTTCGGCCTCGCGTGCGAAGGTTTCGAGCAGGCCCACGAAAAATTCCTTCGACACTCCGTTGGAAAGATACCAGAAGGTTTCGCCGGTGGCCGGTGATGCGAAGGCCGTGACATAGAGCCAGTCGAACCGGTGATGCCCATGCGCGATCGGGCGCTCGCCGATTGGCGCCCATACGCGGCGCGTGACGGGCTTCAGGCCGATGCGGTGCTCGTCCGTGGCGAAGACCTCGACCTTTTTGCCGGGGTGCTTTGCCGCTTCCTCGGCGAGGGCGTCCGCGAGCTTTTTTTAAAAACTGCCGCCTCTTCGGGCGAAGCCGATTTCGGGTTCTTTGGACGTGGCTTCTGGATCGACCAGCCGATCGCCTTCAGCGCTTCCCAGCCTCGCTGCGGCGCCACTGACGTGAGGCCAAGTTCCCCGGCCATCCAGTTTGCAACCTTGCGGCTCGACCATCGCTGGCGATCTATCGCAAAGCCCGCCATCGGGCGGCGGCTCGCTAAGGCGGGTGTGCAATTTTTCGAGCAGGCCGGGCTTCAGGATCGTTGCCGATGCGCCATTGCGGCGGCGCAAATCGCCAAGAGCCTCAGGGCCTTCGGCGTTGTACCGGGCGAGCAATTGTTCGATCCATCGCTCGCCAAACGCCGTCGTCACGCGCTTCCATGAGTTTGTGGACAAGAGCGGCGGCTGACGTGAAGGCGACGCTGTAGCCTTTCTGACAAGCAGCGAGCCCGAGTGAGAGGGCAACGTGAGTCTCGCCGGTTCCGGACGGCCCAAGGGTAATGCAGTTTTGTCGCTTCTCGATCCATTCGCACCGTGCCAATTCCAGAACCAGCGACTTGTTGAGGGAGGGCTGCGCGGCGAAGTCGAATGTGTCGAGGCTCTTGATCTGCGAAAAGCGTGCGAGGCGAATACGACGTTCGACGTTCCGGCGCTCGCGGTCGATGCGCTCCAGTTCGCACAGTCGAAGCAAAAAGCGCGGGTAGTCGGCGCGATCTTGGGCTGACTCCATCGCCACCTTCTCATACTCCCGCGCAAAAGTGGGAAGCTTCAGCGCCTTGAGATGATTACCCAACAGCACCTGCGGCGCGACGATCGTTTGTGAGCCTGGCTCATACAAGGTGGTCATGCCGAACCTCCTGCAGCCGCCGGCATGGAGCCCGCGTTGACCATGAGCCCGAGATAGGCGCGTGGATCCGTTGCGCCGACCATCGCGGCCGGCAGGTAAGGGTAGAATGTCAGGTCGAGCCGGGCCGGCCGGTTCTCCAATCTGGCGAGCAGCAGCATCTTCACCGCGTCGAAGCTGATGGCACCCAGACGCAGCGCGTCTGCGACAGCCTGTTCAACCTGATGTTGGTGAAAGTCCTCCATCAATCGCAGCACCTGAATGAACTCGCGGCGACCGGGGTTGCCCATGCGCGCTTCCATCAACCGCCGCAGCCGATGGATGCACTCGGCGAAGACCCATTCGTCGAACGGCGCGGCTTGATCGAGCGCCT
>DATBQJ010000094.1:0-16878 GCA_036560885.1 Methylocella sp.
AATGCCAAAGAACAATGTAAAGCTAATCCTCAACCTGTGTCTGATCGCCGCCGCGGCAATCCCGCGTGGGGGCGTTATCGAGGTTGCCCTAAGCGGAGCCGAAGAAACCACGCGCATCACGGTCGCGGCCAAGGGCACGAACGCAAAGCTTCCGGGCCATTTGCCGCTTCTCCTCGCGGGAACGCCAGGTCTCCCTCCGCCCGGCGCGCAGGACATCCAGGCTTATTATGCGGCACTCGTCGCCAAGGCCGCGAACATGACGTTGGCGGTCACGGCGGAAACAGATTGCGTCACGATCGACGCAGAACCTCTTCTAGCGGAGGCGGCCGCGGAGGCTGTGGCGCTTGGGACATGATCGCTTCAAGACGAATCGCTCATGATTTCTCTTCCTTCGCCTACGTCCTTCGGAAGGGCGGCAGAACCTGGACGCCAAAACCAGCTCGATGAAACTGGATAGGATGCCCTGGGACGATGATTCCGGCGCTGCTGCATGCCTGCGGTCTCCGCTCAGGCGCCAGCAGGGATCCGCGGCTGTCCAACCTCAACGGACGGAAATCGAATTGAGAGGACGATCGTGTCGCCGATAGCTTCCCAGAAGTGCACGACATCGGGCCCAAAAACAACATAGTCCCCTTGCGTCCGCATAGTAACAAGCTGCTGCATCCCATCCACGTCGAAGGTAACATGCAAGGCACCTTGGATCAGGACGGAAATCGTGGTGGCATTTCCGTTAGCCCATGGATGGGACCGCTTTTCGCCATCCGGGTGGATGCCCCATTTCACCTCAACGGCGGTCTGATGCCGCAGTCCCAACTCGGCCGGAACGAACTGACCGACGAACCAGCCCGAGTTTCGTACCTGATCCACCGCCGCTCTACCAAAGTAGAACGAGGGTTTGCTGCCCAATCTTGCACTCTCCATGGAAGACAACGCTTCTCCCTTTATCGAGCCTCATGATCCTGTCCGGCCCGCTCCGCGGCGGCAACATATCGTAACAAGCCCACGATGTCATCGCTACCGTTCAAGTTGCTGCCAGCCAAGATTTTGGGCGGCAGGTACGGTACGAGAGGGTCTCAACACAAAATCCTGGGAATTGCGCGCAGAGCCCGCTGGGCTTCCGAAGATATCGAAGCCCCCCCCCGAGAGTGCAGCCATGGTACGATCGAGTCCCGGCAAAATTCAACTTGGGCTCTTTATTGACAAATTCCCAGCGTTGGAACTTGAGCTGCTTGCAGTACATTCAACCTTTGATATTAAGCGCTCCAGAGTTGACAAGGGCGAGGCGATTGAACGGCTTATGGCGGAACCGCCATTCATGACACGGCGTCCAGGCATTGTTATCGATGCTGAACCCGGATACGAATCGGTATTGGCCGTGGGTGGGCTGGCGTTCTCCTGCGGAGGGAAGCTGCCCGGCCTCTCGGGCTGGTTCGCCGGGCCGGCAGCAATGCGGGCGTGGGTCGTCAGAGCGCATTGTCAATGAACAGTCCTGGTCCCGCTCTCAGCACAGAAAGGCCGCCCACGGCCGGGGGCCTCGACCTCGCCCTGATCGGCAATTGCCGCGTGGCGGCGCTGCTCGATGTTCACGGCCGGATCCTCTGGTGGTGCTTTCCGCACTTCGATTCAAACCCAATCTTCAGCCGCCTGCTTGCCGGCGACGAGGAAAAAGGGTTCTGCGATGTCGTTTTGGCCGATGTAGCCCGTTCCAAGTCCGGATATGTCAAGAATTCGGCGGTCGTCGAGACCGAACTTGAGGATCGCCAAGGAGGCCGGCTTCGCATATCCGATTTTGCTCCGCGATTCCGCCGCTTTGAGCGGATGTTCAGGCCACCCCAGCTTGTGCGTCGAATCTCGCCGATTGCCGGTCTGCCAAGAATATCGATTAGGATCCGGCCGACTCACGCCTATGGACGCCCCGTCACCAACATCTCGCTGGGGTCAAACCACATTCGTTATGAGGGTTCGGGTTCGGTCTTGCGGGTTACGACCGATGTGCCGCTTTCCTACATAACCGAGGAAACAGTGTTCCCACTTGTTCGGCCACTTACGCTGATCCTTGGACCGGACGAGCCGTTTCAGAGCGCTGTTGACGCCACCTGCCGTGAATTCGAGAAGCAAACGAATGATTATTGGCTAGGCTGGACGCGATCGCTTGCCGTGCCGTTCGAATGGCAGGACGCGGTCATCCGCGCTGCAGTCACACTGAAACTCTGCAGCTTCGAGGAGACGGGCGGTATCGTCGCGGCTCACACCACGTCAATTCCCGAGGCGCCCAATAGCGGCCGCAACTGGGACTACCGGTTTTGTTGGCTTCGGGATGCGCATTTCGTCGTCCAGGCGCTGAACCGCCTCGGTGCAACCGACACCATGGAAGCCTACATCGACTATGTGACGACGGTTGCGGTGGATCGGGACGCTCCTTTGCGGCCGGTATATGCAATTGTTCCCGGCAGCGACCTCGGCGAGTGGACAACTCCCGAACTCGTCGGCTTCTTCGGACAGGGACCGGTCCGGATCGGAAATCTGGCGGCCACGCAGAACCAACATGATGTCTACGGAAGTGTCGTCCTCGCGGCAAGCCAGTTGTTTATCGATGACCGGCTGGCAAGGTTGGGTGACGAGGCGTTGTTTCAGCGCCTCGAGGCTTTGGGCGAACAGGCGCGGCGGGTCGCACTGACGCCGGACGCCGGAATTTGGGAATATCGCGGGCGGGAGCGCATCCACACTCATTCCGCTGCACATTGCTGGGCAGCCTGTGACCGGTTATCGCAGATTGCCGCGCATCTGGGGATCGAAGGGCGCGCGGACTTCTGGCGGAGTCAGGCGGATACGCTGCGCCAGCAGATCCTTGCCCGCGCATGGTGCGAGACCAAGGGCGCAATAGTAGATGCGCTCGATGGGGAAGAGCTTGATGCGAGTGTGCTGCTCCTCGCCGAACTGGGGCTGGTGCATCCGCAGGATCCCCGGTTCGCCGGTACGTGTGAGGCAATCGGGAAAGAGCTTGATCGCAAAGGCTGGGTCATGCGGTACGCCAATGACGACGGTTTTGGCGTGCCCGAGACGGCGTTCCTGGTCTGTACCCTGTGGTACATCGATGCGCTTGCCGCGATCGGCCGCAGGGACGAGGCGCGGGCACGCTTTGTCAATCTTCTCAATCACCGAAACTCGTTTGGTCTCCTCTCCGAGGACATCCACCCCGGGACCGGAACGCTGTGCGGAAATATCCCACAGACCTACTCGATGGCGGCCATCATCATAACGGCCACGAGACTCTCTATTGGATGGGAGGATGCCTGGTCGCGCGTCTCATCCTAGCCTCGAATCGGGGTTGCGATACCCGCCTCGTCGAGCAGGCGGGCTCGTTGTTGGGGCAAAGGCAACGCTGAAGCAGCGCGAGGGCGTTTGGTTCGCAATGCTCCCCTCGAGATATACGACACCATGGTGATGCTCAAACCCCGCGGGGAGTGGCGTCCGGGGATTACCTACGAAAAGCCGATTTCGGAAATGGATGCGAAATTCCAGTTCCATGAGTCGACCCACACGTGGACCATGCCGGTCGAGAATCGTCTCGACATGGAGCTCACCGGAATCAAGACCCCTGTTGGCATCAAGATTCAAGGCCCGAGCCTGGAAGGTATCGAGGAACTGGGCGCGAGAGTTCCACAGATTCTCGGGATGATGCCGGAGATGAGGTCGGTCTGCTTAAATAGTAACAAAATCTTGTTTGGGTAAGATAAAAAATTGGATTCGTAAATCTTAGAATCAATCAGGAACAAATTTGGCGTTGATGCGTTTAAGCCTTGGGTTGCTCAGACAAAAGTGGTCGTGCCCATGGTTCACCTGGAACTTCTCTACAAGCCTGCCGCCATCAGCCGCGGCAAGCCGGTCGGTAGACTGGTCGTCGTCTCAAATCGTGTGCCTTTGCCGTCATCCTCGGTAGCGCCTGCGGCCGGTGGACTTGCGGTCGCGCTGCAAGCGGCGCTCAAGCCGCGCCGAGGCCTCTGGTTCGGCTGGTCGGGCAAAACCAGCGAGGAGAGCGGGGCCGCCGCCCAATGCAGGACTGTTGGATCGCTCACCTATGCGGTATGCGACCTTTCGCGCCGCGATATCGAACAGTATTATTGCGGCTTCGCCAACCAGGCGCTTTGGCCTATTTGTCATTATCGCCTCGACCTCGCCAAACTGTCGGAATGCAACGCCGCCGCCTATTTCCGTGTGAACGAGCAATTGGCCCGTGAGCTCCATAAGCTGCTACGTCGCGATGACATTATTTGGGTGCATGATTATCATCTCATTCCCATGGCGCGTTTTCTGCGCCAAATGGGCTGCGCCAACCGGATCGGCTTTTTCATGCATATTCCCTGGCCGGGGCCGGAAGTCGCCAGTGCTTTGCCCGCCTATCAGCGAATCCTGCGCTCGTTTGGAACCTATGATGTCGTTGGTTTTCAGACCGAGACCGACGCCGGTAATTTCCGTGAATGCATCGTGAGCGCCAATGTGGGCCGAGTTGCCAGCGGCGATTGGTGCGAGATCGACGGCCGTAGGATGCAGGTCAGCGCGTTTCCGATCGGCATCGACAGCGAGGCCTTCGCGCAAGAGGCACGTGCCGCCGAAAAAAATAGCACGGTCAAACGCATGCTCGCGAGCCTCGAGGGCCGCGACCTCGTCATCGGCGTCGATCGGCTTGACTATTCAAAGGGCTTGCGACAGCGCATGGCGGCGTTTGCGACGTTCGTCGAGCGTTCGCCGCAAGCGGCGCGGGCGCGCGTGACGATGCTGCAAATCACGCCAAAATCGCGCTCGGAAGTTCCCGAATATGCCCGCATGCAACGCGATTTGGAGGAAGAGGTCGGCCGCATCAATGGCAAACTCGGCGATGTCGATTGGACTCCGCTGCGCTATATCAATAAATCCATGAGCCATTCGGTCCTCGCCGGACTTTATCGCATGTCCCGCATTGGCCTCGTCACGCCCTTGCGCGACGGCATGAACCTCGTCGCAAAGGAATATGTGGCGTCGCAAGCGCCGGATAACCCTGGTGTGCTCGTCTTGTCGCAATTCGCCGGCGCGGCTCATGAACTAAAAAGCGCCTTGATCGTCAACCCCTACGATATCGAAGCCACCGCCGCCGCCATCGCGCGGGCCTACGCCATGCCGCTCGGAGAACGCAAGGACCGATGGAACTCCCTGATGGCGGTGCTTCGCGCGAATAGCGTCCACGATTGGGCATCCCATTTTCTTCAGGCTCTGGGCAATGAATACGAAAGCGGGGAGTTCGACAGGGCGCTGGACGGAGCCTGGTTTCCAGGGTCCGCCGGCTTGGGCCGGCTTAACGCGATCGGAGCCGCTCCGCGCCGCGCTCCTATGTTCGTTCTTGATCAACCTAGGGCAGAAAGCCCAATTGAGCGAGCGCAGTTTCGCAAGGTCCTCCCTTTTTCACTGGTTTCGAGCATTGCGCGCGTACCTGCGCCCGGTCACTCGCTGGAATGAGGCAAAACCGCCGGCCGCCGTCATGGAAGCGGCCCTGCTTCATAGCTCGCCAAAAGCCGGTGCAGCTCCGCCCGCACGCTCGCCGGATCGGATAGTCGATAGCGCGCCTCGCTCGCAATACCGGCGGGACCTACCCGCACCGAAACACCGCCTTGCGCATTGACGAACGAAAACCCGCTTTCATCGGTCAAATCATCGCCGATAAAGACCGGCTTGCGGCCGGAAAAAGGTGGCCTCGCCAGAAGGGCGGCGATGCCGTTTCCTTTGTCGTGGTGCACTTGCTTGAATTCGGCAACCATCTTGCCTTCCTGCACCGCAAGACCGGTTTGTCGCGCGAGGCTTTCGAGAAATTCCAACACTTCGCCTGCGAGTTCCGGCGTTTGCCTGAAATGCACCGCAAGTGCCGCGCCTTTATCCTCCAGTATTAGCCCCGGATGGGCCGCCATGAATTTCGCGAGAGCCGGCCGGACGCCATCCATCGCGACATCGGGCGGGCTGCCGCGTGACCTATCCGGAAACCGGACTTCCGCGCCATGCAGCCCGGCCGCGGCAAAAACAAGCGGCGCGAAAATACGATCGATGTCCTTGATCGTGCGCCCGCTGACGAGGGCAAGCGCGCCCCGTGTGGCACCGGCAAGCCCGGCGAGCAGCGTCCGCAATGGTTCATCTGCGATAACGTCCTCGGGGCGCGGCATAATGTCGAGGAGCGTGCCATCGGCATCGAGGAAATAAGCGCAGGAGGAAAGAGGCGCCATCCTCGCGAGATCGCCTAGCTGCATGGAGGCGGAACCCTACCAAACCCCGGTGTTGGGCATGGACGCCCAAGGCTCGCGCTTCGGCAAGGGCGTGCCCTGTTGCAAAAGCTCGATTGAAATATTATCCGGCGAACGGATAAAGGCCATGTGCCCGTCGCGGGGCGGCCGGTTGATCGTGACGCCCGCCTTCATCAGTCTGTCACATGCCGCATAAATATCCTCTACGGCGTAAGCCAGATGACCGAAATTGCGGCCGCCGGTATAGTCCTCCTTGTCCCAATTATGGGTCAGCTCGATGAGCGGCGCCTGGAATTCCGTGGCGTGTTCCAAATCTCCCGGCGCGGCGAGAAACACGAGAGTGTAACGGCCGGCTTCATTCTCCATTCGCCGCATTTCGACGAGCCCTAGCTTATCGACATAGAAATTGAGCGCTTGGTCAAGATCCACGACACGGACCATGGTATGAAGAAATTCCATTACTTTTCTCCAATTGGCCCAACCGGGTGGCCGGGCAAACAAATGCCAAACATCCATTCGCAATGTTATATAGCACTGAAGCGGGGCCGCGCCGCCTCTAGCGCGTGCTTGAGTTAACAATTCGGTGAGCGCGCCATCTATGCCGGTCGAACGGGAAGCGACATTGAACGGGGCCGGCAGGCTGAAAGAGCGCGCCGCGCTTGCTTCGATTGCGGTGAGTGCGTCGATGACCGCGGCAAAATTCGCCGCCGGGCTTGCCTCGGGGTCGCTCGCGGTGCTTTCCGAAGCTGGCCATAATCTCGCCGATGTGGCCGCCACCGCTCTCACCTATTTCGCAATAAGGATCGCGAACAAGCCCGCCGACGAGGAGCATCAATTCGGCCACGCCAAGGTCGAGGCATTGGCCGCTTTGGTCGAAACCGGCTTCTTGTTCGCGCTCGCCGTTTTTATCCTGATCGAAGCGATAACACGGCTGGCAGGCCACGCCACGAAAATCGAGGCCAATTCTTTCGTCTTCGGTGTTTTAATTGCCTCAATCATCGTGGATTTGGCGCGTTGGCGTTCTCTGAAACGGATCGCCGCGACGACGAAAAGCGAAGCGCTCGCCGCCGACGCATTGCATTTTTCAAGCGATGTCGTCAGCTCCGCCTTAGCGTTGTGCGGGATCGCCGCCGCGCGTTACGGCTTTCCACAAGGCGACGCCCTGGCGGCCTTAGGGCTTGCGGTATTCATCGCGGTGGCGGGCTGGCAGATTGGCCGGCGCACCGTCAACACCCTCGTTGACGCGGCGCCGAAGGGCCTTGCCTCGCAAATCAGGACGCTGGCGCAATCCGTTCCGGGCGTGGTCAAGGTCGAGACGCTCCGCCTGCGTCCGGCCGGAGCCGAGGTGTTCGGCGACATCGCAATCACCGTGTCGCGGACCTTACCGCTTGAAAAAGCCGCCGCGATCGAGGCGAATGTCGCGGCCGCGATCGCGGCCCGGCATCCCGAGGTTGCCGTCACGGTCACGGCGCAGCCGGTCGCCCTTGACGACGAAACAATGCTCGAACGCATTCTTCTGATCGCGGCCAAACGCCGCGTTTCGATTCATCACGTGACCATTCAGGAAATCGATGCGCGGACCGCGATCAGTTTCGACGTCGAACTCGACGGCCGCATGACGCATGGCAATGCACATGAGATCGTCTCTGGGCTCGAGAGCGAGATCGGGCGCGAACTCGGCCCCGGCATCGAAGTCGAGACCCACATCGAGCCGCTGGAGCCGCGCCCATTGCAGGGTCACGACGCGCCCATAGAAACACGCGCGGAAATCACCCATGCTTTCGCCAAAATGGCAACCCTAGCGGGACCAATTCGCGATGTGCACAGCGTTCGGGTGAGGACAACGCCAGACGGCCTAGTCGTCAACTATCATTGCCGGGTCAGCCCTTACCTCAGCGTCGACGAAGTGCACGAACATGTCGACGAGCTCGACCGGAAAATGCGCGCGGCTTTCGCGGGCATCGTCAGAATCGTCGGCCACGCCGAGCCGTTGCGCGCATGAACGAAGTTCCCCCCGCCGCGCTGCCACCCCTTGCCATGCTCGCTTCCCTGTTGCGGGCACGTCGCTTCGCGGGCTTATTTTGGTGCCAGTTTTTTTCTGTCTTCAACGATAATTTCGTGCGCAACATGCTCGCCATGCTGATCCTGTTCCGGCTCGGCGAATTGGAGGCAGGCCCCCTGATCACGCTTGCGGTTGGCACGTTCATGGCTCCCTCGCTGTTTCTCTCAGGGCTTGGCGGCGAAATGGCGGATGCGCAGGACAAGGCGTGGCTTGCGCGGCGTCTCAAATTCGCGGAAATATTGGTCCAGGCAGTCGCGGCTGCAGGGCTCGCTCTCGCCTCGTTGCCGTTGCTTTATACGGCGCTGTTTGGACTTGGCGTCATCTCGGCTTTGTTCGGCCCGGTCAAATACGGCATTCTTCCCGACCTTTTGGCAAAACAGGAACTGCTCGCCGGCAACGCCCTCGTCGAGGCGGCAACTTTTATCGCCATTTTTTTAGGCCTGATCGCGGGCGGCCTGTCGGTCACCGGGCGCACGGCGGCAGGCACCGTCCTGCAGCTTATGGCGATTGCCATCGCCTGTTTCGTCGCTAGTCTCTTTATTCCCGCGTCAGCGCGCGCGGCGCCCGGTCTTCGCGCCAATGTCAATGTCTTCGCCTCGACATGGGCGCTCTTGCGCGAGATCGTGCGAGACGCAACCCTTTGGACACGCAGCGTGGCGGTCTCCTGGTTTTGGATGAGTGGCGCGGTGGCCCTCTCATTGGTGCCGGTGGTCGTCCGCAACAAAACGGGAGGCGGCATCGAGGTCGAGACGGCGGTCAGCGCGCTCTTCGCGCTCGGCATCGGAACCGGCTCGCTTGCCGCGGCGGTGATTGCCCGTGGGCGGATTTATTTGAAGCCGGTTCCATTTGCTGCGCTTGGAATGGCGGCCTTTCTGATCGACCTCGGCGCCGCGACATACTTCTTGCCAGTGGCAACAGTGGAAGTGGGACTTGCCGAATTTTTTTCATCCCTAGCCGGCATCCGGATCGCCTGCGATGTCGCGGGGCTTGCCTGCGCCGGCGGGCTCTTTGTCGTGCCGTTGTTTACCGCGATTCAGGCCGATGCGCCGAAAGACCGGCGCGCGAGAGTTATCGGCGGCGTGAACATTTTGAATTCGGCTTTCATAGTTTTGGGGGTGATCGCGACAGCCGTGCTGCAGAGCTCACGCGTGGGCGTGACGGAGCCGGTGCTTCTCGCCGCACTTGGGTTTTTAAATCTCGGCGCGGCGTTTTATGTGCGCAAGTCCACGGCGCAAGGCGCCGCCTGAAGGCCAAGTGCCGTTACCTTGCCGGGTCTCCCCCGTTGTCGAGGTACCACTTTAAAATCTCTTTTTACTACGCTCTCGCTAGAAAGTGATTTTTTGCGATAGGTCTTGCTGCTTCCAGATCTGGAGCTTCGACTTACGCCCTATTTTCACATCCACGCCTGGGCGCGGCGGGACCTTCACCGGTGCAACATGGGCAATGGCTTGCCGGTGCAGGGCGACACGAAAATGCTATTTTTGGATGGCTCAATAGGAGACGGAGCACCCACGCGACGAAACTGAAACGGGCATTGCAAGCGAACTCGCGCAAGGGACATTCTCGGCTATTTGCTACCCTGGCAGCGCGTTTCTCGAGAAGGAGACGAGGTATGACGGCCTTTGACGAGCTCATTCAGGAACTCGACTCGCGGTTCTCTCTCGGACCCAAGGCCAATCTGCTTGTTCAAGAGACTGCCGGCTTAATCTCTGGACAGCCGGGCGGAATGGAAAGCTTCCTCGATAAGTTCAAGGCCGCCGGTTTCGCCACCGAGGTTGCTTCCTGGTCGGTTGGAACTGAGATTGTCCCGCTTTTGGGACAAGAGGTAGAGCAGACGCTAGGCTCCGACGTGATTAGCGAGATTGCCAAAAAAGCCGACATTAGCCAAAGCTTTGCTAGAACGATTATGGGCGATGCAATACCCAAAATCATCGTCCTGCTGGCAAAAGGCGAAGCAATCCCACCCGCCGTTCCTGCTTCGGAATCGCCTGTCCTCGATTCGGCCATTCCGCTTCCATCTTCCCCCATCGAGGAAATCACGCAGCCTTCCGCCGTCGGAGAAATCACGCAGCCTGGAGCAGAGCAAATTCGGCCGAGCATAACGGACCGCTTTGCCGCGGCTCCGCAAAAACCGCCGCCGCGCTTCAAGCAGCTTTTCCGCTATGGTTCCCGCGCGGCCCTGGCCACCGGTCTTTTTGGGATCGCGTGGTTGGCAGGGTCGTATTATTCCGGTGGACAGTGGCCGTTTGACGCCATTAAGGCGCCGCCCGCCCCGCCTGTCGCGACGCAAGAGAGCGTGGCGCGTACAGAGATGCTCCGCGCGACGCAAGAAATAACCGAGGACATCCGGGGTCTCAAAGCCGATGTCGAGGCTTTGCGCGCTGCGCAGAGCCAGTCCGGGAATGATACCACCGCGCTCGAAGGCCTGAAGACGCGTCTTGATGCGGTGAAGACCGAAACCGGCTCCTCGATCGCCGAGCTTGCGGGTAAGGTCGAGAGCTTGCAGCGCGAGCCAGAGGCGAAACTTTCCCAAATTGTCGAGCGGCTCGATCGCATTGAGCACCAGATCGAGGGGTCGCCCCCGACCGCATCCATCGGCGCCACCGCCGCCCCGGGAAAAGCGGCCGCCGGGATTGCGGCGCAACCTGCCGTTGCGCAGGCAAAGCCACCACTTGAAAACGCACATGGACAAAGAAAAATAGGCGGCCGCGGCGACGCGTTCGATCCGTCCAAAAATCCAACTGCCCCCGGAGTTCCCCACCCGCTGGGTAGCCTTGCATCGGCTAGTACACCGCATTTGCTCACGAATTGGGTTGTCCGTGATGTTTACAATGGGATTGCTCTCGTCGAGAGTCCGCGTGGGTCGATCGAGGTCGCGCCGGGAGAGCTCATCCCTGGCGCGGGCACGGTACAATCGATCGAAAGGCGCGGCGCCGGCTGGATTGTGATCACGAGTCGCGGCCTTATCGATTCCGACCGCACTAGTTTCCATCCCTGATACTCACCGCACCTTGCGCCTCGTTGATATGCCTTCAATGCGTGCTCGATCGAAGGAAACACCATGAAGTCGTGCGGCCTCGGCGGCGGCCGGGCGGGAAAGCATGCGTGATACAATTCCTCAGCATGCTCCAAGGATGGCAAAAGGTTGTGTCGGCAGACCATTAAGGGGCTCGCGGACATGGTCAAGGTTGCGCAGCGCCAACTGGGGGGATGAGATGAAACCGATGAACGTCCGGCAACAACGATCCCCGGACATGAACAAGAGTGGCAAGTCCAAGGCCAGCGCTGGCACCGCCAAGGCGCACGCGGCAACCGCCAAGCCAATCCACAACCGCCAGTCGGCCGAGACCAAATTTGCCGAGCTCAAACGCCGCTTGCTCGAAATCAACGATCTTGCGGCTGCGGGGGCGGTGCTCGGCTGGGACCAGTCCACCTATATGCCGGAAGGCGGCGCTCCCGCGCGGGCACGACAGGGCGCAACGCTCAGCAGGCTCGCGCATGAAAAATCCGTCGATCCGGACTTAGGTAAACTGCTCGACGCGCTTGCACCCTATGCCGCCGGTTTGCCTTATGATTGCGATGAGGCAAGCCTGATACGGATCTCCCGGCGCGACTTCGAGAAGGCGATCAAGCTGCCGAGCGCCTATGTCGCCCGGGCCAGCGCATTCGCCTCCAGCTCTTATGATGCCTGGACGCGGGCGAGGCCTGCGAACGACTTTGCAACCATGCTGCCATTCCTGGAACAGGCGGTCGATCTTAGCCGCGAATACGCTGGCTTTTTCGCGCCTTATAAGCATGTGGCCGACCCTCTGATTGATGCCGCCGAGGAAGGCATGACGACAGCGACAATCCGCTCTCTCTTTGCCGAACTGAGGTGCGAATTGATACCGATCGTGCGCGCCATTTCCGATCAGCCCATTCCCAGCGACGACTGTCTGCGCGGTTCGTTCAGCGAACAAAAGCAGCTCGATTTCAGCCTTTCGGTGGTCAAGCAATTCGGCTACGACACCCGTCGTGGAAGGCTCGACAAAACCCATCATCCATTCTGCACAAAATTCTCGTTGGGAGACGTCCGGATTACCACTCGCGTCGACGAGAAGCATTTCGGCGATGCGCTATTTTCGACCATGCACGAAGCGGGTCATGCCCTGTACGAGCAAGGTGTCGCCGCTTCGCTTGAAGGCACGCCTCTAGGAACGGGAACGTCCGCGGGCGTGCACGAGAGCCAGTCGCGGCTTTGGGAAAATGTCGCTGGCCGCGGCCGCCCGTTCTGGGAGCATTATTACCCGGTTCTGCGGGATAGGTTTCCAGATCATTTCCGGCGGACAGGATTCGAGACCTTTTACCGCGCGATCAACAAGGTTGAACGCTCCTTGATCCGCACCGATGCCGACGAGGTCACCTATAATCTGCATATCATGATGCGTTTCGATCTGGAGTTGGAATTGCTCGAAGGCAAACTCCGCGTCAAGGATCTCCCCGAAGCCTGGCGCGCCCGCATGCAGGCCGATCTCGGCGTTGCTCCTGGGGACGACCGAGATGGCTGTCTGCAAGACGTGCATTGGTATGGCGGCACCGTCGGCGGGGGATTTCAAAGCTATACCATCGGCAATATTCTCAGCGCGCAGTTTTATGCCGCCGCGGTCAAAGCGCATCCTGATATTCCGCTTGAGATTGCGAAGGGGGAGTTCACATCGCTGCATGGCTGGCTCCGCGAACATCTATACCGGCATGGGCGGAAGCTTCAACCGGATGAGCTTGTTGTGCGGGCGGCGGGCGGTCCGATGAGCACCGCGCCCTACCTCAATTACCTTCGCGCGAAATATGGCGAGCTTTACCGTCTGCATTTGGCTCCCCTTCCCGAACACTTATAGAATTCCGTGCCTTGCGCCGCAGCCTGATTTTAGGCGCGTCTTGGAAGACGTTCGCTTGCCGCATAGAATGTGACTCGTGAACTCGTGAACGTGGGCTTAAACAGTTTTCCAGCGTCCGCTTTGGAACTGCAAGCGGCCGTCGTTAGCGGAGTGCAGCATTTCCGGGATGCGCCATGAGCAGCCATATACGGTTGCCGCGGATAGCGCCGCGCGCAACAAATTAAACCAATGCCGCGCGAAAAAGCCGCGTCACTTCATCAACGCGACCATCTCATTCAATGTCTTCGGCCGCAAAAGCTCCTTTGGACCTCAGTCCCGCCGAATTAATCGCCGCTTGGCTGCTGCAGCTTCTCCAGCGCCTGATCGATCGTGAAGCTCGCCGCCTTCTGCCGGGGAGGATAATCCTTGAAGGTTGCCAGGAAGTTGCCGATATAGGTTTGTGCTGGGACCAGCATGAAAGCGTGGTCGAGCAGCCAGTCGTAGTAAGTGTTTGACGTGATATCCGCGCGCTCATAGGGGTCAAGCCGGAGATTATAGATCAGCGGCACGCGCAAATGGGTGAAGGCTCCGACCATACCCGCAAGGTTCCTGGCGCCCTTTGTTCCGCGAAGACGAATTTCCAGTTGTCGTAGCGCAGAGCCGTCAGGTCGCCGTCATCGGAGAAATAGAAGAACTCCTTGCGCGGGTCCTTTTTCTCCTCTCCCGTGAGGTATGGCAAAAGATTATAGCCACCGAGATGGACCTTATAGGTCGTATCGCCCGCCCTGTAACCGTTGAGCAATTTCTCCTTGATATCGGGCACGCCCGCCATCGCAAGCAGCGTCGGCAGCCAATCGAGATGCGCGACGATGTCGTTCGACACGGACCCGGGCTTGATCTTCCCCGGCCAGCGAACCATCGCTGGCACCCGATAAGCGCCTTCCCAGTTCGAGTTCTTTTCGTTGCGGAAAGGCGTCATCGCCGCATCCGGCCACGAGTTCATGTGCGGGCCATTGTCGGTGGAATAAAAAACCACGGTGTTCTCCTCGATCCCCAGTTCCTTTAGCTTCGCGAGCACCGTGCCAACGTTCTTGTCATGATCGACCATCGTGTCGGCGTAAGGCCCGAGCCAGCGTCCGGTCTGACCTAAGCTCTCTGGCTTGGTATGGGTGCGGAAATGCATATGGGTGAAATTCACCCAAAGGAAAACGGGCTTGCCGGCCTTCACCTGTTTTTCGAGGAAACCAGCCGAGCGCGCGGCGATGTCGTCGTCGATCGTCTCCATCCGCTTCTTGGTCAAAGGCCGGTGTCTTCGATCTTTTGCGTTCCATCTGGATTGGCGAAGCTGTGAATTACTCCTCTAGGACCGAAGTTCTTACGGAAATTTGGAAAATCTGGATCGTTTGGCTTCGGATAATCGGGAAGCTCCGGCTCTTCTTCGGCGTTGAGGTGATAAAGATTGCCGTAGAACTCGTCGAAACCATGCGCGGTCGGCAACATCTCATCCTTGTCGCCGAGGTGATTCTTGCCAAATTGGCCGGTGGCATAGCCTTGAGCCTTCAGCAATTCGGCGATGGTTGGATCTTCCTTGCGCAGACCGAGATCGGCACCCGGCAGGCCGACTTTGCTGAGGCCGGTTCGGAACACGCTTTGTCCTGTGATGAACGCCGAACGCCCCGCGGTGCAACTCTGCTCTCCATAATAATCGGTGAAGATCATCCCGTCGGTGGCGATGGAATCGATGTTGGGCGTGCGGTAGCCCATCAATCCATTGGTATAGGCACTGATGTCGGATTGACCGATGTCGTCGCCCCAGATGATGACGATGTTGGCTTTGACTGAATCCTGCATCTTTGCGGGTGAAGGCGCCGGCGATGAAGCGGCGGCGGGTGCAGGCGGCGATTTCGTTTTCTTTGGCAGCTGCGCAAAAGCCGGCGAAGCCATCGCAGCGATGACGACGACGAGGATTTGCCATCTGACCAATTGACGTTTTGACCACATGAATTTTCTCCGTGCCGTCCTGGCCTCGATACCGAGTTCACTTAAATGCCAATAGTCGCGCGTTCTTGACAAAATAGCAATTTTGCGAGGATTGTATGCGAAATGGATGCTCGCCCGCTGAGGTCGGCGATCATGCTACGCAAAACACTGGCGAAGGCCTTGTCCTTCGGCGCCGCCGCAAGCGGAAAGTCGAAGGTTCCCGTTTGCATAAAATATGTTCAGATTCGCCCAATCATTTTCCAGATTGGCTTCGTCGCAGGGTGGATATCTGGATCGGCGTTGGCGATAGCCGGCGCTTCCAGCGAAGATGCCAAGCAAGAACCTACCACCAACCAAGATTCTTCCGATGCATCAGATAGCACCAACAACGGAAGCGACATCACGCGGCCTCAAAATTCTTTCGAAATGCGTTTAAACGACCGGACCGCCGCGAGCCCCACCAGCCAGACAAAACGTGACACCCTGATCTTGCGGCTGAACAGCAAAGTGACCTTCGACGATGGCTGGAAGCTCGCGGTGTTGGCGCAACTTCCCGTGGGGACGGTGTCAACAGCGACGTTCGACCCTTTGGGTTCGGATCAGGTGTTCGGCGCCGGGGGGCCTGTTTTTCAAGCCATAATCGCGCATGCGATCGACGAGCGCTGGGCCTTTGGCGTCGGGGCGCGGCTTGTCGCGCGATCAATTAGCGACGATGTGGGCAATGGGAAATGGCAAATCATGCCTGGGTTTGGCGTGCGCTATTCCATCCTCGAATGGGGAACGGACAGCTATTTCGTACCAGCGGTGCGCTACGCAATGAGCTTTGCTGGCGATCCATCGGCCCGAAGAATTAGCGAGCCGCAGATCGCTCCGACTTTGAACATCGACTTGCCCGGCCGCTGGTTTTTCACGTTCTATCCGAGCTACGATATCCGCATCAATTTTGGCGCTCCGAAAGCCGGACAAACCGGTCGGCTGTTTCTCCCCTTTGATGGTCTGGTCGGCGTAAAATTAACAGACAACCTGCAAATCTCTCTCGAAATCGGCGTGCCCATTATCAAGGAATATCCTGTTTACAACTTCAAGACCGAGGCGCGGGTCGCAGTGTCGTTCTGACATTGCTGCCTTGTTCGACTACGGCTCCAAAAGCCCATTGCGGCTCCCGTCATCGCGGACAAGCGTTCCAGAACGCTGTTTTTTGGCTGACGCCGGTGTAATACTTGCATAGGCCAGGCTGTGGCGGGGCGGAAGCCCAGTCTGCTGCCGTCACTGTTTCCAAAGCTCATACGATTTCAACGGGAGGCGTCCAATGACCTTCGATCGATTGGTATTCTGGTCCGGAGTCTGGAACGTCGCTCTCGGTCTCATCCTCATTGCACCACCGATTACACATTTGCTCGGAATGCAAATCCCCAATCCCTTCTGGCCATGGATCGTTGCGGGTTTTCTCTGGTATACGTCTGTAACGCTCTTCCTGAGTTCTCACGACGTACGGAGTTTCGCCGCCGTCGTATACTGGGAGGCGTTGTTGCGCTTTTTTGCAGTGGCTGTCTTATGCATTTATGGATTCACCTTTGTTGGCGTATTGCCGTCCGCATTCTATGCGATCACAGACTTCGCTTGGGGCGTCGTTTACATCATAGGGTTGCGTCGCGTGACTGGACGCTCCCATCTATCGATCTTATTGAATCACCGCGTTTAGAAGCCGTAGATTAGACCT
>DATBQJ010000095.1:0-4117 GCA_036560885.1 Methylocella sp.
CGGTGACGATTGCCGATTGGCCCGCGTGGAGTTCGCAGAACCGGCCGTTTTTGGTGCGGACATCCACGACGCCGTCGACCACATGAAGTCTCGTTTTACGTGGTGCCGCCTCACCTTCGAAAATCGTCCCGCGAACGCCGATGATGGCTACCCCCGTGTTGATTTCATAAGCGCGCTTGTCGGAATGTCCCGTGGTAAACCTGAATACGCCTTTCGCCACGTCGATGGTCACCTTGCCGTAACTCGAGGGGCCAGAGGAGACGAAGTGGTCCAGCTTGACCGTCGCATTCGGCCCGATCGCCAAATTCGTGCTGTCGGTGAAGACGAGCTTCGCGGAACTGCCTTCGGCGGTTTTCATGATTTCGTTGCGTACGACGCTTGCGCCAGTTTCGACCTTAACAGTGCCCGAGACCAAGACGCCGCTCACATCGTTGCGGACGACCGAGGCGACGCCGATGGTTTCGTCCGCGCGAGCTTCGGGGGCCAACGAGGTTGCAGCCGCTGCCAGCAGAAAGCATAACCAAGCTCTACGCCCCTGAGAATTCATGACCGCGCGCCCTCAGTTACATTTCGACGATTAATCCCAAGTGCCGAGAGCGCACTATAGAGCCCTTGTGATTCAAATGTGAACCGGTTCTCGGCAAAAATCGGTGCGATCGAACAAAATTACTGACCAGAGGCGCGCGGACGGGCCGGGGTCAGCTGTTTTGACGGGGATTTCAGAGAGGCTCCGGGAAAGATCGCACACGCTTCGAGGCTCTCCGATGAATTCGCCGCGCGCGCGGCAGGGATATACCGATACAGCGTCGCATGCGGCGCGACAATCGTCATCGCGTCGCGACCGCTGCAAAGCCATTTTGATCGTCGCCGCTCTCTCATCCAGATTGACGCGCCACAGATTCACCCGGATGTTGGCAAGAGATTGGTCAAGGCGCCGAAGGTCTAGTCCGGGACTCCGGGCTGCTGCATGAGCTTCTGGGCATTGGCGACTACAACGCGCTCGCGGGCCACCTCATCAGAGGCGCCAGCCGGGAGGGCTTCGTTATCGAGAATTTGATCGCCGTGCTCACGGGCCGCGCGATACCCGGTTTTTATCGAACCGCGGCCGGCGCCGAGATCGATTTGATTCTCGAACGCCCCAGTCGTGGACCCATCGCCATCGAGATAAAGTCCGGCGCCATTCCATCGGTTGCGAAAGGCTTCCATATGGCGATTGCCGACCCAAAACCAGCCGCGAGCTTCGTGGTCTATGCTGGCGAGGAGCGTTACCCAATCGGCGCCGCGATCGAAGCGATCGGCTTGCGTGAGTTGATGACGCTACTCGATAGGGACAAGGTGTAGCGTCGACTCGGCCCCGTAATCGCGGAAACACCCCAGCGTTACCGAGGGCTACGCTTGGTTGGATTTTCAGACATCGCGGCGATCGAGCGATGTTTCATAGCCGACTCAGGTCACTCGCCCTGGCCTTCAGACTCGTTTTCAGTCTTGCGCGATTGTTGCTCCCTAAATGCCTCGCGGTTGCGAATGGCGAGCTCTTGCCGATCCCTCTGCTCTTGGGTAAGGACGCTCTTGCGCGTGGCGAAGTTGCTGCATCTCTTCGCTTTGCGCGGGGTTGGGTTGCATAGGAGTTGACTTGTCACTGTCGACTGTCGTCGCGGCCTCTCGCGCCGCCGCGACCTCCTGTGGCGCGCGCTCCGATGTCGCCGCGTCGCTCTCCGCTTTGCCGGTTTCATGGGCCTTCGCCGCCGCCCCGGCCGGGGTTGTTTCGCGCTCCGCCTCAAGGTCAACCTGTTCGCGGATGCTTGCGAGGTGAAGGCTCCGCTCGGCCGGTGTGGTCGTGATTGCCGGCGCTGGTCGGGCGTGGTTCAGGCCACGAACGACAAGCAGCAACTCGAGCCGATGCTGGGTAAGATCGAGGCGTTGCCCGAAGAATTGGGCGAGGCCGAAACGCTGTTGGCGGACACGGGTGATTTTAGCGCGGGGAATGTCGAGGCGTGCGAGAAGGCGGGGGTCGAACCGCTGATCGCCATGGGGCGTCAGCCGCATCACCTGTCGTTGGAAGAAGGCTTCGAACCGACACTGCCGGCGCCAAAAAATCCGACGCCGGTCGAGGGCATGGCGCATCGGCTGAAGACGCCAGAGGGGCGCGATCTATATGCTCTGCGCAAACAGACCCCGGAGCCGGTGTTCGGCATCATAAAATCGGTGCTCGGATTCCGTCAATTTTCGATGCGCGGACTCGAAAAAGTGCTCGGCGAGTGGAGCCTTGTGGCCATGGCCTGGAATATGAAGCGGATGTTCGTCCTCAACCCCGCCTGACGGAGGGCATATCTGTATTCCGCTGGATGATGTCGGCGAACGCCTTGGAATAGACTAGCGTCACCGGCGCTGCGGGCGCGCAACATGATCGTCCCATGCCCGCGATCGTATCGACGTGTTCAGGCGCCGGATGGCGGGCGGGGGCCCGTATGCGTCCTGGCGCGACGGCAAAATGCCGATCACGCGAACCCACAACATTTTTCAAAGCGCTCTTTCTGAACGTTTGCGCACTATGTTCTTCTCGATAAAAACGAAACAGCTTGATCACGAGTCCAGCGCGAATCAGCGGAATGTGCCGCCGTCGATAGTTGAAACGGCGGCGGTCGGCCCAAAAAAAGACTCTTTTTCCTAAGAAAGGAGAAGGATGATTAAATACTCAAGATTGAAGCTTTGCGAGCTAGGGGCCGTCGTCCCGCTGGTCATCTGGCTTGGCCTCGGGATTGTAGGATCTTCGCTAAAAATCTTGCAGATGCTCGTTTCGGGGGAGGACGAAATTGCGCTGTTCCCTCAAATTACCACCATACTTTTTTTGAGTCTCGCTATATTGCTGGTCATTATAAGACTTCCCCCGGTGCGAAACGCAAAAGGATTTTTACCAAAAGTCGCTGGAACGGTCGGCTGTCTATTGCCATTTTGTTTTCTCATGCTGCCGCGCGTAACCCCAACGCCCTGCATAGCCATCTTTTCTTCCGCGGTGGTATTCTTGGGAATGCTAGCCTCCATTGTATCATTGTGCTGGTTAGGACGTTCCTTCAGTATTCTTCCGCAAGCTCGGAGTTTGGTGATGGACGGTCCCTATCGATACGTTCGCCATCCTCTTTATCTGGCAGAGCTGTGCGTAGTCTTCGGGCGCATATGTGAATTGGAGCAACCATGGCCGCTCATAGCCATGCTCGCGGCGACTGCCTCTCAATTTTGGCGTATGAATTATGAGGAACAAGTATTGAGGGAGGCATTTCCGTCCTATCATGAATACGCTAGCCGCACAGCCAGGCTAATTCCCGGCTTATATTGAGCTTGAACTGAGCTAGTGCACTGACTCAGACGGAAGCTTCAGGGAGGTCTGCGAGCTTGTCTAAGATGGCCTTTGCGGACTTTGTCCAGACGAAGGGCTTGGCGGCCTTGTTGTGATGTTTGATGTAGCGGGCGATTTCGGCTTCGAGTTCGGGAACGGATTTGAAGACGCCGCGGCGGATTTTTCGGCGGGTGATGGTCGAGAAGAAGCCCTCGACCGCATTCAGCCATGATGCCGATGTCGGCGTGAAGTGGAACGTCCAGCGCGGGTGATCGTCGAGCCATTTCATGACGGCGGGATGTTTGTGCGTCGCGTAATTGTCGAGAATGGCGTGGATGACCTTGCCAGCCGGAACGGCGCGCTCGACGGCGGACAGGAAGCGGATGAACTCCTGATGCCGATGCTGCTTCATGCAGCGCCCGATGACGGTTCCGTGGAAAATGTCGAGCGCCGCGAACAGGGTGGTCACGCCGTTGCGCTTATAATCGTGGGTCATGGTCCCGCATTTTCCGGGTTTCAGCGGCAGGCCGGGTTGGGTGCGGTCGAGCGCCTGGATTTGGCAGATTTCTCTGGGGCGATGTGAGGCTGAGTGGCGTGATTGACCTTCATTCGCATATCCTGCCCGGAATTGATGACGGGGCCGCTAATCTAAACATTTCTCTCGAAATGGCGCGCATCGCCGTGACCAATGGGGTCACGATCCAGGCCTGCACGCCGCATATCTTTCCGGGCCTTTATCAAAATAGCGGGGCTCAGATTCGTTCGGCGACCCTTGAGCTTCAG
>DATBQJ010000096.1:0-5832 GCA_036560885.1 Methylocella sp.
GTTTCCGGTAAGAGCACGTGATATTTCACATCGAGGATGCGGGCGGTGTTATCTGCTCGCTCGATATAGAGGCCGAGGCGCGAGAACCAATAGGCATCGTTGCGCAACATGGTGCGGTCGACGCAACCGTCATAGTCGAGCGACGTCTTTTGGACGAATTCGAAGAAATGCGACAGCGCCTCGCGGTCGTAGCGGCTGGAACCATTGTTGCCTTTTTCGAATCTGCCAAGTTCGATCCAGGCGCCGTTAATCGCTTCCCACATTTCGGCGGTGAGCGCGGTGCGCACAGCCCGCCCGTTGGCCCGAGCGAATTTGATGCAATTGCAAATTGAGGAAGGATTGTCCGGCGCGAATGTCAAATAATCGACGACGCTGGCCTCCCCGGCAACGCCGCGGGTCGCGCGGAAACCCTGTGCCGCGCCCGACGATTCAAGCGCGCTTTCCCATTCGGTGCCGGCCCCGGAATAACCCGCGGGCAGGGTAGCGAGGCGTTGCGCCGCCTTGATGATCCGGGCCAGAAAATCTGCTCGCTCAACGTAGCGCGCAAGCCAATAGAGATTGTCCGCCGTGCGGGAAAGCATTGCCTGCCTCTAAACCATGAAAATCATGTCGATTGGCTTTGATTTTGGCATTGCAGCGGGAGATTTTCGTCGAAGAGCGAATCCTCGACAATCCAGGTATCCTTGGTGCCGCCGCCCTGGCTCGAATTGACGACGAGCGATTTCTCCTTCAAGGCCACCCTGGTCAATCCGCCCGGCACAACCTTGATGCCATTCGCGCCAGCGAGAACGAAGGGCCGCAAATCGACGTGGCGCGGCGCAATGCCGGCATCGAAAAACGTCGGAGTTGTGGAAAGCGCGAGGGTTGGCTGAGCAATGAAATTATCTGGATCGCGAGCGAGTTTGCCCGCGAAAACCTCGCAGTCGGCCTTTGAGGCATGCGGTCCGACGAGCATGCCATAGCCGCCCGATCCATTGACTTCCTTGACGACGAGTTCGGAGAGATGGTCCTGGACGTACCGCAAAGCGCCGGGCTCGCGGCAGCGCCATGTCGGCACATTGTTCAAAATCGGGGTTTCGCCGAGATAAAATTCGATAATCTCCGGCACATAGGTATAGATCGCCTTGTTGTCGGCGATGCCCGTGCCGACGGCGTTGGTAAGGGTCACATTGCCGGCCCGGTAAGCGCCCATCAGGCCGGCGACGCCGATGATCGACTCCCGGTTGAACGCGAGCGGATCGAGGAAACGGTCGTCGATTCGCCGGTAGATGACGTCGACTCGTTTCGTGCCTTCCGTGGTGCGCATATAGACGACATCGTCCTCGACGAGGAGATCGCCGCCTTCGACGAGTTCGACGCCAAGCTTATCGGCCAGGAAGGAATGTTCGTAATAGGCCGAGTTGAACCGCCCCGGCGTCAACACAACGATTGCTGGTTCGCCAGCCGCCGCCGGCGGCGCCAGCGACCGTAAGGTAGCGAGCAGGGCATCGGGATAATTTTCGATCGGTGCGACGCGGTGCTCGGCGAAAAGATCGGGCGCGAGGCGGATCATGACCTCGCGATTCTCTAGCATATAGGAGACCCCGGAGGGCGTGCGGACATTGTCTTCAAGCACGTAAAAATCGTCCTCGCCGGTGCGGACCACGTCGATACCGGCGATATGGATGTAAATATCGTGCGGCACCCGGAAGCCCGCCATTTCCGGGCGGAATTCGGAATTGCGCGCGACAAGAGCGGACGGGATGCGTCCCGCCTTGACGATCTCCTGCGCGCCATAAATATCGGCTAGGAAGTGGTTGAGGGCTTTCACCCGCTGCACGAGGCCTGCTTCGAGACGCGTCCATTCCGAACGCAGCATCATGCGGGGAATGATGTCGAAGGGGATCAACCGCTCGGCGCCGTCTTTCTCCCCCTCGCCGTAGACCGCGAAGGTGATGCCAATCCGGCGAAACAACAGCTCTGCTTGTGCGCGGCGGGCAGCGAGAAGCCCGGCGGGCGTCGCGGCGAGCCAGCTCGCGATCTTGCCGTAGACCGGCCGGATCGCGCCGTCGGCCAGGGTCATTTCATCGAAACAACGAGGCTCTGGCATTTGCCCGCGCTCCGCTCCGTGCCGCCGAAGGTCGTGATCATGGTTTGCGGCGTAAGGCCTTTCCCGCATGTTTGCCCTTATAGAAGCAAATCGTCAGGATGACACCGGCGGCCGAAGGGCCGCGAGATTGACGCGATAGAATCCCTGCGGCGGACCGCGGCGATTGGCGCGCCACAACCTTGGAAGCATTTACTGTGCCAGAAATGAGCAAAAAGCCCAGCAAATCCGGATGGAATCGTGCCCCACGCGGCCGTGCCACGCATATCGCGGTGCGGCAATTGCGCTGGACCTGATTTAGCACCCGCGGCAGCGCCGGGCCAGACCGGGGTGCCCGGTCCAGCCCTTCCCGGCCGCTCCGCCCCGAGTCATTTCGAGGCGAAGACGGGCGCCTCCGCGTGCCGGATATGTTTCCTCGATCGCCAGCTAACGATGTACCCCGGCAGGCTTATGGCCAGAGCGGCCAAGATAATGCCGGCGAAGATATCGACGAAATAGTGCCCTCCCATCGCGGGAGAGGCCAGGATGATCAGAAGATTGAGAGCCAGCAAGGGGAATTTGAGGATGCGCAAAGGCCATGCGGCGCAAGCACTAAGCACGGCGAGCATGGTGTGGAAGGAAGGAAAGACCACAAGGCCTTGATTGTCGAGCGGATTGATGCTGCGTAGCGCGCCATTGCGCAGGTCGGCCCATTGCGCAACGTAGCCCGTGGTGGAGGCCACGGGAAGGTGGTAATAGACAAAAGCGCCTGCGGCAGGGAAGAGTATCCCGATAAGTGTAGTGGCAACCGCCGCAACCATGAACCAGAGCAAGAATGCCCTTGCCTGGCTGTGGTGGCCAAAGAGTTCCAGGGCGATGAGCAGGATCAGCGTCTCCGCGCCAAGGCTATTATATGCTGCGCGCGCGAAGCCTTCGATCGCAGAATGACGGGCGAGCCACTGGTACATATCGAGCCAATTCAGCCCGAGCACGCGATCGGCGGATGCCAGTGCCGCATCCCACGCGGGCAGGGGTACAATACCGGTAAGGATGAAACTCAGAATTACCATTGCGTTGCAGAACAACGCCAGTGAGAAGATGGTGCCGATGAGATAGGCTAATCTTTCGGTTATCCGGGGAAACGTTCGCCACCGGCGGCAAATCACAAAAGCCACGGCCAGAGGGATCAAGTCGGCGAGGATCTTCAGCTGCGGGGAAACCTCCAGACGAAAGGGAGTTGCCGCCAGAAGGATAGCATCGGCGACAGCAAGCGCCAGGATGGCAGCCCACTCTATCGGCATCGCGGCAACTCCCTGCACGTTTAATGGATGGCGGCGGCGGCCCTTGCCGGCCGTTCCGCCCCGCGTCATTTCGAGGCGAAGACAGGCGTCTCTTCGTGGCGGATAATTTTATTCCCGCGCGGGCTTAAGACGTACCCAGGCAGGCTAATTGTCAGAGCAGCCAAAAAAATGCCGGCGATGATATCGATGAAATAGTGCCCTCCCATGGCGGGAGAGGCGAGGATGATCAGCAGATTGAGAGCCAGCAACGGGAATTTGAGGATGCGCAAAGGCCATGCGGCGCAAGCACACAGCACGGCGAGAACGGCGTGGAAGGAAGGAAACACCACCAGGCCTTGATTCTCGAACGGGTCGAGGGTTCGTAACGTGCCATTACGCAGATCGGCCCATTGAGCAACGTAGCCGGTCGACGAGGCCTCGGGGAGGTGGTGGTAGACAAAGGCGCCCGCGGCAGGGGCGAGCGTCCCGATGGCTAGGACGGCAATCGTCGAAACGATGATCCAGCGCAAAAATGCCCTTGCCTGATGGGGGTGGCCGAGTAGCTCCAGGGCAATGAACAGGAACAGCGTCTCCGGGCCGAGGCTCATGTATACCGCGTGGGCGAAGGCTTCGATCACGGGGCAACGGGCGAGCCAATGGTACATATCCAGCCAATTCATCCCGAGCGCGCGATCGGCGGTCGCCAGTGCCTCATCCCAAATGGGCAAGGGCAGGATACCTGTGAGGATGAAGCTCAGAATTGACACGGCATTGGTGAACAGCACCAGCGCGAAAACAGTACGGGTGAGATGGGCTAATCTTGTGGTTATCCGGGAGAAACTTCTCCATCGCCGGCAAATCGCATAAACCACGTTAAGAACGATCAACCCGGCTAGGATCCTCAGCTGCGGGGAGACTTCCAGGCGAAACGAGGTTGCCGCTAGGAGGATGGCATCGGCGACAACGGCCCCCAGGATGACGGCCCACTCTATCGGCATCGAGGCAACTCCATGCAAATTAATGGATAGCGGCAGCGGCGAGCCAGATCGCGGTTTTGGGATAGAGAAGGAGGCCGGCGCTCGCGAGGGCGATGCCGTAGGGGATGCCGGTGCCTGGATCATGCAGGCGAGTGGCCCATTGGCGTGCCAAGAGAATTCCCGGCAATGGCCATTTCCGAAGCCCGATGATCGAGACGGTCAGCAGACCGCCGAGAATGCTGGCGGATAGGGCGTAATCGCCGAGATGATCGAATCCGAGCCAAATTGCCGTCGCCGCCGCGAGCTTTGCGTCGCCACCGCCGATCCAGCCGCGCGCAAATAAAAAGAAGCCGAAAACAAGCACCGCCGCGCCGCAGCCGAGATGCCCCAAAATTTCCCTGGCGGGGAGGCCGCTGGCAAACGCCATGACAACGAACAGGAGGACGAGCGCGGCCGAGATGCGATTCGAAATGGTCAGTGTCAGGAGGTCGGAAATGGCCGCATACACCATCAGGATCGAGAAAAACAGCAGCGTCGCAGCTTCAAGCATGATTTTTGACCGTCATTACCAATGCCAAGCAGCAATAATTTGCGGCAACCGCGAGGGATCGCCGGATAGCCGGCGCCATTAACCAGCCAAAGCCGTGGCGATAGGCCCAAAAAAATTGGCCGCAATAGTCGTACCGATCAACTCCACGGAGGTGATGATGCCGATCGAGATCAAAGCGACGATCATGCCGTATTCGATGGCCGTGACGCCACACTTATCGCCAGCAAAAAGGAGGAATAACTTCTTCATGGGGTTAGGCTCCTGGCGGTTTCCGGCGCCCCGCCGCGCTCCGTTTGGCGTCCCGGCCTTCGCAAAGCGGGTGCCTTGCAGTGGCGCGGCGGGGTAGAACAATTTCGCCTTTACTAGCCGGCCAAAGCGGTGGCGATGGAGTTGAATGTCGCCGAGAGGTCTGTGCCGACCGTGGTCACAGCAACGATGATGACGACGGCGATCAAAGCGGCGATAAGGCCGTATTCGATCGCCGTGACGCCGGATTGATCGTCGATAAAGCGGTGAAACAAATTGCGCATGATTGATACTCCTTATGTTTCTTCCGTCTGATTCCGGTTTTGGCGGATGCCAAACCCGGCGTCAGACGAACGGGATGGGAATCAGCCGGCCAGAGCGGTGGCGATGGAGTTGAATGTTTTCGAGAGGTCGGTGCCGACCGTGGTCACGGCGGTGATGATGACGACGGCGATCAAAGCGGCGATGAGACCATATTCGATGGCCGTGACGCCGGATTGATCGTCGGCAAAGCGGCGAAACAAATTACGCATGATTGAATCTCCTGAGTCCCGGTTGCCTAAAAATTCCAGTCCAGCTATTTGCATGGGTGTTCTGGAATGCGGCGATAATAAACAGCCACAATTTGAAAAGCGCTCAATAGAACGTCTAAACATTTATATTAACGCACAATAACTTTTTTATTGGTTATCTATATATTTATTGTTAATTAGT
>DATBQJ010000097.1:0-17018 GCA_036560885.1 Methylocella sp.
AGATCGTATTCTTGCCGCTCCGCATCGAGCACGTTTAAATAATCGGTCAAGCCGCGATCGTACCTCTCCGAGGCAAGCTTAGTTGACCGGCGGGCTGCCGCGAGCGCGCGATTGAGATCCTTTAGGCGCTGTTGGGCGGCGCCGTAGGCAGCGATAGAATCATCGACTTGCTGGACCGCTGTTATTATCGTCTGCCTATAGTTGGTCAGGAGCGCATGCGCTTGGAGTTCAGCTATATTGGCGATTGAGTCCAAGGTGCCAAAATCCAGCAAAGGCCAGTAGACAGCAGGGCCAGCCGCGCCAATAAATGTGATCGGAATCGCGGTGCCCATAGGTTCCCCGCCTTGGCCGCCTAACGCTCCACTGAGGATCACCCGCGGGAAAAGATCGGCCGTTGCGACGCCGATGCGTGCTGTGGCTGCTGCAAGTTGACGCTCGGCTTCGCGAATATCCGGCCGCCGCCGCAAAAGATCGACCGGCAGACCAGGCGCGATATCGGCCGGGAGCGCAGGTAATTTACCTGGGACCGCCAGCTCCTTCGCAAGATCTTCGGGAAATTGACCGAGGAGAACTGCGATGACATTCTGGCTCGCGGCAATTTGGGCCTCGAGCGGCGCGGCTCCCGCCTGCAAGGTGGCCAAGTATCGCTCTGCCAACGCAACGTCGAGTTCGTTGGAAATCCCGTTTTCGAAGCGGGTCTTGGCGAAGTCGAATGCGGATTTGGCCGTGCTAATGTTTTTTCGCAAGACGGCTAGCTGCCGTTGCAGCGCCCGCATATCGAGATAACCGCGCGCAACGTCCGCGGCGACGGTCACCAATATCCAATCCCGCGCATCGGCGAGTGCTTCGGCATCGTAAGTCGTTGCTTCGAAGGTACGCCAGAATTTTCCGAAAATGTCCACTTCCCATGCCGCGTCGAAGCCGCCCGATTCGCTTAGCCTCGAAAGGTTTGCTGCATTTTGTGCCGATCTCAGCAGTGGCGAGGCGCGACCAACTGTTAGGTTCGAGCCGGTGCCAATTCCCGCACCGCCGGTTCCACCGCCGGAGGGAAGCGCGCTGCCAATGACCACCAATTCTTGCGTTTGCGCCGCTTTAAGTCTCGTCAGTGCAATTTCGAGATCAAGATTGGAATCGATCGCGCGGCTGACGAGTAGATCGAGTTCCGGGTCCCGCAGAGAGCGCCACCATTCGACGAGCTCCACGCCCGGCTTGTTTGCATTCCTTTGCGCCATTTGGACGAGTGGCGGCATGAATGCGTCAGGCATGCTTATGTCCGGTGTGTGGTAGTCCGGCCCGACGGCGCAACCGGAGAGGCCAAGGACGAGCCCCATGAGAGCGCCCAGCCATTTTTTCACGCGCAAGAATCCGGTTCTGTAACGTTCGCGAAGGCCATATTACCGGGTCCGGTCGATCGTCTTGGCGGCCAGACGGCGATTACTCCCGCCTACCATCATCAGCTTTGGATTCTGATCCAATTGCGCTTGGAGTGGCTTCGCTTGCGATGCGGACACGATCTCCGGCCGCGAGTGAATCGGGGGGGCTGATGACGACTCGATCGGAAGCCGAAAGGCCATCTAAAATTTCGACGCGGCTCCCGAGATTGCGGCCAATCGAGATTTTCTTCACGACGATCCTATCGTCCTGACCAATTACGGCAACTTCGAGCCCATTCCGCCGGAAGATCAGTGCACTCGTTGGGACACTCAATACGTTGGGATCAGGCGGCAAATCGAAATGCACCTCGGTATAGGAACCTGGCTGCAGCACACCATTCGGATTGTCGGCATGCAGTTCGACCAACAGGGTACGCGCACTCTGGTTGATGGACCGGGCCGTTGTGGCAACGATTGCTTCAAAGGACTTGTCTGGGAATTGCGGCAGATGCAAGTCGGCCTTTTGCCCCTCACGGATATCAGCCGACATCCTCTGCGGCACCTGCACGAATATGCGCACCTTATGGACATCCTCGACGCGGAAGAGCACTGGACCAGTTCCCCCCCCAACACCGCTTCCGGCATTGATAAGTGCGCCAACATCTGTATTGCGTTCCGTCACCACGCCGTCGAATGGCGCTGTTATGAGTTTGAAGCGTTCGAGCGCCTCCAGCCGGTCGACCTCTCCCTGTGCTGCCCTTACATCGGCGAGAGCGGCATTCAAACGGGCCGTGGCGCTGTCAAAATCTCCTTTCTTCGCCGTCGTTTCCTGCACGGCAACGACACCTTTCGGCGAATTCCGCCAACGCTCGTAGGTTGTCTTGGCGAACCCCAATTCGGCCTCTCTGACCTTCACTTGAGCGTTCGAACTGCCAAGCTTGGCTTGGGCAGCAGCTAAAGTGGCGTCGAGGTCTGGTGCCTCGATCTCCGCAAGCACCTGTCCAGCTTTAACAGTGGCCCCGTAGTCAAAATACCAACTCTTTAGAAACCCGTTGACACGCGCAAAGATGGGCGCATCGAACCATGCCTGTATGTCTCCGGGCAGGATCAGCCGCGATGCGGAGCCGTCGGGCCGTGGCAGGACGAAGGAGACTATTGGGACAGCCTTGGTCAGCGTCCATTGTTTGACTGCTGCCTCATGGCGCCAACGCACCGCGAGGCCTGTCGCGACGGCCAAGACTGCAATGGCAAGGCCGATCAGCCCTGCGATGCGCAGCGTTCTGCCCTGCAGGCGCGGGTGTGGAACAGTCTCCTGTAAATCCTCGTCAACCTGCACCATTATTCCCTCGATCAAATGGCCGGTGCTGCTGAAGAGCTGTTTGAAGGAGTCTCTTCCGGCCGCCTATAGTGATCCCTTCGGTGCAGTATACTGAAGACGGCGGGAACAAAGAACAATGTCGCGGCCGTCGCAACCAAGAGACCGCCAATGACCGCGCGCCCGAGTGGCGCATTCTGCTCGCCGCCTTCTCCCATAGCGAGAGCCATCGGGACCATGCCCAAAATCATGGCACCGGCCGTCATCAGCACGGGCCGGAAGCGCGTGAAGCCAGCATCGAGGGCGGCAGTCGTCGAATCATAGCCCTGTGCCAGCCTCTCGCGCCCAAAGCTGACCACGAGGACACCATTCGCTGTCGCGATCCCCATGCACATGATGGCACCCGTTAGCGCTGGTATGGAGAGGGTCGTTCCCGTCACGAACAGCATCCAGACGATGCCGGCAAGAGCTCCGGGCAAAGCCGTAATGATGATGAACGGATCGAGCCAGGATTGGAAATTGACGACGATGATCAGGTAGACCAGTACAATTGCACCGGCGAGTCCGAAATAGAGCTCTGCATAGGCGCCGTTCATTGTCTGTACCTGGCCCTGCACCGCCACATGGGTGCCGCGCGGCGCGTCCGTTGCGGCTCCATCCAGCACGCGATTCAGGTCGCCCGAGACTGCGCCAAGATCCCTGCCCTGCACGGCCCCATAAATGTCGATGACCGGCTGGACGTTGTAATGCGAAACGATGGCAGCGCTTGGCCCGGGTGTGATCGTGGCAAGACTTCCGAGCAATCGCGGCGTCTTTGTCGCAGCCGAGGTAATCGGCAGATTGATGAGATCGGATAAGCTATTCATCCAATATTGCGGGCTCTGCACCACGATCGGATATGAGACTCCGTTCTTTGTGTTAAGCCAGAAATTCGGTCTCACTTGGCCACTGCCTGAAAGTGTAATGAGCAAGCTGTCGGCGACGTCCCTTTGGGTGAGACCGACCATGCCCGCGAAGGAACGGTCGACGTCGACATTGATCTGCGGGTAGTCGAAGGCCTGCTGGACGCGCAAATCCGCGATGCCGGGCACCGTGCGGATGCGCTTCATTAAATCGATGGCATAGGCATAACTGGCTTCCCTTTCAGGGCCGGCAATTTGCACATCGATGGGCGCCGGCAGTCCGAAATTGAGAATTTGGGATACGATATCGGCCGGCAAGAAGGCGAAGGTGGAGCCCGTAAATTTTTGGGGCAGCAAGCTACGAAGCTCTTTGACGAAATCAGCCGTCGGGGAATGGCCTTCCGTCAAGCTGATGAGCACATCGGCATCTTCCGACCCGATCGTACCGGAATTATTGTAGGCCATATTGATACCGCTAATTGGGAGCCCAATGTTGTCGACGATATTGTCCAGCTGCTCTGGCGGAATAGTTTGGCGAATGGCCTGCTCGACAAGATCACAAAGACGGGCGGTTTCCTCAATGCGGGTGCCTGTCGGCGCGCGGACATGCAACAGTATCTGGCCAGAATCTACGGTTGGGAAAAAGTTCCTGCCGAGGAAAGGCAGCAGTCCAAACGACAGAATGACGGACGCGAGGAAACCGGCAATAAAGGTCTTGGGCCGACCTAGAACAAGCGAAAGCAGCGACCGGTAGCCTTCGCGGAACTGCGTGAACCGGTGTTCGAACCCCTCTTGGAACCGTTTGAACGGGTTGCGTGAAGGTTGGCGTACATCGAACTGGCTGTGATCTTCCGCGCCGTGACCTCTCCGGCCGGGGCTGGCCTCTTCGCCTAGCATATACTTCGCCATCGTCGGAACTAAGGTGAACGAAAGCACGAAAGAGGCAAGAAGCGAGAAGACGGCGGATTCGGCAAGCGGGCTGAACAAATAGCCGGCGACACCACTGAGGTTGAACATCGGCACGAAAACGATGTTGAGCACGAGTAAGGTGACGAAGGCCGGTACGAAGATCTGCTGGGCGCCATCCAGAATGGCCGTTTCGATGTCCTTGCCCTGCTCGAGATGGTAAAAGATGCTTTCGAGCGTGACGATTCCTTGGTCCACCAGCATACCGACAGCAAGCGCAAGCCCGCCGAGCGTCATAATGTTTATGGTCTCGCCAAGCCAAGAAAGAGCGGTCAAAGAAAATAGTATAGAGAGCGGAATAGAGATCACGACGATCAACGTCGAGCGCCAGCTGCCAAGAAAGAGCAGGATCATAATTCCAACCAGCGCAGCAGCAAGGACTGCCTCCCGAAGTACGCCGAAAATCGCAGCCCTGACGAAAATCGACTGGTCACCCACGGCGTGCACATTGATTCCGGGAGGCAAGGTCTCCTTTATTCTCGGAAGCAGCGCTTTGATTCTTTCGATGACATCGAGGGTAGAAACGGAGCCAGACTTTAGAATCGTCATCAGCACGGCCTTGGTTCCATCGGCGCGTACGATATTGGTTTGCGGAGGGGAGCCCTCGTGGACGTAAGCTACGTCACGGATGTAGATCACCGTGCCGTTGACCGTCTTCACCGGCAGACCGTTGATATGGTCAAGCACTACCGGACTGGCATTGAGCGCAACATTCCAATCATAAGGGCCGATTTTCTGATCTCCGGCAGGCAGAATGAGATTCTGTGCGGATACGGCGTTAAGAACGTCCTCGGCCGAGACGTTGTGCTCTTGCAGCGCGGGCTGGTCGATATCGACCTGCACCTGCAAGACCTTGCCGCCGTAGGGCGATGGAATCGCAGCGCCTTCCACCGTCGCGAGCTGAGGGCGGATGAAGTTTTGCCCCTGGTCGAAGAGCTGCCTCTGCGGCAGTTTGTTGCTTGACAGTGCGAGTTGCAGAATCGGCACAGTCGAGGCGTTATAGCTCAGGACGTAAGGCGGCGTGATTCCTGGCGGAAGGTATTTTAGGACGGTCTGCGAGGCGGCTGTCACTTGGGCTATGGCCGCGGCGATGTTGACGTTCTTGTGAAAGAAGATCTTGACCACGCCGTAGCTGTTGAGCGATTGCGATTCAATATGCTCAATATCGGCGACCTGTGACGTCAAGGTGCGCTCGTAATAATAGATGATGCGGCCTGACATGTCGTCCGGCGCGAGACCATTGTAAGTCCACACGACGCTGACGACTGGGATCTTAATGTTGGGAAATATGTCGGCCGGCGTGCGCACGGCTGCAAGGGTGCCGAAAATCGCAATCAGCAGAGCGAGAACGACGAAAGTATAAGGGCGCTTGAGAGCGATCTGAACGATCCACACGCCTCATTCTCCGAAAGCCGAGCCCAAATTGAATAGGATCGTGCGCGAGGATAGGACCTCCTGGCTTGAAGGTCACAAAGCTCGGCCGATGTCAATGCGCGCATGGTGTGACGCAATAATCACGCGGCTTCCCTTGCAGCACAAGCCGGGTCATTCAGACCTGCGCTCAACAAAAAGTTATTTCCGCGCATGTCCGGGTCTTGGCCGCCAGCCGCGCCCGCATCGCCTTATGCCATGGATTTTGCCGAATTTGACGCCACACCTCTCCGAGAAAATGGGCCCCGCGTTCTTGCCTTTCCGCCACCCTGTACAATACTTTCGGGCCTCGGCTCGGCATCGACGCCGATCCCAATGATCCCCAGCGACAACCTATCGAGCCTTTACGTTGATAGCGCAATCGTTTGAGGTTTGGCCGCTCGACGTCACTTTCTGTTTGGGACCCCCACCGCGGCCTCTCTCGCGGAAGCACGCTCGCGCTTGCCGCCAATTTCTGCAACAACCCTGTGGGCGTCGGGCTGGATGACGCCGCAAGACACGATCAGCTTGATCGCATCGTCGGGGCTGATTGGGAGTTCAATGACATCGCGCGATGGAATAAAAAAGTAAAACCCTGTTGTCGGGTTGGGGGTGCAAGGCAGAAAAACCGAAATATGCTCCTCGTTCGATAGATGCTTGGCGATGATTGCGCCAGGCGGCGTGCAAATGAACACAAGCGACCATTGGCCTTCGCCCGGATACTCGATCATCCCCACTTTTCGGAACGTGGCGCCGGATTGGGAAAACGCGGTTTCGAAGATCTTCTTTGCGCCTTTGTAGATCGAGCGGATGACCGGCATGTGAGCGAGCGTCGCCTCTCCGAGCCTGATCAAACTCCGGCCCGCGAGGTTGGCGGCAAGAAAGCCCAGAAGCGTGAGCCCAAGAAATGCGAAAACCACGCCGAGTCCGGGCAATTGGAACGGCAAAAAATTGTCTGGCCAAAACCGCACCGGGAAAAGGCGCTTGACCAAATTATCGATGGTATCGACGACCCACCAGACGATGTAGGCGGTTGTCGCGAGCGGACCGGCGACGATGACCCCGGTCAGGAACCAATTGCGGATGCGGCCGCCGAGGCCAGGGCCTTTGAGACTGACGGCCGGGCCAATGCCTTGCGGCGGTGGCAGCCTATCTGGCGGTATCTTCATCATGGCACGCTCTGCGGCGGGAGATTCATTTATCAGGTCCCGCTACGTCGCGGCGCAAAAAATTCGCGACATCCCCAAAATCCATCCGGGCTGAAAATATTTTCACATTTTTGCCTCTTTGGAGACATTTTGCCTAAATGTGCGTGACATTGCCTGCGACGTGAGCTAGGGTTTTGTTCTGAGCCGTTCAAGGCCGAAGCCGTGATAAGTTCGGCACAGTAGTCCAAGTCTTGGGAGGACGCCTGTTCTGCTGCCCCTACACTGCAACGTGGTGTAATCTTCGTAAAGAAGTAAGGGCAAAGAAGAGGTTATGGACAGGACTCATAGGGGCGGGGATACGTGAAGTATCTTCGCCTCTTTTTTTACCCAGACGCTACTTTCGCCCAAGCACCGCGCGTTGGCGCGAGTGCGCCTCACTCCGGCTTGTTAACGCCGCCGGTCTCAGGCGCCGGCGCGGTGTTGGACGGCGTAGCTTGGTCTTGACCGCGTACCCCTTGTGCAGCGCCGCTTTGCGGCTTTTCCCGGCGGGTGCCGTCTGGCGTATAAAGAGCTTCGGCCTCGGCACTCATTTCGAGGCACGTCAAAAGCTCAACATAACTTGGCACAGGCGCGGCGCATTGCGCGACGCAATCCTTGCGGTCGCCGGGCTTAAAATTGGTCCATTTTCTCCCGAGTTCCGCGCGCGCGTCGTTCTCGTCCTTCATGCAGCCTCGATAAGCGAGATTCTTGTCGTCGCCGGAATAGGCTCGCGCTTCCCGACATGTGTTGGCGACGTCGAAACGCGGCACCCCGTCGGGCTTTGCCGATGCCAGATCCGGGAGGGCGAGAAGTGCGATCCAAATTAGCGAGGCGGCGCTCCCTTGCATGCTAGTCTCCTTTTATGAGCATATCTGGCCCCGACTTATGAGCATATGTGACCCCGACATCGGGCCCCACAAGGATCCAGATGACCGTTGGCGGCACCCGCTAGAATCGATTCACGTTGCCGGACTCATGACGTAAAACAACATGTCTCGACAAGTGAACAGGTTCAAGCTATGGACGTTTATGCCCAACGGGAAAGCTAGCGTCGGCGAAGCCCGCCACGGCCAGTTTGGGGACATGATCTTTAAAAGGCGAACCGCTCGCGGCCTCCAGCTGTTTCTCGCAAGGTCTTAATCCAACAAAATTCCCTCTGGCATTGCGCTCGATGAAATGCGAACAAGTTGAAATCAATGAGTTTTTGGAGCTGGGAACCAAAGGACCGTAACATGCCAAATGATAGTAGCAAACCAATTGATAATAGCAAACCAGGCCGCGCCGAACCGGTGCGGAGATTTATGGCCGCCGGCGCCGTGCTGGCGATGGGGCTGGGCTTGGCGGCCCAGCCGGCGGAGGCGGCGCCCTTTGCCTATGTCACGAATAGCGGCGCCAACACCGTCTCAGTGATCGACATTCCAACCAACAAGGTGGTGGCGACAGTCCCAGTGGGATTTTTCCCCTCAGGGGTCGCCGTCACCCCGGATGGGAAACACGTCTATGTCGTGAATTTTCAGTCTAGCAGTGTCTCGGTGATCGATACGGCCGCCAACACCGTGGTGGGGACCCCGATTCCAGTGGGGGCTGACCCCATTGCCGTCGCCATCGCCCCCGACGGGCTACACGCCTATGTCCCGAATTATATGGACGGCACCGTTTCGGTGATCGACACCGCCACCAATACGGTGGGGCACACACTCGCGGTGGGGCCTAATCCCTTTGCGGTCGCGGTCACCCCGGATGGGCAGCACGCCTATGTCGTGAATAATGTCAGCCCCGGCACCGTTTCGGTGATCGATACGGCCACCAACACGGTGGAGGCGGCCACCCTCACAGTGGGGGGTCACCCCTTTCCGATCGTGATCACGCCGGACGGGGCACACGCCTATGTCGGGAACGAGGACGACAACAATGTTTCGGTGATCGACACGGCCACCAACACCGTCGAGGCGACCACGATTCCGGTGGGGACTTTCCCCTTTGGGATCGCCATCACCCCGGATGGGAAACATGTCTACGTTACGAATACTGGCTCCAACGACGTTTCCGTGATCGCCACGGCCACCAAAACCGTGGTCGGGGCCCCGATTCCAGTGGGGACAGCGCCCATTGGGGGCGCCGTCTCGCCAGACGGGAAGCACGCCTATGTCGCGAATCGGGCGAACAACACCGTGTCGGTGATCGCCACGGCCACCAACACGGTGGTGGGGACCAACGTCGCGGTGGGGATGACCCCTTTTGGCGTGGGCATTATTCCGCCGCCGCCTGGCCTGCCCTTCCTCGCCTTCAGCGCCACGCAGCTCCAAATCGCCTTTGGTGCCGCTCCCAACACGGATAGCTTTAATCTTTCCTCTGTCTTCACCTTGAGCAGCACGTCCAATGCGGGGTTCAATCCGGTTATCCAGCCGGTTACCCTCCAGGTGGGTACATTCAGCACAACCATTCCGGCGGGCTCCTTCACGAACCAGGGGAATGGGACTTTCACCTTCACGGGGGTGATTGGCGGCGTGAGCCTGCAGGCGACATTCACCCGGTTGGTCACCATGCGATTTGGGTTTAACGCGATTGCGACGGGCGCGAGCTTAACTGGAACAAAGAATCCGGTGTATGTGACCCTAACGATTGGCGGCAACAGCGGCGCAACGTCGGTGACGGCCGCAATTCAAGGCCACGCATCGCCGCAATAAACCATGCTTCCTGACGCGCGCGTGGTCCGGTCTATGTCAACCGGATCACGCGCGATGCACCAACCGGTGTTGCGGCGGGAGAAATCGCCGCTCGCCGTTATCTCTCGTAATAATCGGCAACGAGCCGGTCGAGCAGTCTGACGCCGAACCCGGAGCCCCAGCTTTGGTTGGTCTCGCTTGCGGGCGATCCCATCCCGGTGCCCGCGATATCGAGATGCGCCCATGGCGTACCGTTGACGAAGCGCTGGAGGAATTGCGCGGCGGTGATCGACCCGGCATGGCGGCCGCCGGTGTTTTTCATATCGGCGAATTTCGATTCAATCATTTTATCATAGGCCGCCCCGAGCGGCAGACGCCAAAGTTTTTCGCCAGTGGCCTTGCCCGCGGTGATGAGCCGTTCGCCTAGCTCGTCGTCATTGGTGAAAAGACCCGCGTGTTCCTGGCCGAGCGCAACAAGGATCGCGCCGGTCAATGTTGCCAGATCGACAATGAACTTGGGCTTGAATTTGTCTTGAACATACCAAAGCAGATCGGCAAGCACGAGGCGGCCTTCGGCGTCCGTGTTGATGATTTCGATCGTCTGGCCAGACATGGATTTCACGATGTCGCCCGGACGCTGTGCTTCCGGACCGGGCATGTTTTCGACAAGACCGATGGCGCCGACCACGTCCACCTTGGCCTTGCGACCGGCGAGAGCCTGCATGAGGCCCACGACGCAGGCGGCCCCGGCCATGTCGCCCTTCATCTCTTCCATCCCGGCGGCGGGTTTGATCGATATGCCGCCGGTGTCGAAGCATACACCCTTGCCCGCGAAAGCAATCGGCTTTGCGTTGGCTCCTTTCGCACCGCGCCAGCGCATGATGACAATGCGGCTTCCGCGAATTGATCCTTGCCCGACCCCGAGAAGCGCGCCCATGCCGAGTTCGCGCATGGCGGCTTCGTCGAGGACCGTCACCTCGATGCCGAGTTTCTTAAGCGCCATGACGCGATTGGCGAACTCTTCCGGGTAGAGGATGTTCGCAGGTTCGTTGACAAGCGAGCGGGCAGTCAGCACGCCGGCCGCCACGGCCTCCATGCCCTTGACTTCGCGACGGACCGCCGAGGGCTCGCCAACGGCAATAACAATATCGGCGCGGCCTTCGGTCTCCCCGTTTTCGTTCTGCTTGGTCTTGTAAAGGTCAAACCGGTAATCGCGGAGGCGCATCCCAAGCGCGAATTCGGCGGCCGCGCGGGACGGATCCTCGACCCGGCCGGGCAGGTCGAAGGCGACGGTCGCACTTGCGGCGCGACCAAGCTTGCCCATGACAAAGCCGCCGAGGCCTGCATGGCTGGGCGGCGGCGCCACGTTTTGTTTGGTTTGGCGCTCCTCGTTCTCGCCGCCGGTCCCGATTACGACCAGCCGTTCGGCGGCAAGCCCGGCGGGCGCGATGAGATCGAGCGCGGTCAAAGCCTTGGCCTTGAACTTGATGGCAGCCGCTGCCTTCTTGATCAACGCCTCACCTCGCGTGCCAATGAGGCGGCGGGTCGGCGCGCCTAAAGCGAAATCCTTGCCCATGAAAATGACCAGAGTCCGCGCGTGTCCGGCACCGCCGCCGGACCGTTTGGGCGAGGCCAGCGTTTGAACCGGCAACGCCGCGAGCGCAACAAATTCGATTTTCATTGGTTCGGTCATTTGTTCCTCTGCCGCGCCGGGCGCGCGTTTGTGCGGGCGCGTTGCTTTGTCGGAGCGCCAGGCAGCCGGTTGCCTGTCGCGACCGACTCCGCGCCGTTTCGCAATTCCGTTCATGCGCCTGGCCGTAGGAACCATCGATTCAATCCTATCATGGCGTACCTTCACCTGAGCAGGCAAATGCCGGGACATCTCCCAGCGCCGAGTTTCGCATTTTCTGTTGACGCGGCCGCTGCGCCCCGCGTCCCGGGACGCTCAAACAACCCGGGCCTTGGCGCGCGGTCCAAGCAACCGCCCCCCGCTGCCGCAACAACATTTTGAGCAAACAACAAGTTTGCCATCCGATCAACTTTTATCCTAGCTTTGTATCCTTTTCACACCCGCATTTTGGCGATGGCTGTTTGGTTCAACTGTTGCCTAGGGATTTCTCGCATTGTCCGGATCGATGGACGCCATGCGCTGGGATCTTTTGAGGCCGGCGATGCTATGCCAGACCAAAAAGACGAGGCTGACCCTTCCCTGCAATCTGTGAAGGCTTTACATTGTGAATTGGCCTCTTAAGCGCCAAGAAATTCGGACGGGAAGCGCATGACGACAAACGGCAAACAACTGCTCCACTTTGTATTTGGGGGCGAACTCAAGGATCTGAGCGGCACGGAATTCCGCGATTTGTCCAAACTCGATATCGTCGGGATCTTTCCCGACTACGCGTCGGCGGCGGCGGCCTGGAAAGCCAAGGCGCAGGCAACGGTGGACAATGCCCATATGCGCTATTTCGTAGCCCATCTGCATCGTCTGCTCGACCCTTCGAATGACAAGGCCGAGCGAGGCGTCTAACTTTCGATCCCGCGATAAAATTTGTCCCGGAAAAAGTCCGTATCATTGAAATATCGAGGCCTACCGTGAAGGGTTCGGCCCTCCTTTCTGCCTACCGGCTGGCAAGCGCGGGCGTTGGATTAACCGGGCCATTATATGTTTATTGGCGGGGCAAGCTCGGACGTGATGATTTTTCGAGGCGCCACGAGCGGTTAGGGCGACCGTACCTAGCCCGGCCGGATGGGCGGCTCGCCTTGTTGCATGCGGGAAGCACCGCACAAGCTCTCACCTTGCCGCCGCTTGTCGAAAAACTGGGACAGCTCGGCTTCACCGTGCTTTTGGCGATCGGCGATGTGTCTTCCGGCCTGTTCCGCACGCCGCGCTTGCCGCCATTGCTGCACCAACTCGCGCCGCTCGACGCGCCTCAATTCGTGGCGCGGTTTCTCGATCATTGGAGCCCGGATATCGTCCTCATGTCCGGACCGGAGATTCCGCCAATCCTTGTCGTCGAAGCCAGCCAGCGCAAAATTCCGCTCATCCTTGTCGACGCCTGCTTGTCCGCGCGGCGCTTCCTGATTTGGCGGAAATTTCCGGGCATTGCCGGATCGCTGTTGGGCCGGATTGATCTTTGTTTGGCGCAAACAAATACCGGCGCGCGGCGCTTCGAAAAACTCGGTTTACGAAACGTTCAGGTGACCGGCAGTCTCAAATATGATTTCGTCCCAGTAGCGGCCGACCAATCCGCCTTGGCGCGGCTTCTCGCGCGGATCGGGACGCGTCCGGCGTGGGTCGCCAATGGAATCTATCCCGGCGAGGACGAGATTGCGATCGCGGTGCATCGCCGGTTGGCACGGCAGTTTCCAGACCTCCTAACCGTGATCGTGCCGGACAACTCCAAACGCGTTTTTGATATCGCCCAAAGGGCGGCGGAAATCGGACTGACCGCGGCGCTGACCGGCGGGAATCGCGAAAACGCTCCATTGCCGGAAATCGCTATCGCCGTTGCATCGGGCGAGGCCGGATTATTTCTTCGAGGTGCCGGCGTGGTTTTCGCGGGCAAATCCTTGCGCCACGGCGGCGGCAAAAATCCGGTCGAAGCGGCGCGTCTCGGCTGCGCGATTCTGCACGGTCCGGACGTCGATGATTTCGAGGAAATTTACGCTTCGCTCGATAATGCGGGCGGCGGCGCGCTGGTTTTCGATGCCGAAACGCTTGCCAAGCAATTGGCGCTTCTCTTCTTCGACAAAGCCGAATTGCGGGCGATGGCTCGCGCGGCGGCGGAGACGGCGGAGGAATTTGGCGGCGCTTCGAACCGTGCAATGCTGGCAATCAAGCCTTTTCTTGCCCAGGCGATCATCGCGGCAAAAGGCGGGGAGGGGTGAGGGCCGGCCTCGAACCTCGGCCGGAGGGAAGCGCATTGTCCGGTCCTGGAAATGCGGTTGAGATGAAAGGTTTTGACAATGTGCGATGCCATTGATTGCAACCATGGCGTGACAAGGCGCGGCGCCCTGAAAGCGGCCGCTGGATTTGCTGTCGCGGCAGGTTCTGCCGGCCGCGCGAACGCAAAAGATGCGGGTGCCGTTCAGCCGAAGCCCAACGCAATCGGCGCCGATGCGGCGCTGTATCGCCTCATGGCAGGTAATGTCCGCTATGTTGCCAACAAGCCCAAACACAGGGACTTTTCCGCCGGACGCGCGGAGAGGACCAAGTCGCAATTTCCAATTGCCGCGGTGCTTAGCTGCGCGGATTCGCGCGTGGCCCCGGAATTTGCGTTCGACCAAGGACCCGGCGATCTTTTTGTCGTCCGGCTCGCCGGCAATTTCGCCAATGACGATGGCCTCGCCAGTCTCGAATATGCAGTGAAGTTTCTCGGCGTGCCGCTCGTCATGGTGCTCGGACACTCGAATTGCGGCGCGATTGGCGCCGCAATCAAAGTGGTCGAGGACAATGCCGAACTGCCGGGACATTTGCCCGGTCTCGTTCAGTCGATCAAACCGGCGGTCGAAGCCGCGAAAGCGAAGTCGCCACACGATCTTCTCGCCGCCGCGATCACGGAAAATGTCGCGCTTAACGTGAAACGGCTCGAAACCGCAGAACCCTTGCTCGCGAGTTTCGCGCAAACCAAGCAGGTGAAGATTGTTGGTGGGGTTTATGATTTGGCGACCGGCAGGGTTGGTCTCTTGTCATAAAATTGCGTCGGCACAAAAATTGTTGCCATGTCCGGATATTCGGCAGCGCGCTATATCTCCATGAGCAGTGTTTTGTCATAGCTTCCTCCCTAGGAATTTCTATCATGAACGAAAACACACGCGAAAAGCTTCTCAAAGTGGCGCTGGTGGTATTCGGCGCAATCTTTTTCCTCATCTACCCGCTCGGCCTGATTTGGCCGTCGGGCTGGGTGTGGCACGGTGGAGAAGGAAAATATTACTTGCAGATGATATGCGGGGTCTATGCAGTCCTGGGCGGCTATCTGATAGCCGCAGCTCGGAATCCCTCGGAAAATAGGAGCCTGATCTCATTCACCATCTGGGCGAACGTCGTGCATGCCGGTATCATGGCGGCACAGTCCATCTATGACGAACATGAGAGAGGTCACCTTATTGGGGATGTGCCCGCACTACTGCTCGTTGCCGCCGTGCTGTGGTTTCTATCGCCAGCGAAGCAACAGGGGCAAGAAGCAGCGTAGCAGCAGTCCGTCGGCCGGTCATGGCAATGCGCCAGGGCCTTTCATCCGTTGGTTCCCGAGCGGCGATTTCCGCTAAGGCTCTGATTGCGCTGGCCATGGTCGCGACCTGGCCCTTCGGGGAGCAATCTCCTGTCGTGATCTCAGGCATCGCGTTCAGCTACCTCCGCCCAAATAATTTCTCGACGTCGGCGAGTTTTAATTCGACATAGGTCGAGCGGCCGTGATTGCATTGGCCGCAGCCGGGCGTGCGTTCCATCTCGCGCAACAGCCTAATCAAATTCTCACCGCGGAGGCGGCGGCCGATCTTGTCCACTTTGTTGACATAACCTAAATCGCTGCTGGTCTTGCCACCGACAGTCAAGACGGCTGAACCAACCAACCGTCTTGGCAGGAGTGCGATGATGAAGAAGTTATCGATAGTTCTGGCCCTCGTTGGGGCGTCTGTCTTGGCGGTGATTTCCATGACTGCTCCGGCGAATACCGAGGGGCTTGTTCCCGCAATCCTGAAGGTACCGGAGGGAAATGTCTTGCTCCTGCGAGCACACGGCAGAGGAACTCAAAAATATGCCTGTCCGATTAGCGCCAGCTCGAAAGCGGTGCCGCATGCGATCCTGCTTCACGGAAATGATGGAAATCTGGCCGCTATCCATTTTGCGGGACCAACCTGGGAGGCGTTGGATGGCAGCGCGGTCGTGGGAGACACCTCAAACGCGAAGCATTTTACAGCTCCCGACCCCGATGCCATTGATTGGCTGTTGATTCCGGCCAAATCGACGACAGGCAACGGCCAGTTTAGCAGGGTCGCCTACATCCAACGGCTCTTTACGAAAGGCGGGACGCCTCCCGCGGCGGGCTGCGGCCAGGCAGACCAGACCGAGGTGCTTGTCGAGTATTCCGCGGAGTACTTTTTCTACGGGCCTGTGGCTGCAGGGCGGTAGGCTTATTGTCATCTCCGCCCGAACAATTTCTCGACGTCAACGAGTTTTAATTCGACATACGTCGGGCGACCGTGATTGCATTGGCCGCAACCGGGTGTGCGTTCCATCTCGCGCAACAGCGCATTCATCTCATCGCCGCCGAGACGGCGGCCCGAGCGCACCGAATGGTGGCAGGCCATCGTCGCGAGAACATGGTCGAGCCGCTTTTCGAGCGGTGCCGAGGCGCGATCGTCCTCACGAAGCGCTGCCGCGAGATCGCGAACGAGGGGCGCAGCGTCGCCGCATTTCAACAATGCGGGCATTTCGTGCACCGCGACCGCCCCTGGCCCGAAAGGCTCGACAACGAGACCGAATTCGGCGAGAAGCGGGCCAGCGTCCTCAATCCGTTCGACATCGGCTTGTCCCAGCTCGACGATCAATGGGACGAGCAGCGCCTGGCGCGCGACGTCGTTGCCCGCCCGGGCCTTCTTCAGGCGCTCATACACGAGGCGCTCATGCGCGGCGTGCTGATCGACAATGACGATGCCATCGCGGGTCTGGGCGACAATATAGGTGTCAAAGAACTGCGCCCGCGCGGCGCCGAGCGGCGCATCGATATCTTCCGGCGCGGGGGGCTGCCCGTGCGTGCGCGTATCGACGGAAAGCGTCTCGCCAGCGAGCGCGAGATCGCCAAACCCTTGCGCCGTGCCCTCGGCAAAACCCGGATAGGCCGGAGACTGGCGCCAATCCCAAGTGGCGGTGCGCGCGGGATAGGCTGGTGCACCAGTCTGGAGGCTTGCACGCCGGGCGAGGACATCGCGGGCACTGGCGCCATTTGCCGGAGTCGCGCGATGGAGGGCGGCTTGCAAACTCTGTTTCAAGGCGCCGATCAGAAGCCCACGCACGAGGCCGGAATCGCGAAACCGCACCTCCGCCTTGGCCGGATGCACATTGACATCGACCTCGCGCGGATCGCACAAGACAAACAAAACGAGCGCCGGATGGCGGCCTTGCGGCAGATAATCCATATAGGCCGCGCGCACGGCACCGGCCAAAAGCTTGTCGCGGACCGGCCGCCCGTTGACGAACA
>DATBQJ010000098.1:0-17022 GCA_036560885.1 Methylocella sp.
GGCGTGGCGCCGCTCCGCAGCGCCACGCAGACGGCGATCGTCGGTTCGCTGGCCGCCGCCGCCGCCTTCGCCATCGCGCGGCTGGTGAGCCGTTGATCTTGACTCTCCTCGCCGTTTACCCGCCGATCATGGTGGTTATGATCTCGCCGCCGCGGCCGATTGTCAATTTCCAATAATTGTGCTGCGCGCTTACCGCCGCTTCGAGCTCCCGCGTGGTGGCGATTGCCTTGTCGTTGACAGATAAAATGACATCGCCTTTCTGAAAATTGACCATCGCCGCCCGCGAGCCTTCCTCGACGTCGCTGACCACGACACCCTCGCTCACGCCACGGAGGGATAATTCTTCCATGACCGCCGGCGACAGATTGATCGCGGTCATCCCGGAGAAAGGGGAGGAGCCGTTGACCTTGACAGGGTTGCGGGCCGGAACTTCGGGGGCCGCCATCAGTTTGATCGAGACGTTGCTCTGTTTGCCGTTACGAAGCAGGGTGAGGGAAGCGGTGCCGCCAAGCGGTTTCGTGGCCATCCGGTAACCGAGGCCCTCGGGATCGTCCACGCTCTGGCCGTCGATGGCGATAATGAGATCGCCGCGCCGCAGACCCGCCTCGGCGGCCGGCCCGTTGGCGGAGAGATCAGCGACAAGGGCGCCCGTTGGCCGGTCAAAGCCAAGCGAATCGGCGATTTCCCTGGTCACGGCCTGCAGGCTCGCGCCGAGCCAGGGACGCCGCACCGCTTGTCCTCCGCCCTTAGCTGCGGCGATCACGATTTTCACCATATTGACGGGGATTGCGAAACCAATTCCGACCGAACTTCCAGTTTGCGAAAAGATCGCGGAATTGATGCCAACGAGCCTTGCCCCCATATCGACAAGGGCGCCACCGGAATTGCCCGGATTGATCGCGGCATCGGTTTGAATAAAAAATCCGTAGTCAGATATCCCAACCTGCGTGCGCGCCAACGCCGAGACGATTCCCTGGGTCACCGTCTGCCCAACGCCGAACGGATCGCCAATGGCCAGAACGATGTCGCCGACTTCGAGCGCGTCGGAATCGCCCAACTCCATCACCGGAAAATTCTCGCCCCCCTTCAAACGCAAAACCACTAGGTCGGTTCGCTGATCGCGCAGGACAATCCCGGCATCGAATTCCCGCTTATCGGCGAGCGCGACCCTAACGTCCGTCATCCCTTCAATGACGTGATAATTGGTAACGACGAGGCCCGACGTATCGACGAGGACGCCTGAGCCAAGCGCGCGGGCGGTCGGGCCGCCTGGCCTCGAATTGCCTCCGTCACCGAAAAAACGGCGAAAAATCGGATCGTCGAAAAAGGGATTGCGCGGCCGTTTGTCGGTTCGCGAGGCATAGACATTGACGACGGCGGGCTGCGCTTTCTTGACGACCGGCGCGAAGGACAACGAAATGTCGCTTTGCGCCTGCGGCACTTGCCGAAAGGGCTCGGCGGAGGCACCAAGCAGAACAAGCGTCATCGAGAAAAAGGCGATCAAGGCCCGGAGCAGATGAAGCGAGAGCGTATTCATGGATCGCTCCAAACCGGTGGGGCCTTGACCCTAAAAGCGGATTTTCATTCGCTATCGATTTTTGTCGTAGAAAACTGCCACGGTGACCATGGCCGCACTTCGTGATGCTCCTTAGGCCGCCGCGTCTTCGCCGCCTGTTGCCGGACCCGAATCCAGGCCCTTGGCATTGACATCGCGGTCGACGAATTCGATGACACCCATGGCGGCATTGTCGCCGTAGCGGAAGCCCGCCTTCAATACCCGTGTGTAGCCGCCATGCCGGTCCTTGTAGCGCGGCGCGAGAACGGCGAAAAGCTTGCCCACGAGCGCGACGTCCTTGATTTGTGCGATGGCTTGGCGCCGCGCATGCAGGTCGCCGCGTTTGCCGAGCGTCACCAGCTTCTCGACAACCGGGCGCAAATCCTTTGCCTTCGGCAGCGTGGTGACGATCTGCTCATGCTTGATCAGTGCTTGGCACATATTGGCAAACATCGCCTTGCGATGTTCATGCGTACGGCCGAAGCGGCGCTTGGCGTGTCCGTGATACATGGCGTTCTCCGTTATTTTCGCGGCCGCCGTGCCAAGGTACGACCGCACTTATTTGCTTCCCGCTCGCTTTCGCTGCGAGGAGGAATAAACCGGTTAGTAATGTTCCTCAAACCGCTTGGCGAGCTCGTCGATATTGTCCGGCGGCCAGCCACCTACGTCCATCCCGAGGTGGAGGCCCATCTGAGCCAGCACTTCCTTGATCTCATTTAATGATTTGCGTCCGAAATTCGGCGTGCGCAGCATTTCCGCTTCGCTCTTTTGAATGAGATCACCGATATAGACAATATTGTCGTTCTTCAGGCAATTCGCCGAGCGCACAGAGAGTTCGAGCTCATCGACTTTTTTGAGGAGCGCGGGGTTGAAGGCGAGTTCGGGAATTGACGGCGTCGCCTCGACCCGGTGCGGCTCCTCGAAGTTGACGAAGACATTGAGTTGGTCTTGCAGGATACGCGCCGAGAAAGCGATCGCATCCTCGGGCGATAGCGATCCGTTGGTTTCCACTTGCATTGTCAGTTTGTCGTAATCGAGGATTTGCCCTTCCCTTGTATTCTCGATCCGGTAGCTCACTTTCTTGACCGGCGAATAGAGACTATCGATCGGGATTAAGCCGATCGGTGCGTCTTCCGTCCGGTTGCGGTCGGCCACGACATAGCCTTTGCCCGTGTTGACCGTGAATTCCATGCGGATTTCGACACCTTCGTCGAGCGTGCAAATGACAAGCTCGGGATTGAGGATCGCAATATCGCCGGTCGTGCCGATGTCGGCGGCGGTGACCTTGCCGGGACCTTGCTTCCGCAAAACCATGCGCTTCGGCCCATCGCCCGGCATCTTCAGGGCGATGTCCTTAATATTGAGCACGATGTCGGTCACGTCCTCACGCACGCCGGGAATCGACGAGAACTCGTGGAGGACACCGTCGATATGAACCGACGTTATCGCCGCGCCTTGCAGCGACGACAAGAGAATGCGGCGCAGCGCATTGCCGAGGGTTAAGCCGAAGCCGCGCTCAAGCGGCTCCGCCACAATCGTGGCCATGCGTTTCGGATCGTCGCCCGGGGCCACTTCGAGTTTGCTCGGCTTAATGAGCTCCTGCCAGTTCTTCTGAATCATGACCGGACCTTTCCTTGATACAAATTACCTGACGCAATGGCGCCAAAATGCCGACTCAATCGCCTTAAACGCGCCGCCGCTTGGGCGGTCGGCAGCCATTGTGCGGAATCGGCGTGACATCGCGGATCGAGGTCACCGTGAAGCCCGCGGCTTGCAGGGCCCGCAACGCCGATTCCCGGCCCGAACCCGGCCCCGAAACCTCGACCTCAAGCGTCCGCATGCCGTGCTCGGCCGCCTTTCTGGCGCAGTCCTCGGCTGCCATCTGCGCCGCATAGGGTGTCGATTTGCGCGACCCCTTGAATCCCATGGTCCCCGCCGACGACCAGGAGATCGTGTTGCCCTGCGCGTCAGTAATGGTAATCATTGTATTGTTAAAGGTCGAATTGACATGCGCGACGCCGGAAGCAATATTCTTGCGCTCGCGACGGCGAACGCGGGTAGTCTCTTTTGCCATTATTCAATTTCCTTCGAACGCGCCCGTCATGCCAGGCGCTCGGGACTGAGGTTAAGTCTTGGCAGCGGCCGCCATAAACAGCTTAATTCTTGGCTTTACTTCTTCTTGCCGGCGATGGGCTTGGCCTTGCCTTTGCGGGTCCGCGCATTGGTGTGCGTGCGCTGGCCGCGCACCGGCAATTGGCGCCGATGGCGAAGACCGCGGTAGCAGCCCAGATCCATCAGGCGCTTGATATGAATTGCAACCTCGCGGCGTAGATCACCCTCGACCATGTAATCGCGGTCGATCGCCTCGCGAATCTGCAAGACTTCCGCGTCGGTCAACTCGGCAACCCGCCGCCCGGAAGGAATATTCACACTTTCGCAAATTTCCTTGGCCTTCGTCGGACCAATCCCGTGAATATATTGAAGCGAGATGACAACGCGCTTGTTGGTTGGAATATTGACTCCGGCGATACGAGCCAAGACGTGAACTCCATTTGGGCCGCGCTGCGCGAAAGCTTTGCGGCGGAAGAATTTGTCCCGCGTCCGGTGGAGGCCGGCCCGTGCGGGGATGCCCAGCAATGCCCGCCCGGGCGACCCAATAGCCCCAGGAACCTTATCTCAGGCAGGAAAAAGCGTGCTTAGACGATCACGCACGCGGCGTCAACTGGCCGTTTCTCATAGAGCGGAATCCTAAATTGTTAAGGATGCGTTAGCCATGGTGGACTCCAAGGGCGTGGGAGGACTAGAGGCGCCGTTCCGTTGACACTTTGATTTGGGTTGCTTAGGCTTGATTAGTGAGAGTGCCATAAGGGACGGAGCGGTGTCCGAATGGCCGCTATTTTCCGGCCGAGCGCTAATTATTGGGCAGCGCTGACCCTTTTGGGTATGGCAGCGATCTGCCTCAGCGGCATCGGCTGGTTATGGTTTTGGCCTCGAACTGATTACGCGCGTCACGTCCGCTGGTTAGTTAGTCAACCGGTGCCATTCAGCCACGCGCATCATGTCGCAGGATTGGGGATCGATTGCCGCTTCTGCCATAGTTCGGTGGAGGTCTCGTCCAACGCCGGCTTGCCGCCGACCTATACCTGCATGACCTGCCATTCCCAAATCTGGACGAACGCTGATCTTCTGGCGCCGGTGCGGCAAAGCCTTGCAGATGACAAGCCGATCGTCTGGAACCGGATCAATGATTTGCCGGACTATGTTTTTTTCAATCACGCTATCCATATAACCAAGGGCGTCGGCTGTTCGAGCTGTCACGGCGAAGTGGACGCGATGCCGCTCAGCTACAAAGCCAAAACTTTGACGATGCAGTTCTGCCTCGACTGCCATCGCGACCCCGGCCCAAATCTGCGGCCAAAGGACCAGATCTACAACACCGAATGGCGCCGGACCGCCGAAACACCTTCGCCGGAGATGCTGATGACCGAATATCATATCGGTGGCCGCAATCTCACGGATTGTTCGATATGTCATCGCTAAGCCACCAGTGGCGTAGCCTGGAACAACTGGCGGAGGATCCGGACTTTGTTACCCGCGCGGTGCAGGAATTTCCCGGCCTAGCCGAGGCGCTGGCCTCACCGCATGATCGCCGGCGCGCGCTCAAGCTAATGGCAGCAGCCATTACGATGGCCGGCCTCGGCGGCTGTGACTGGGCACCAGAAGGAACGCTTATTTCAGCGGTCAGAGCGCCGTCAAACATTGTCCCCGGTCTGCCGAACTTCTACGCCAGCGCCAATGTGCTAGACGGGTACGCGACCGGCGTCGTGGTCAAGCACCAGATGGGCCGGCCAATCAAGGTGGAAGGAAATCCCCGGCATCCAGCAAGCCTCGGCGCCACCGACGTCTTCGCACAAGCGCAGCTGCTCGATTTCTACGATCCGGATCGGGCTTGGGCAATAACGGTTCACGGTTCCCCCTCGGATCAATCGGACTTGCGGACCGAGTTAGCGGCGCAACGAGCAAAGATCGCGGAAAGCCGCGGCAATGGTTTCCGCATCCTTACCGGCGCGATTACTTCGCCGACCCTCACCAGGCAGCTGGATGCCTTGCTTGCAATTTACCCAGAAGCCCGATGGATCCAGTGGCAGGCAATCTCACGCGACAATGTTGCAAAGGGCGCTGTGCTCGCCTACGGCAAGCCGGTCGAACTGGTGCTGAAACTCGACGCGGCGGACGTCATCTTCGCCATTGACAGCGACCTCTTGAGCTCGGCGCCGGGGCACTTGCGCTTCGCTCGCGACTTCGCCTCTCGCCGCAATCCTACGCGTACGCAAAAGATGAGCCGCGTTTACGCCGTGGAGCCGACGCCGACGCTGTCCGGATCCGTCGCGGACCATCGCTTCATTGCCGGGCCGGATGAGCTTCACATGGTCGTCATGGCGCTGGCGGCCGGAATCCTCGAGGGCTCGGCCCTGTCCGGGCCGCCGGACTGGGTCGGTCAAGTCATCGCGGATCTCACGGCAAATCACGGCCGTGCGCTGGTGCATGTCGGGCCGGATCAACCTCCCGAAACGCACGCCCTCGTGCATGCGATCAACGAGAAGCTTGGCGCGCGTGGAAACACGTTGGAACTCATCGCGCCGGTTGCATATCCTGTGGAGCAGGCGGAGGAACTGGCGGACCTGGTGAAGGACATGCGAACCGGGAAGGTCAGCACGCTGCTGATCATGGACAGCAACCCCGCCTACGCCGCTCCAGGAGGGCTCAGTTTCGCCGCGGCGCTGAAGCGCGTCGATTTCAGCCTGACGCTGACCGTCTTGCCGAACGAGACCAGCCAAGCAACGACATGGGCGGTGCCGATGGCACACCCATGGGAGACCTGGAGCGATGGCCGGGCCTTTGACGGAACGGCAACAATCCTGCAGCCGCAGGCACTTCCACTCTATGACCCGGTCAGCATTCATACGATGTTGGCGCTGTTCACGGAGCCTGCCCCGGCAGCTGCGCTCGATGCTGTCCAGGCGACATGGAAAACCCGGATGGGCGAGGATTTCGAGCAAGGCTGGAGGCACGCACTGGCCAGCGGTGTGGTTCCCGGCACCGCCAATTCGAAGTCCGACGTGACCTTGCGCCCGGATGCCGGACGGCAGACGCCGCCTGAGCCCGCCAACCATCCACTAACGATCCTGTTCCGGCCTGACCCACATTTATGGGACGGACGCTATGCCAACAACGCCTGGCTGCAGGAGCTGCCGCGGCCCCTGACGAAACTGACATGGGACAATCCATTGCTGGTCGCTCCAGAGCGCGCAGAGCAATTGAAGCTCCGAAACGGCGACATGATCTGTCTCTCCGTGGGGGATGCGAGCGTGACGGCTCCCGCCTGGATCATGCCGGGCCAAGCAGCTGACTGCGTCGTGGCGCTTCTTGGATTTGGTGAGCAGCATGCCGGGACCGTCGGATCTGGTGCCGGCTTCGATTTTTATCCGCTCGCGGGTCGCGCAGGTGCGCCGTCGCTGCAGAAAGTGTCCGGCCACGTGGTTTTGGCCTGCACCGACCACCATAATCTGATCTTCGACGAGACGAGAGAATATGTCAGGCACGCAACACTTGCCGAGTACAACAAGAATCCGCAGGCTCTCGCCACCGGCAAGCCGGAGCCGCACTTGTATCGTTGGAAGCCGAAAGGACCTGCCGCGTGGGCGATGAGTGTCGACCTGAATGCCTGCATTGGCTGCAATGCTTGCGTTGTCGCTTGCCAGGCCGAGAACAATATTCCCGTCGTCGGCAAAGAGGAGGTAATTCGCGAGCGAGAAATGCACTGGTTGCGCATCGACCGCTATTACGAGGGAAGTCCAATCGACCCCGATAGCTACTTTCAGCCGGTGCTTTGCATGCATTGCGAGGAGGCGCCCTGCGAAACGGTCTGTCCCGTCGGGGCGACCGTGCACGATTCGGAGGGCATCAACGTGATGGTTTACAACCGCTGCATCGGGACGCGGTTTTGCTCCAACAATTGCCCCTATAAGGTCCGTCGATTCAACTATTTCGCTTTTTCACACGAGGAGCAAAGACCCCCCGAGGCACGCAATCCCGATGTCACCGTGCGTGGGCGCGGGGTAATGGAGAAATGCAGTTTTTGCCTGCAGCGTATCGCCGAGGCGCGCATTGCCGCAGACCGGGAGAACCGGCCGGTCGGCGAAGTGCGGACGGCCTGTCAAGCCGCATGCCCCACGCAGGCCTTTACCTTCGGCAATATGGCGGACCCGGACAGCGAGGTCGCCAAACGGAAACGGAGCCTGCTCGATTATGCGCTCCTCGCGGACCAAAACACGCGCCCGCGCGTCACCTACGAGGCGCGCATCCGTAACCCGAAACCGCCCAATGAGGGCAACGGCGGATGACCGACATTCCGGCCTCGAACGCACGGCATCGAGAGAGTCCCATCGGCGGTTCGCGCCCTCCGCTTTTGCGCGATCCAGTTGTGCTGCCCGGTTCCAGCATCGGTTCGATGACCGACCAGATATGCGCGATCACACTGCGTGAACGGGCCTTCTTGTGGTGGTGGATCGCGATGATTCCGGCCATGGTCCTCACCGGTATGCTGGTCGCCGCAATCCTCTACCTGTTCTACGCGGGCGTCGGCATTTGGGGCATAGACTGGCCAGTGGTCTGGGGATTCGCGATCATCAACTATGTCTGGTGGATCGCGATCGCGTCGGGAGGAACGTTTATCTCGGCGCTTTTCTTTCTGACGAAGGTGGAGTGGCGCACTTCCCTTAATCGCATCGCCGAGACGATGACGGTGTTCGCGGCCGCCTGCGCGGGGATCTATCCGATCCTGCATCTGGGACGGCCTTGGTTATTCTATTGGCTGTTTCCATTCCCCAATACGATGACTTTATGGCCGCAGTTCCGAAGCCCGCTACTGTGGGATTTTTTCGCGATCTTCACCTATGTCGCTTCCTCCATCCTGTTTTGGTATCTTGGCCTAATTCCCGATCTCGCGACGATGCGCGACCGCGCGGAGGCCCGCCGTAAGCAGATCCTTTACGGCGTGATGGCTTTGGGGTTTCGCGGTTCGGACCGCCAGTGGCGCCATTATCACGTCACCTATGGCGTGCTCGCGGCCATCATGGCACCGCTGGTTATCTCCGTGCACAGCATCGTCGGGTTGGATTTTGCCGGCGCCGCTACCGTCGGATGGCATTCGACCGAGTTCCCGCCCTTCTTTGTCTTCGGCGCGCTGTTGTCCGGCTTCGCCATGGTGTTGCTGCTGGTGATCCCGCTGCGCCACCTGCTGAGCTTGGAAGACTTCATCACCGGACGGCACTTCGATATCTTGTGCAAAATGTTGTTGGTGAGCAGCCTCTGTCTTGCTTACGCCTACATGATGGATGCGTTCACGATTTTCTATGGCGGAGACTATGCCGATCGAACACAGTTCAGTGGCAAGATTAGCGGGTCCTACGCCGTCGTCTATTGGGTGACCATCCTGCTCAACGTCGTCCTTCCCCAGCTCATGTGGTTTAGGCGATTGCGCCTGAACCAGACGCTGATCATGCTCGTCTGTTTCGGCGTGATCGTCGGCATGTGGTGCGAACGCTACACCATCGTCGTGATGAGTCTGCGCCGGACTCACCTGGCGTCCGCGTGGGGCGATTTCCACGCGACCTTTTGGGACTGGGCGACACTTTTTGGTACGGTCGGACTCTTCGGTCTTGGAATCCTTTTGTGCGTGCGCTTTCTGCCAGTCATATCGATGTTCGAGATGCGTGGGTTGCTCCAGCGCCGCCCACGCGAAGGAGAGAACCGGTGAACGGCGTCATCGTGGCGTCTTTTGAAACCGAGCCGGCCCTGCGCGACGCACTCGCGCGCTTGCGCGACGAGCGTATCGGCGGACTGCAAACATACACGCCGAAACGTCTAGAAGATGATACTCCTGCGAATTCTCCTATTCCGCTGGTTGTCCTTAGCGCGGGACTGTTGGGCGCCGCGGCCGGTTTCGGGATGGAAGTTTATGCGAACACGATCAGCTATCCTCTCGACATCGGTGGCCGTCCGGAATTTTCTTGGCCGGCTTTCGTCCCAATCGCGTTTGAGATCGGCGTGCTCTTCGCCATTCTCGCGGGAGTTGTCGGCTATTTAATCGCAGCCGGCATTCCCAGTCTCTATGATCCGATCGACGAGTGTGAATCCCTGCGAGAAACCATGCGCGATGGATGGGTTGTCGCAATCCGCACGCGCGACTCGCGAGAGCTCGAACGCGCCCGCATAATACTTGCCGGCCGCGGCCCCAAGGCGATCGAGGAGGCGCCGGCATGAGGCGCGTGTTCCTTCTGTTTGCGTTTCCAATGGCGATTGGTGGTTGCGACGACATGAGCGTTCAGCCCAAACAGAAGGTCTATTCTCCCCTCGTCGGGCCCGCGCAAATACCGTCTGGTACCGTGGAGTATGATGATAAGCCGACGAGGGCTCCACCGGTGACGCTCGCGCTCATCGAGCGCGGCCAAGAGCGCTTTCGAATCTTCTGCACGCCCTGCCATTCGGAGCTCGGGGACGGACACGGCATGATTGTGCAGCGTGGTTTCCCACCGCCGCCTTCTTATCACACCGATCGTTTGCGCGATGCGCCAGTGCAGCATTTCTACGACGTGATTACGAACGGCTACGGCGCGATGTATTCCTTTGCTGCCCGCGTCCAATCGGAGGATGATCGCTGGGCGATCGCCGCCTATATCCGCGCCTTGCAACGTAGCCAGCACGCCACCCTCGCGGATGTTGCAGCGGATCAGCAGGGAGCGCTTCGATGACTCGGCACCAAGCGGAGCGGGCGGCGTGGCTGGCGGGAGTAACTGGCCTTCTTGGCGCGGCAATCGGATGGCTGTTTGCGCCTGCCGCATTCGCGCATGCCTGGCTGGCCGCTTTGACCGCCTGGCTCGGTTGGCCGATCGGCTGCATGGGGCTTCTGCTGATCCACGTCCTAACTGGCGGACGTTGGGGGTACGCGACCCGGCCGCAGCTGATTGCGGGGATGACCACGTTGGTGCTGCTGCCCTTTGCGTTGATCCCGCTGATACTGTTGCTGCCGGCGCTGTATCCTTGGTTACGACCCGACGTGGCGACGCATTTGGCTAACCGGTTTTATTTGAACCAGCCGTTCTTCATCGCGCGACTCTTTATCTATTCGATCGTTTGGCTTGGACTGGGCTGGTCTATCTTGCGGGCGCTTCGGCAGGTTGAACGCGATTCTGCCCTTGCGCGGATCGCGCCAGCCGGACTGATACTACTGGCGATTACCGTCACTTTTGCGGCGATCGACACAACCATGTCGCTCGATCCGCGTTTTGCTTCCAGTGCCTACGGTCTGATCGCGATCGCTGAGATGGGGCTTTTGGCGCTATCGGTATCCATCTTCGCCGCCGTTATCGGGGAACCGCCGGACGATACCACTTTGCGCAACCTTGGGAGACTGCTGCTGGCACTGCTTATCCTTTGGGCATACCTTGATTTCATGCAAGTGCTGATCGTCTGGCAGTCCGACCTGCCGAATGAAGTGCCATGGTATATCGTCCGCTCGAGAGGTGGATGGGGCATCGTCGCCGCCGTGGTGGCGGGGTGCCATTTCGTGTTGCCTTTTTTCGCTCTGCTGTCGCCGCGACTGCAAGGTTCGCCGCGCGGAATCGCTTTTGTTACCGGACTGCTGATACTGAGCGAGGTGGTCCGCAGTTGGTGGCTCGTGGTACCGGCGTCCGGACGCAACTTCGGCATGGTCGATGTGTTGGCGATGCTCGGCCTGATTGGAATTGCCGCAGCGCTGGCGCTACGCGCGTCGATTTTGCCGGGCTTTCCGGAACTGGTGCGACGCTATGTCTGAGAAATCCCTTGACCCCGCGCGGCATGAGCCGGCCGATATCGGCGGCCGCCTTATCTGGGTCGGCCTGGCGCTGGTGCTGGCGTTAGTATGCGTTTCGGGGTTGATCGTTCTGTGGCTTTACCCGGGAGCGACCACCGACCGCACATTGCGCTTGCCCTTGCCGCAATATCCCGAACCCCGGCTGCAACCGAATTCAGCTGCGGACATGGCGCGGTTCTATGCTGAGGAAATGCAATGGCTCAATGGGACGGGCTGGATCGATAAGGCAAACGGCATTGCGCACATCCCCATAGCTGATGCGATGCGCAAAATCGCGCAGGAAAATATTCCTGGCTGGCCCGGGGCGGCGGAGCAGCCGCCCGTTGCAAGTATGAATGTGCCTGCTTCGCCCGCACCAGCCGAGCGGCCCAATGAAGCGCAGGAGACGGCTCCAGGCTCGCCGGCATCGATGGAGAAAGCCCATGCGGCTGCGCGTTCTCATTCAATTTCTTGTTCTGCTCGTGGCGCCGCCGTTCGCGGATGCAGCGTCAACGCCGGATATCAGCGGCATTGCCTACGAGCAAAAGCCGGGCGCCCAAATTCCTGTCCAAGACATTTTCCGCGACGACACGGGTCGCATGGTGCGCCTAGACGATCTTTTTGAAGGAAAGCCGTTGGTCCTTGCACTTGGCTACTTCCGTTGCCCCAATCTTTGCAGCGTCGTCCGTGCCGATCTGTTCGAGGCGCTCCGCGCGTCCGGAATGCTGGCGGGCCGCGATTACGCGTTGGTCGCCTTGAGCATCGATCCATCGGAGACCCGCGCCGACGCCGCTGCGGCCAAGGCGGCAGATTTGCAGCGCTACCCGGCCCCGGGCGCCGTGCAAAATTGGCACTTTCTAACTGGGACCTTCGACGCCGTGCAGGCGGTCGCTAACGCAGTTGGTTTTCGCGAGCGCTTCGATCCGGAGCTGAAACAATTCGCGCATCCAGTCGGCGTCGTCTTCGCCACCCCCACCGGTACTGTGTCGAGCTATCTTCTTGGCGTCGGCTACCAGCCCGCCGATGTGCGGCTCGGGGTGACCCGGGCCGCATCGGGAAGCATCGCGGCTGCGGCGCTCCCGGTACTGTTGCTGTGCTACGACTACAATCCGGTGACGGGGCGGTATACTCTCGCCATTATGAAGCTATTGCGGTTGGCCGCAGCGATCACGGTAGCTACCGTGGCAGGCGTGTTATTCCTCGCATTTCGCCGTGAGAAGAAAGGCGCATGAACCTCTGGCTTCCCCAAGCGACGACCAGCGCAGCGGAAGTTGATTACCTCATTCTTGCCTTGCTTCTGACCTCCTGCGCGATTCTTGCGCTCGTCTTTGGTCTGATTTTGCTTTACATGATCAAGTACCGCGCCGGTAGCGATTTTGATCGCGGTGCGCCCGACGAGAGGACATGGCGGCTGGAGGCGGCCTGGACCGTCGCGACCTTGCTCATCTTCTTCGGTCTGTTCGTCTGGGGCGCTGATCTCTACGTCCGGCTTTTCCAACCGCCTTCCGACGCTTTGAAGATCTACGTTATCGGCAAGCAGTGGATGTGGAAAATCGAGCATCAAGGCGGCCAACGCGAGATCAATGCCCTGCACCTGCCGGTTGGGCGCGCGATCCAATTGGTGATGACGTCAGAAGACGTGATCCATGACTTTTCCGTTCCTGCATTTCGCATCAAGCATGACGTGCTTCCAGGCCGTTACGAAACACTGTGGTTCGAGGTTAATGAGCCTGGGACCTATCACCTGTTCTGCACACAGCTTTGTGGCACAGGACACGCCGAGATGTTCGGTGAAATCGTGGCGATGCCGGCCCCAGAATACCAAAACTGGCTGGAGCAGAACGGCGCTGCGGAAACATTGGCCAGCGCGGGTGAGACCTTGTTCATGCGCTACGGCTGCAGTGGCTGCCATGGCGGCAACGGCGCTGGCGGGCGCCAATCTGGCAGTACGGTGCGCGCTCCCGCGCTCGCAGGGCTATATGGCAGCCCGGTGCCGCTGACCGATGGCAGCATCGTCACGGCCGACGACCTTTACATCCGTGATTGCATCCTCTCGCCGGAAAGACGGCGGGTGGCCAGCTATCCGCCGTTGATGCCCTCGTTCGCTGGACAAATCAGCGAAGAAGATCTTTTGAAAATCACTGCTTACATCAAGTCCCTCACGCCAGAGAAACTGCCATGAGCGACACTGTCATCGAGGCTCCCGAATTTGCCGAGGGCACGGCCTCATACTTAACCGACGGCACCACTCTCCGCAGCTGGTTGTTGACGACCGACCACAAACGGATCGCGATTCTCTATTTTGGAACGATTACGATTTTTTTCTTCGGCGGCGGCGCCGCGGCGGCGCTGGTCCGCTACAATTTGATCGTGCCGCAAGGCATGATTGCCTCAGCAGAAACGTACAACAGGCTGTTCACGTTACACGGCGTGGTGATGGTCTGGTTCTTCCTGATACCGGCCGTTCCGGCTACCCTCGGCAACTTCCTGGTTCCGTTGATGCTCGGCGCACGCGATTTGGCCTTTCCAAAGCTGAATCTGTTGAGCTGGTATTTGTTCGTCGCTGCGGGACTTGTTGTCCTCTATGCGCTACTCGCGGGCGGCGTCGATACTGGTTGGACCTTCTACACTCCCCTGTCCTCGGCCTACTCCAAAAGCCATGTGGTGGCGGCTGTAACTGGCGTCTTCATCGCGGGCTTTTCTTCTATTGCGACCGGGCTGAATTTCATTGTCACCATCCATCGCCTGCGCGCGCCGGGGATGACCTGGTACCGGATGCCGGTGTTCCTGTGGTCGCTCTATGCCACCAGCGTCCTCCTTGTCCTGGCGACCCCGGTTCTTGCCATGACGCTGCTGCTGCTGTCGTTCGAGCGGATCTTTCACATCGGCGTATTCGATCCGGCGCTGGGCGGCGACCCGCTGTTGTTCCAGCATCTGTTCTGGTTCTACTCCCACCCGGCCGTATACATCATGATATTGCCGGGCCTTGGCGTGATCAGCGAGATCGTTCCTGCCTTCTCGAGCAAGCGGTTATTCGGCTATAAATTCGTGGTCTGGTGCAGCATTGCAATCGCCGTGATCAGCTTCCTTGTGTGGGGGCATCACATGTTCGTCGCCGGCACATCGCTCTATTCCGCACTTGTTTTCTCGATCTTGAGCTACGTGGTTGCTGTGCCGTCCGCGATCAAGGTGTTCAACTGGATAGGCACGATGCACAAGGGGTTCGTCCGGTTTGACGCGCCGATGCTCTATGCGATCGGCTTCATCGGACTCTTCACGATGGGCGGCCTGACCGGCCTTTTCGTGGCTGCCCTCGCCGCCGATGTCCACCTATCGCAAACGTATTTCGTGGTCGCGCATTTTCACTACGTGATGGTCGGCGGCATGGTCTCCGCCTACTTTGCCGGACTGCATTTCTGGTGGCCGAAGATCACCGGGCGGATGTATCCGGAGATGTGGGGCCGCGCCGGCGCGGTAATCATCTTCATCGGTTTCAACTTGACTTTCTTCCCTCAGTTCTTCCTCGGATATCTCGGCATGCCCCGGCGCTATCACGCCTACCCGCCAGAATTTCAAGTCTTGAACGTCCTCTCGTCCGCCGGCGCGACGATATTGGCCGTGGGCTACTTGCTCCCGCTCGCCTATCTGACGTGGTCGTTGTTTTATGGCGAACGCGCACGCGCCAATCCTTGGGGTGCTACGGGACTTGAATGGCAAACAGCATCGCCACCGCTCACTGAAAACTTCGTTTCTACGCCGACGGTAACGGAACCACCTTACAATTACCCGCCACCCGAGGTCGTGCAGCGCCATGTCTGAAGCTTCACAAACGCATGAGTTCCAATATTCAAACGCCCACCATCAAGCGGAGACAGCCATCTCTGGGATGTGGCTCTTTTTGGCGACCGAGGTACTCTTCTTCGGCGCACTATTCCTGACCTGGATCTATTCCCGCCACTGGAACCAGGCCGGGTTCGATGCCGGTGCCCAGCAGACCGAACTCGCGATCGGCACGATCAACACCGTAATTCTAGTGGTCAGCAGCTTCGCATATAGCGCGGGTGTCGCCTTCATCGAAACCGGGAATGGCCGCAGGCTAATCCAGTGCTGCGCCGCAGCCTGGTTACTCGGCGTCGCCTTCCTCATTCTCAAGTTCGGCATCGAATGGCGCGACGATTTCGCCAAGCACTTATTTCCTGGAACCGGCTTTGCACTCCATGGCCCATTAAGCGGCGGCGCTCAGATCTTCTTTGTCTTTTATTTCCTCGGCACGGCATTGCATGGGTTGCACATGATCGGCGGGTTGGCTCTGGTCGGCTGGATTATTTTGCGGGCCTCGCGGGGGGAATTTTCTCCCGCGTTTTATACACCGGTGGTTGTGGTAGGCCTATACTGGAGCTTTGTCGACATGGTGTGGATCGTGCTCTATCCGATGATCTACCTCGTGGGACGTGGCCCATGACGCAGCGCTTTCGACTCTTATGGCTAACGTTGGCGCTGCTTCTGGTTCTGCTGGCAATTGAGTTCGGCGCGAGTTTCCTGCCGCTCGGCCGGTCTGCCCGGCCTCTCGTTCTGATCCCCGCCGTGTTGATGGTTGGGGTTGTCGGGACGAGTTTCATGGAAGTCGGACGCGGCCCCGAAATCATTCGTCTTTTCGCCGTCGCCGCTCTACTTTGGCTGAGCTTCCTGCTCGGTTTGGGCAGCTTGGATGCATTGACGCGAATTGAGTACCCAGTACAAGCTGCCAATCCAAGATAATGCAAGGATCCGTTGACCTGTTGCTGGCCGAGACAGTTACACGGATTTTGTATCAAAATCCGATCAACCGTCGTGTTCGACGCTTCCGTTTCCCGCAAAGAGGGGACGCCAGCGGCGGTGCACGCGGCAGAACAAAACTAGCCGCTTCTGAGGCTAGGCCGTTTTGCCGATTTTTTACAAGGAACGGCTCCTTCGCCTTCGCGAACAGGCCAATGTCCGCCGCGCCCTGCGCGCCGCACAGAAGTGCGCACATCGGGAGCCTTGCCTTGGCCGCCGAGGCGCTCTACAAGATGCGCACGCCATCGCGCGGCTTCAATCTCCCGATTCCGGCGGCGGCGCGAGCGGTTTGGCGAAGCTCTTCGAAAGAGGAAATTCATGTGCTTATCCGGCTCCGAGGAGTGGCCCGCGCCGGAGACCGGGCGTCCGGTTTCGCCGGGCGCCGCTAGCCCGCGCAACGGCGCCGCGCGTCAACGCCTCGCCAAAGCTCTGCGGGCGAACCTTGGCCGCCGGAAGGCGCAAAAGATCGACCGGGCGAAGCAGGCGGAGGACGAGGCCAAAAGCAAACCGGTTCAAGGAGAGAGCGCAAACGGGGCCGGCACAAAACAAGACTAATTAGGATTTTTTCGAAAATACGGGGTGTTCCTTGGATCGTATTCGGATTGTCGGCGGTCGGCCGTTGAACGGCGTCATAAGGATTTCCGGCGCCAAGAACGCGGCGCTCCCTTTGATGATCGCCTCGCTGCTCACACGCGAAACGCTGACCCTAGAAAACGTTCCCAATCTCGCCGACGTTGGCATGCTTTTGCGCATTCTC
>DATBQJ010000099.1:0-13475 GCA_036560885.1 Methylocella sp.
GCCGCACTAAGCCGTGCGACCGGTGAAAGTTCCCTTTTCGTAATATAATGCGAGGTTTTACCAATGAATCTTGGCAAGCGCGTAATCGCAGAATTTCTCGGTACTTTTTGGCTGACCTTTGGCGGCTGCGGCAGCGCGGTCATTGCCGCTGCCTATCCTCAACTGGGGATCGGTTTTCTCGGCGTCGCGCTCGCCTTTGGCCTCACCGTCGTGACAATGGCCTATGCCGTTGGACATATTTCCGGCGCTCACTTCAACCCAGCGATCACGGTCGGCGTATGGGCCGGTGGGCGGATTCCTTTCCGTGATGTTATTCCCTACATTGCGTTCCAAGTTGCCGGAGCGATCGCCGCAGCGGCAGTGCTCAAAATCGTTGCGGAAGGCCACCCGGGTTTTGTTCTCGGCGGTTTCGCCTCGAACGGCTTTGGCGATTTGAGCCCCGGTCATTACAATATTCTCTCTTGTGCCGTCATCGAGATCCTTCTCACGTTCTTTTTCGTGCTGGTCATTATGGGGGTAACGTCGGCGGGCGCGCCAGCGGGCTTCGCGCCGCTCGCAATCGGGCTCACCTTGACCCTTATTCATCTCGTCTCCATTCCGGTAACGAACACATCGGTCAATCCCGCGCGAAGCACCGGCCCGGCGATCTTCGCGGGCAAACCCTATGTCGATCAGCTTTGGTTCTTTTGGCTTGCGCCAATATCTGGCGCCGTGGGAGCCGGTATCGTGGGCCGCGCCTTGTTCCGCAAGCCAGAGTAGGGCCATGAACGGTCTGGCCCAACACCATCGACCGAGGCGCGGTGGCGCTCGCGCGGGCTTCGCGGGCCACCTCCAGCAATTCTAAGGTTGGATCGGGGCCATTCAGCCGCGGCGGCCGCAAAATAATAAAACCAATTAGGAATTTTAGGCGAGGAAACTGAGATGAAGCGTTTTGGAATTTCAATGTCCACGGCCGCGCTCGGCGCGGCATTGGTTGCGGGCGGTCCCGCCTTGGCATTCGGCGGCGGCCGCGGCGGTGACGGTGGCGGTGGTTTTGGCGGCGGCCATATGGGGGGTGGTTTCGGCGGCGGCGGATTCCACAATGGTGGCGGATTCCGCGGCAGCCATTTTGGCGGCTTTGGTGGCGGCCCCATGTTTGCCGGCCGTAGCGTGGCGACGCGCGGCTTTAATCGCGGCTTCGATCATCGCTTCGCCAACTTCAATCATTTCCAGCACTTCCACCGTTTCCATAACCGCTTTGCCTTCTTTCCCTTCTTCGCGGGTGGCTTGGACTATGATTATCCTTATGCGGAATGCGGCTATTGGGGCCATTGGGGCAATCCCTATTGCGGATATGGCTACTCAAATTACGCCTATTCCTATCCAGACTACGGCTATGATACTAGCTACTATGGTAATTCTTATGACAATGGATACGCCAACGGCTACGACTATCCCGCGACTGGCTCCAGCGGCTACTACTCGGCGGTGCCTCTCGTGACCGGCCGGAGCGTGGCGACGGGGCAGCTGGGGAGTTCCTGCACCATTTCCGTAAAAGCGTGCGCACTCCAACACCCGTCCTATGGCGGCGGCAGCTGTTCCTGCCGGGTACAGGGCGGCCACGCACGGGGTTTGGTGACACGTTGATTACCGCGTCTTGAAGGGACGCCCTGCGTAAAGATGCGGCCGGGATCATCCCGGCCGCAATTTTTTAATAAATACTCAGAATTATTTGCTTGTCCGCGCGCCTTCCGGACGGCCGCGAAACCGTTCGTGCTCTCGTTACGAGTTGCGCCATTGTGGCCGGTCAATCCGTATCATCCCGTAGAAGGCGGCTACATAGTAAAATAGATTTCATGAAACGTTTCCTGACTGTTCGCGTTTAGTCACCGCAGTGTCACATAATCCTGTGAGGGCGACGGCGATGGTATCGCGGTTTGGCCACGCACCGCCTGAAAAGGGTCAAAGGGAGAAACGCACATGAAATATTCTTTATCATTGATTGGCGGTGCGATGCTTGGCTTGGTCTTGGCCCAGGGTAGCCCGGCCCTGGCGGTTGACACCACTACGTCCATTCTTTGCTCCGACCCGAATATACCCCTCACATTGCGAGCGGAGGCCTCCAAGCAGGGTTATCCCGACCCGGGGAACTGCTACGCCTATCCCGGCCGCTTCGCCTATGAGACCTATGGGCCGACTCCGCCGCCACTCGTGATGGGCCGCAGCGTGGCGACTGGACAGATCGGGATTTACTGCGCCACGCCCGCGGAGACGTGTGAACTCTATCACCCGTCCTATGTCGGCGGAGGCTGTTCGTGCAGGATCCCCGGCGGACGTGCGTGGGGTTTTGTGTCGCCGTGACGGCTTGCCAGGGCGAAATATTTGCGCTTTCGAGCGCTTTCTGATTCAGTGGATTCAGAAAGCACTCTACGTTTTTGTTTTATCGCATTTTCTTAACGCGAACCGGTGTCCACTTCGCTCGAAAATGCTCTAGTCATGGCCGGGCCAAAACCCGGCCATTTTCGTGGTTGCGGCGGCGTCTCAAATGCCGAAATAATCCCGGTACCAGGCGATAAAGCGCTTTACCCCCTCCTTCAGCGGCATTTTCGGTGCAAAACCGGTCAATCGTAAAAGCAGCTTGGTGTCGGCAAACGTCAAGGGAACATCGCCTTTCTGCATTGCCATGAAATTGCGCTTCGCCGGCAATCCGGTCGCGGCCTCGATGGCGGCAACAAAATCCATCAGCGCGACCGGCGCCGCAGCGCCGATGTTGACGACCCGCCAGGCTGCGACGGGAGAAAGGCTGTCTCCGGCCAGGGGCGGCGCCCGCATGTCCGGCAAGGGCGGTGCATGGTTTAGCAGCCTTAGCGTCGCTTCAATGAGATCGTCGATATAAGTGAAATCCCGGCTCATATTTCCGTGATTGTAAATGTCGATAGGGCGGCCTTCAAAAAGCGCGGCGGCAAATTTGAAAAGCGCCATGTCCGGGCGTCCCCAGGGGCCGTAAACCGTGAAAAGTCGCAACATTGTGATCGGGATCTTGAAGAGATGGCTGTAGGCATGGGCCATCTCCTCGTTTGCCTTTTTCGTGGCGGCATAAAGCGTCAAAGGATGATCTGCCAGATCGATCTCGCGAAATGGGACCTTCGCGTTGGCCCCATAGACCGAGGAGGTCGAAGCCAGCAGGGCGTGTGCCGGCGGCGCATGGCGCATCAGCTCCAGAAGATTGAAGGTTCCGGTGAGATTGGCGTCGAGATAGGCACGCGGATTGTCGAGGCTGTAGCGCACCCCCGCCTGCGCGGCGAAATGGAAAACCGCATCGAATCCGGCGCCATAAATCCTTCCCAGTGCAGCGCAATCCTCGAGCATGGCTTCATGGCCGGAATAACCCGGCCTTTGTAGCAATAGCTCGTGCCGGCGTCGCTTAAGGTTACGGTCGTAATAGGGCGTAAATCCATCGACGCCGACGACTTCATGGCCGTCGTCGAGAAGACGGTGAGCCATATGAAAACCTATGAACCCGGCGCTGCCGGTGATAAGAATACGCATTGTTCGCGCGATCGCGGAGAAGAAGGCGGAGAAGGGTTTGACGGCCCGCGCGAACCTCGTTAAAGCCTTGGACACGCGCGGGGAATAACATACGTCGCATAAATGCTGGGCGATTGCCAATTTGCGGCACCCTCCGCCTTCCGCCCGATGGTTCTAAAAAAGGCAAAAAAAAATAAATCGGCCCTTTTTAATCAATGACCGCGCACGGATTTTCGCCCGCCAGTCCTGCCGGAGTTTGGAGACCGATAAAGATGCCCTATTCGCGCTTCTTCGATGATGCGATTTCGAAGTTGAAAGGGGAACGCCGCTACCGTGTCTTCGCCGACCTCGATCGGGACGCAAGCGCGTTCCCGCGCGCCCAGTGGCACGGACCGGATCGTATCGGAGACGTCGTGATTTGGTGTTCCAACGACTATCTCTGCATGGCCCGGCATCCGCGGGTAATCGAGGCGATGACCGCCGCAGCGGTCCGGCATGGGGCAGGGGCCGGCGGCACCCGTAATATATCCGGCACTCACCATCTCCTCGTCGAGCTCGAGGCCGAATTGGCAAGCCTTCACGGCAAGGAGGCGGCGCTCGTCTTTACCTCGGGCTGGATTTCCAATCTGGCGGCGATTTCCACGATCGGCGATCTTTTGCCCGATTGCTTGATCCTCTCGGACGAGTTCAACCATAATTCGATGATCGAGGGAATCCGTCGCTCCAATGCGCAGCGGCAAATTTTCCGCCATAACGATCTCGGCCATCTCGGAGAACTCTTGCGCGCGGCAGGGCGGGAACGGGCCAAGCTGATCGTCTTCGAAAGCCTCTATTCGATGCATGGCGACATGGCTCCGGTCGCGGAGATCGCCAATCTTGCGCGCCGCTACAACGCCATGACCTATATGGACGAGGTACATGCAGTCGGTCTCTACGGTCCACATGGTGGAGGCATCGCGGAACGCGATGGCGTCATGGACCAGATCGACGTGATCGAGGGAACACTCGCCAAGGGATTTGGCACGCTTGGCGGCTATATCGCCGCCAAGGCGGCAATCGTCGATGCCGTGCGCTCGCACGCGCCGGCCTTTATTTTCACCACCGCGCTGCCTCCGGCGGTGGCGGCCGCCGCAACAACCGCCATACGGTTCTTGAAGCAGGAACAAGGCGATGAACTTCGCGCGCAACATCAACGCCAGGCGATGCTCACCAAACATGCTCTGAGCGCAGCCGGCCTGCCGGTGATGCCGAACCCGTCACACATTGTGCCAGTGCTCGTTGGCGATCCCGAGCTCTGCAAGCGCGCGACCGACATGCTGCTCGACCGCCACGCGATCTATATCCAGCCGATCAATTATCCGACGGTCGCTAGAGGCTCCGAGCGATTGCGCATCACGCCAAGTCCCTTGCACACGGATGCACATATCGCCCATCTCGTCGAAAGCATGGCCGATGTCTGGCAAGCGCTCGGGTTGCCCTTCGCCGAGCCCGCAAAAATTCTCGAATTCAAGCGGGAGAGCGACGCGCGCTGCACATTCCCTGAGTTCAAACGCGCCGCCGAATGAGCCACGTCTTGGATTAGATTCCACAATGGCGTGGTCATTTGAGCGCGGCAGCGCCCTCGCTGGCAATCTGGCTGCGATCGCCACCATCTTGCCGGACCGCGCTTTCTTCCAACCCCGCGAATTGGAAAGTAGTAATCCAGCTTCACCTGATGCGCGGAGCCGCTTCAAGGACCATTGCCCCGCTCGCGAAAGGGCCACGGCGCAAAAACATGGCCGTCGGTGGCGCAAACACATGCCCGGTGCAATCTCCGTGAGCTACGCCGTATTTGAGCCATTTTCAAAAGATTTAGGTTGAGGGCCGTCGTAACGGCGCGGTTGCGGTTACATCCGGCGCCGTACCCCTTTTAGCGAACATCGAGGCTCCCTCCGCCAGAGCGTAAAATTCCGGCGGAGCAATTCGAGAAGGCTTCCCATGGCCCTATGGGTGCGGGCCTGTTCGTGTATCCCTCCGCGTGGGTTCAGGCAGATGAAATCTGGTACCGCCGTTCCTTGGATCGAAGCATCGCGATGACGATGGACGCGCGGGTACAAAGTCAGCGTTTCGGCGTTTACCTGCAGCCAGCCCAATTGCGCGCCAATATGGAATTTGGTGTCGATCCCGCCATCGACGCCGATCGCACCCGCCACGTGTCCTTTGATCGGCGGCGAGTCTCGCTTCGCTGGTTGTGCGGCACTCTTCTTACGGGTCTGTCAGGAGCCGCGCTCATCGGGTCGGCGATCTACGCGGCGCTTGGGCACCAAACATATTTCGCCGAGGCGCCGGTGCCCTCGCTCTCTCAGCGCAAGGAGATCAACCTTGATTTCGGCGTCAATCCGCGCAAAGGCGATCGTCTCGTCAAGGCGGTCGATATCGTCGCCGGAAAGCAGAGCTTCCAGGCGCCGACGACGCTTAGGCTCGGCGAAAAGGAGGTCGTCAAGGTCCACAAATTCACCCATGTTCAGACCATGCTGGCGCTGGCAAGCTTCGGACTCTCCGAGGATGTTCCTCCGTATAATCCTTTGAAGGTTCTTGCCGACGCGCGCAATCCGGTCGACTCTGTCCAGGAGCCAATTCAGGACGATGCCGAAATTTCTTGGTCCACCCGCGATCTGGGGAACGGGGCGTTTTCGCCGTCCGCCGTACTATCGATGGAAGAGGTCCAGGCCCAGGTCGCTGAGCAAGTAAAAAACACCCTCGCGGCGGGTGCCAAGCCGCTGCCCTTGCCGCCGCAACTTCTTTTGATGCGGACATCCCGCGCCAATCTTCCCGGCGTTCTTGCCTATGCCAATCCCGCTTCGCCGATCTCGACTGCCCCATTTTCCACGATCGAAGTGCGCATGGTCCCTGAAAACGTGACCAATGTCGGCCGATCACCGCAAGCCGTGCAGCCGACGCAAATGGAGGAGCGCCTCGTCGTGGTCCACCACGGTGAGACGCTAGAAGGCGTGCTGCGCGGCGCCGGTGTGACGAAGGACCAGGTCACAGGCATTGTCGGCGCTTTCGGTGCCGCGCGGGGCGAAACCGCGGTGGCGGAAGGCGCGCGCCTCAAATTGCTCTTCGCCGATCTCGACGGCTCCGGCACCAACATGACCCTGGCGCGCCTTTCGGTTTATTCCGGCGAAACCTTGGAAACGAACATTGCGATCAACGACAGCGGCGGCTATGTCCAGGTGACCCCACCACGCCACATCAAGCGGCCGAGCCGGGACGAAAGCGACGATGCCGATGATTCGGAGGGTATGCGGCTTTACGATTCGTTTTACGAAACCGCGCTGAAACAGGAAATTCCGCGTCCGGTCATTGACGATCTCGTCCGGATTTTTGCCAATGACGTCGATTTTCAAGGGGCCGTGACCGCCGGCGATTCCTTCGAGGCGTTTTACGACGAAAGCGAGGAAGGCGAGGGGCACGACGAGCTTCTCTATGCGACGATCACCGCCCACAACGAGGTTTTCCGCTATTACCGGTTCCAGACGCCAGATGACGGTCTCGTCGATTACTACGATCAAGACGGCCGCTCGACACGCAAATTCCTGGTTCGCATGCCGATCGTCGGGGGCCGGTTTACCTCCGGATTCGGGATGCGGTTTCATCCGATCCTCGGCTATTACCGCCCGCACACGGGAGTCGATTGGGGGGCGCCGGCCGGCACGCCCATTTTTGCCGCCGGCAATGGCACGATCGTCAAGGCGGAATGGGATTCAGGATATGGCCGCCGCATCGAGATAGAGCACGCCAACGGCTACACCACCACCTATAATCATATGTCCGGGTTTGCCCGTGGGGCGGTCGAGGGCGCCCACGTGCGGCAGGGCCAGGTCATCGGTTATCTCGGTCAGACCGGCCTCGCGACCGGGCCGCATCTCCATTACGAAATCATCGTGAATGGCCATTTCGTCGATCCGATGCGGGTCAAGCTCGCCCGCACACGGGAGTTCGACGGCCGCATGTTCGCCAATTTTAAGCGTGAGCGAGAGCGTATCGACAGCTTGCTCCTCAAGTCTCCCAACGCGCCCAGGGTTGCAACCCGGCAGCCATGAAGCCGTCGCGGCCGGGGTTCCAGGCCACCGGCTGGCTGTTCTTCAGAACGCGCGTTGGATTCGAATGCGGCCTGCGTATTGGCTGGTGATTGGATTGAAGGTTGGCAGGCCGGTCTTGGTGAGCACCGTATCTGGGGCAAGACCAACCGGCCGCGTCTGATCGAGGAGCGCATACATAAACTCGATGCCAAGATCGAAGCCTGGGAGCGGGGTCCAGACGAGATTGGTGCCGATCCGCCCTTCCTTGAGGTTCGAGACACCCACCGCACCGCCGAAGCCGGCGAGCGCGTTGGTGGGATAGTGCAGTTCAAGATAGGAGCCATAGATCGCCGAACTCAAAATGGGGAGCCAATAATGCTTGTAGGCGCTGGTGATGTCCCAGCCCGATTGCTGTTCGCAGGTATGGCTGCCAGTGAAAACGCAGTCGGAATCGATCTGTGTGTTCCAGCCGCTCCCGGAATAGCTAATTGAAGTAAACCCGTCACCCATATAACGATTTTGATTGACCGCTCCATAATTGAAGCCAAGATTATCGCCCGCGATATAGCCGTACGCGCCTTTTTCATAGGCGATTTGCAGCCAAAACTTATCGCCGGGAGAAATATAGTCTGTGTTCAACTGAAGACCGCCTTGAACCGCGAAACCATATGAATTGCTGGTCAAGGCCGGAAAGGCATAGGTCGTAGGCGGCGTTGCAAGGGCGGAAGCCGCGAAGAGGCTGGTGTCTACCTGATGCGCCGCCGCCGAAAATTGCACCGCGCCCCAAGGCTGGTCGAGGCGGACATTGCCGACGATTTCTGGCACCCGCGCGCCCGCCGGCTGGGCTTGGAAGGAGGTCGACGAAATGCCTCCGATCGTGATCGGTGCCTTTGTCTCGCTCGCTATTGTGCTGCCGATCGCGGTGCGCCGCGATGCCTGATCCTCGGCGGACAGCGTCGCGGAAAAGCCGTCGCCAAATGTCACGGTGTAGGCAAGCAACGCGGAGGTCGCGGCGGACCCGCGCAAGTTACTGAAGTTGTACGCATTGGCATAAAAATCGAACATCGATTGGGCGTAGCCGGCGGTCAATCCGGCGAATTGGATGAACGCCTTGTTGATAATCGTCGTGTCGCGCGGCGCGCTCGTTCCGGCCGTCGTATTGAACGTATTGGTGAGGGATTGGAGGCTGCCCGTTGCGGCTTGCTGGCCTGATCCAAAGTAAGAGTCCACGCGCACGAATGCTCGCAGAGTGCCCCAAGGCGATCGCGTCCTGGTATCGAGTTCGACACGCCCCAAGGCGGCGTAGCTGAAGGCGTCGCGGGAGCGGGCGTTGGAATATTGGCTGACCGACGGTACGAAACCCGTACCGAGATGCGGCGCGCCATTGGCATAAAAATTGGTGCCCGAGATGCTGAACCAAGGATCGAAACCGCGCAGCTCGGCCATCACCAGCCCGCCGACCCGCAAACAGGATTCGGTGCCCGGAATGTAAAAGAAGCCGGCGCCATAGGCATCGCAAATGCGGACGTATTCAATCGGCGCCGCCTGGCGCGCCGGAAGGTCCGCCGCGCGAGCGCCCGGAATGGCAACTGCCGAAGCCAAGCTCGCGGCCGAAGTCAGAAGAAGCACCTTATTGAAACTCATTTGAAATCCCCTTCGCCAAGGACCCTTCGAGGCCCGTTCCTTTCGCGCGAATTTTGCGCAAAACCGGCGTTTTTGCAACGCCACATAGATGAGTAATCCGATAGATTAAATCTAGTCAATAGGGTGAATGTTGTATTAGGGTAAATGTTGTATTTCAGCCACAGGTCACGCAATTCTCTGGCCTGAATTCCGGATACCCGCTGCGGTTGGTCGGGAATCGTTCGGAACCTGGCATCCGCGCCCCGCCGGAAATGAGCGAGCGCCCCCAGCGCAAACCGAGCGTTTAATTCGACGGTTCCGGCAAGCCAGACCGGCATTTTGGCGCGATAGCCAAAGACTTTGGCCAGTGGAGAATTCTCGCTACAGCGAGATGGTGACGTGTGCGGCTTGGCCACTAGCGTCGCCCTTGAGAGAGCCCCCTCGTACTCAGCAAACGCTCCGCGCGTGTTGTTCAAATTGCCCAGGCCGACTAGGATCGCCTTTTATAGCGACCGTTTCACACGTTCCGACATCAACCGGGACCCCGACATGTCATCGACCACCGATACAACATCCCCCGAAGATAAACTCGTCAGTATCCTCTCTTCCATGGGGAATGTGGGCATAGCGCTGGCGTTGGCGGCCGTACCCGTCGCGGTTGGCATCGCAATTTACATCACTCGCATGGGAACGCAGGCCAAGATCGACGGTCTTAAGGCCGAGATCGATCGGCTCAAGGCCACCATTGACGACAATCTAGCAAAGGCCGAGACTCAACGCACCAAACTCGAAGATGAACACCAGGCCATTCTTGCCGAGGCCAATAAGAAATATGCCGAACTCGATGAGAAATACCGGGACATTCTCCGCCGTGGTGCTGAGATCCAGGCCCATCGCCAGGAGATCGTCACGGTCGCAGAAGAGATTGCAACGCAACTAGACGCAAACGATTGCGCGGTCCTTGTGCCAGCTCCTACCTTAATATCAGGAGACAAACCGAACGAGTTGGTTTTCCTCTATGCCAGCGGTCCGCAAGCAGCGATATTAAGGCGCGTTCGCGTACCGATCTCCGAGAAAAGCCATGCCGGCGCAGTATACTTGTCTGGCGAAACAGCCGTCGCTTCTCCGTCTGCATCGGACAATACCTTCGCTAGCCGCGTTGACGAAATCACCGAATACAAGACCAACGAACCGCTCTCCGTCTGTCTCCGTTACAAATCCGAACGCGTCGGCGTCGCTCAATTCCTCAACAAGCGCAACGGCCAACAATTCAACCTTGAGGACGAGCAGAGGACACAAGACCAATGTACGGCGCTTGCCCCTCTGGTCGCCAACTTCATCGCCGATCCGCGGCGACTGATAGAGTTGGGTCATGCGCCACGAAGGAAGCAAATTGATGCAACGATAATGTTAGTGGACCTCTCCAATTACGGAGTTCTGTTCGACGAACTGGATAGCAGCGTCATTACTGACTTGCTGAATGAGTATTTTCAGGAGCTGTGCACGATCGCGCTGCATCACGGTGGGTTTATCGACCAATTTGTTGGCGATGGTGTCCTGCTGACATTCAACGTTATCCGGCGCCAACTTGCGCACCAAGCAACGGCGTTTGCCGCGGCCACGGAGATGCGCACGGCCTTTCGCGACCTGAGAAAGCGCTGGACAACTCTGGGCTATCCTGGGACCGATAGCTTGTTTGTACGAATAGGGCTTTCGTGCGGTCTGGTGACGCTGGCTCAGGTGGGGCACGTTCATGAGCGGCGCACTACGGTAATTGGGCCAGCTGTCAACGCCGCTGCAGACGCGTGCCAATCCAAAACCCGCGACCGTGATATTATCGTTTTAACACGAGAAGTAATGGAAGCACTTCCTAACGAATCGAAAGTCGCCAACGTTGAGGTTAAAACGGAAAAGGGAGATTTTTACGAGCTTGGGTAGCCGCTTAGGTGAGGTGTTAGCTTGCGATGTCGGCGAACTTGATATCGTCCCCGCAATCGCGCTGCCAAGAAACTTGCCAGAGCCCGACCGCGGTGCGGCGCCGCTCTAACCCCCGGTCTCCTCGCGTAAAATTTCAAGCCGGAGCCATTCTCCTTCGGCCTCGGCCAGCGCCGCTTCGGTATTCGCGAATGCCACCGAAAGTTCCGTGAATTTCGCCGGGTCACGCGCGTAAAACTTAGGATCGTCGAGCAGGGACTGAAGTCTATCCCTCAGCACTCGCAGGTCTTCGATACGCGCCGGTAGATTGTCAAGCATATGCCTTTCTTTGAAAGTGAGGCGGGGCTTTCCCCTTTGCGGTTGAACGGCGGCGATTTTGGGCTTGCCCTTATTAGCTGCGGGCGCGGAGAAGACCGGCACAGCGCCAACCCCAGCGCCGCGTTGCGCAACCATGTCCGAATAGCCACCGGCATATTCGATCCAGCGGCCGCCTCCCTCCGCAACGAGCACCGATGTCGTCACCCGGTCGAGAAAATCGCGATCATGGCTGACGATCAGCAGGGTGCCTTTGTAGGAGGCGAGCATTTCCTGCAAGAGATCGAGCGTTTCGAGATCGAGATCGTTGGTGGGCTCGTCGAGGACGAGAAGATTGGATTGCCGGGCCAAGGCCCGCGCGAGCATCAGCCTACCGCGTTCGCCTCCCGAGAGGCGTCCGATAGGCGTGCGCGCCTGTTCGGGGCCGAACAAAAAATCCTTCATATAGCCAATGACATGTTTGCGCTCGCCGTTGATCTCAACGAAATCGCTGCCGCCGGTGAGCGCGTCCTGCAGAACCGTTTCCGGATCGAGGTGCGCGCGGCCCTGGTCGAGCGTTGCCAGCTCAAGATTGGCGCCTTGCCGGATGGAGCCTCGGTCGGGGGCCAAGGTGCCAGTCAAGAGGTTGACAAGCGTCGTCTTGCCCGCGCCATTGGCGCCAATCAGGCCGAGACGATCGCCGCGCAGGATGCGGACGAAGAAATTCTTGACGATCGCGCGCCCGCCAAAAGATTTCGCCAAATCCTTGGCTTCGATGACGAGTTTGCCGGAAATATCCGCCTCGCTTGCTTCGATTTTCAATCCGGTGAAGGTGCCCCGTTGGCGGCGCGCGGCACGCATCGCCGCAAGCCCTTCGAGGCGTTTCTGGTTGCGTTTACGCCGCGCGGTAACGCCATAGCGCAGCCAGTGCTCTTCGGCCGCGATCTTGCGGTCGAGCTTATGCCGCGCACGTGCTTCCTCTTCGTGCGCAAGATCGCGCCAAGCCTCGAATTCGGAAAACCCACGCGGAAAGGAACGGGTCCGGCCGCGATCGAGCCAGGCCGTGCTGCGCGAAAGATTTTGCAAAAATCTGCGGTCGTGACTGACAATGACGAGCGCGGATCGTGTTGCTTCGAGCTCCGCCTCGAGCCATTCGATCGCCGGCAGATCGAGATGATTGGTCGGCTCGTCGAGAAGCAAAATATCCGGCTCGGGCGCGAGCACGCGGGCGAGTGCGGCGCGCCTGGCCTCACCGCCCGAAAGCCGTACCGGATCTTCCTCGCCGCTTAGCCCCAATTCGTTCAAAAGCGCGGTCGCGCGATGCGGATCATGGGTTGGGCCAAGGCCCGCCTCGACGTAGGCCAGCGCCGTGCCATATCCGGAAAAATCGGGCTCCTGCGGCAGATAGCGCAAGTTCGCCCCCGGCTGCAGGAAACGCGTCCCGCTATCCGGCTCGATGAGACCCGCCGCTATCTTCAGAAGCGTCGATTTGCCCGACCCATTGCGCCCGACGAGGCATAATCGTTCTCCCGCCGAGACCGAAAGCCCGGCGGCTTCGAGGAGCGGCACGCCGCCGAAAGTCAGCGCAATATCCTGCAACAGCAAAAGGGGAGGTGCCATTGGCGTCCTGGGTATCGGGAGGCTTCCGCATTGGTCTTTAGCATTTTCCGCCTCGGCGGAAACATTCTCAAAGCCTTGCGGCGATGCACCGCGGCGAGACGGCGATGGCCGCGATAGTTGCCCGCCCGCTCGAGAAGAGCCTCGCCTCACCTCAAGATTTTGACCGCAACGTCGATCGCGGTCTCGAGAAATCCATCGGCCGCGGCTTTCTGATTGTTGGCCGCGACAATCCGATGAGCGGGCGCAATGGCCGCCGCGAACTCGTGCGTATGCCAATGGCCAAGCGCCGGCAGGCGCGGCAGCGCCGCACTGTCTGGCCGGGGATAGACCGACACATAAAAATAGGGCTCGTCATAATATTCGTCTCCGGGGGAAAGCCCGGCCCCTACATACCCTGTGGTGCCGGCAGTCCGCGCCGGAAACGAGGCCAAG